>NZ_CP041240.1:0-300000 GCF_013488225.1 Sinorhizobium mexicanum | reverse complement strand
ACATCCTCCTCAAGGGGCTCAACCAGGAGATCTTCGAGCATGACGGCCAGTATGAGACAATACCTCCCACCGCGATTTCAGTGCGCACCATCCAAAAGCCGACCCCGCCGATCTGGATCGCGGCCGGGTCGGAGCGCAGGATGAGAAGGGCTTATCGCGAGGGCCACAATTTGTTCGTCACAGCATTTCACGACGGCTTGGATGCTTTAGGTGCGCTGCGCAAAAGCATCGAGAACGCAGCGGCTTCCGAGAGCAAGAATGTCACGAATGCCAAGATATCGCTGCTACGCTGCTGCTTTGCCAGCGACCACGAGGCGGAGATCAACAGCTATCTCGACAACGCCCGCTTCCAGCGACGGCTGTCTGAAGCGTTGCATCAGCGCCGCCAGCAGAGCCGGGACGGCTATCTGCTTGAGGAAACCCCGACGCAACAGGACCTGTCGTTCGAGAGTATGCGCGATAACCTGCCGATCGGCAGTGTGAATCGGGTGATCGACCGGCTGCTGGAAGAAATTAGTGTGTTGAAACCGTCTCAGATCGCCATTCAGACCCAGTTGGGCGATTTCGACCAGAAGACGATGCTCCGGCAAATCGAGCTTTGGGGAGACAAGATCATCCCCGCGGTCAACTCGGTCACGCGCAACGGCCCGGCCGAGGCTCTATCCGGCCATGCTCGACGTGAGGTAGCGATACGGCCGGCGTAGGCGCAGGTTCAAGCAACGTCTCTCAGACCGTGCTGTGTGCCCTTTGGACATGGGCGGCTTGTCGGGATCCGCTGCAAGGCTGGACCGGAAGCGAACCGCGATACAAAACAGTCATCCGACCGCGTCGGCTGACCCCTACGAAAGTCTGCCGGCGTCCGCCTTGATTTCGAACCAATTGTATTACTAATTAAGAATACTGGTGGTTTGGAATGGCATACATCCACGCTATGGATAGATGAAGATATGCGATTCAAGGGTCTTGATCTAAATCTGCTCGTCGCGCTCGACGCTCTGATGGCCGAGCGGAACCTCACGGCGGCGGCACGCAGCATCAACCTGAGCCAGCCAGCGATGAGCGCGGCCGTCGCCCGGTTACGCACCTATTTCCGCGATGAGCTATTTACAATGGCTGGCCGCGAATTTATTCCAACACCGCGTGCTGAAGGACTCGCCTCCGCGGTGCGCGAGGCTCTGCTGCACATCCAGCTCTCCATTGTTTCCCGGCAACCGTTTAACCCGGCCCAGTCGGATCGTTGCTTCAGGATCATCCTTTCCGATTACGTCACCCTCGTGTTCTTTGAAAAGATCGTGGAGCGTGCGGCGCAAGAAGCTCCCGGAGTCAGCTTTGATTGTCTGCCACTCGCCGACGACTTCGAGGAGCTTCTCCGGCGCGGCGACATCGATTTTCTGATTATGCCGGACGTGTTCATGTCGACGCATCCTCACACAGCACTGTTTGAGGATAAATTCGTGTGCGTCGGCTGCCGGACGAACGAGCAACTGTCAGAGCCACTTACATTCGAGAGATACATGTCGATGGGGCATGTTGCAGTCAAATTCGGGAATATGCGGAGACCCACCATCGAAGGGTGGTATTTGCGCGAGCACGGTCTCAAGAGACGTGTCGAGGTTGTCGTACAGGGTTTCAGCATGATTCCGCCCATGCTGGTGGGGACCGAGCGTATAGGGACCGTGCCCTTGCGGCTGGCGCAGCATTTCGCAAAGACAATGCCGCTGCGGATCGTCGAACTTCCGCTGCCACTTCCCCCGCTCACCGAGGCCGTTCAGTGGCCGGCCCTTCACGATAGCGATCCGGCAAGCCAGTGGATGCGCGAGATGCTATTCCAGGAGGCGTCCCGCATGGGTTTGCCGCGTGCCCCGGAACTCCTGGAGGCTCCTGGACTTGATCTCGTCGTTCAATAGCTCTCGCGCGGATGAGGCGCTGCTCGCAAAAAGTGCGCTTCGTCATCGGCGCCCTTCCATGAAGATGGTATTGCTCTCCCCTTTTTGAAATCCCTCGACATTGCATCCTCGGCGCAGGCCGGAGGATACTCTTGCGGAAGCGTGCGGCCAGCGCGCTTCGGTTAAGCTGTTGTCGCGATAGAATCAGACGCGGGTCCAACGTGCGGGCCTGTCGTCGTCCGCGTGCGCCATCCCTCACTCGGCGCTTGCGGAATGCACTTTTTAGCACTCTCCACCGAAGAGTGCTAAAAAGTTGGTCGCCTCCTCTTGAATTCGATTTTCGACACAACCAGATCAACTACTGCCAGTTGCCGGGACGGGCTGCCCGTACGGAGTCCATTGGTCCGGCATAGGGCATTCATCGATCCGTTTATCCAGGAGGAAGGCATGAAGTTCCAACCGCTCCACGATCGCATTCTTATCCGCCGCGTCACGTCCGAAGAGAAAACCAAAGCCGGCATCATCATCCCGGATACGGCCAAGGAAAAACCGCAGGAAGGCGAAGTGATCGCCGTCGGTCCGGGCGCTCGCAACGAGCAGGGTCAACTCGTGGTGCTCGACGTCAAGGTAGGAGATCGCGTGCTCTTCGGAAAATGGTCAGGCACGGAGATCAAGGTCGATGGCGAGGACCTGCTCATCCTGAAGGAAGCCGACGTGCTCGGGGTCATCGAAGATTTGGGCGCCGATAAGAAAGTCGCTTGAGAGCGTGCGACCGACCAAAGTTCAGCGAAGGAGTGAACCATGCCTGTCAAAGAAGTAAAATTCCATTCCGATGCCCGTGAACGCATGCTGCGCGGTGTCGACACCCTTGCCAACGCCGTCAAGGTGACACTTGGCCCTAAGGGCCGCAATGTCGTCATTGACAAGTCCTTCGGCGCGCCACGCATCACCAAGGACGGCGTTACCGTGGCGAAGGAGATCGAGCTCGAAGACAAGTTCGAGAACATGGGCGCGCAGATGCTGCGCGAAGTTGCGTCGAAAACGAGCGACATTGCCGGCGACGGCACCACGACCGCAACGGTGCTCGCCCAGGCGATCGTCAGGGAAGGCGCCAAGGCCGTTGCCTCCGGCATGAACCCGATGGATTTGAAACGAGGCATCGACCTCGCCGTCGATACGCTCGTCGCCGAGCTGAAAGCCAACGCGCGCGACGTTTCCAAGAACGAGGAGATTGCCCAGGTCGGCACTATCTCGGCCAATGGTGACGCGGAGATCGGCCGTTACCTCGCAGAGGCGATGGAGAAGGTCGGCAATGACGGCGTGATCACGGTCGAGGAAGCCAAGACCGCGGAGACGGAACTCGAGGTGGTCGAGGGAATGCAGTTCGACCGGGGTTACATCTCGCCTTACTTCATAACGAACCAGGACAAGATGCGGGCGGAGTTCGAGGATCCCTACATCTTGATCCATGAAAAGAAGCTCTCCAACCTGCAGGCGATGCTGCCGGTTCTGGAAACCGTCGTGCAATCGGGTAAGCCGCTTCTCATCATCGCCGAGGACGTCGAAGGAGAAGCGCTGGCCGCACTCGTCGTCAACAAGCTGCGCGGCGGACTGAAGGTCGCGGCCGTGAAGGCCCCTGGGTTCGGCGACCGGCGTAAGGCCATGCTCGAGGATGTAGCAATTCTGACGGCAGGCACCGTGATCTCCGAGGACCTCGGCATCAAGCTGGAAAACGTCACGCTCGACATGCTCGGCCGTGCAAAGAAGGTCTCGATCGAGAAGGAGAACACCACGATCATCGACGGCGCCGGCGCGAAAGCCGACATTGATGGGCGCATCGCGCAGATCAAGGCGCAGATCGAAGAGACGACATCCGACTATGATCGCGAGAAGCTGCAGGAGCGGCTTGCCAAGCTCGCCGGCGGCGTCGCAGTCATCCGCGTCGGCGGCTTGACTGAAGTCGAAGTGAAGGAACGGAAGGACCGCGTCGACGATGCGCTTCATGCAACGCGTGCGGCAGTCGAGGAAGGTATCCTGCCGGGTGGCGGCGTAGCACTGCTGCGTGCAGTCAAGGCCCTAGATGGCGTGCAGACCGCCAACGACGATCAGCGGGTCGGTGTCGACATCGTCCGCCGCGCCATTGAGGCTCCGGTACGGCAGATCGCCGAGAACGCCGGTGCGGAAGGCTCGATCATCGTGGGCAAGCTGCGCGAGAAGCCGGAACTCTCCTATGGCTGGAACGCCCAGACCGGTGAATTCGGCGACCTCTTCTCGATGGGCGTGATCGACCCGGCCAAGGTCGTCCGTACCGCGCTTCAGGATGCGGCCTCGATTGCCGGCCTGCTGGTTACCACCGAAGCGATGATCGCCGAGAAGCCCAAGAAGGACGCACCGCCGGCAATCCCTCCGGGCGGTGGGATGGACTTCTAGGAAAGCCTGAAGCGGCATTCTGCCTCGACTAGCCGGGAGCTTTCAATAAGATACACGTTCGGTCCTGTCCGGGAATACTGAGGTTGTTGACGCTTCAGCGATTCTCGGGGGGACCGATGAGCCTCACCCGTTTGCACGATAAGTGATGGCGAAGCTGCCAGACCTGCTGATTTCGGGTTACTATGCGGAGCGCCGCCGACTCTTGAGACAAGCGAGCAGCCCGGAATGCCTCGGGCAGTGGCGTTGATCGTCCCGAACCCGAGGGGTCAGGGTGTGAGCGGTCCGGCCAACGTGAGTGCCGTCGGCGCCTCGAACTTCCATCGGATGCACACCCTGATTTCGTCGGTCGGCGCGGCTCTGGGCCTGGCTGATGAACAGATCGACGCCATGTGGAGCGCCGCGACAAACCTGGAGCTCTCTTGTGCCGCTTGTGACCTAGCCAGGCCATGGCGGTTTGCCGTCGATCCAGAGCCGGCGGGTCTTCGCATCCGCCTCGCGCATGAGCTCTTTGAGATTTTCCTTATCCAATGCTCGCGTCGATCCGCATGCGTCGCATTTGAAAGTCTCGGCGTACTTTAACTGGAAAATGCTGCGTTTAGCTCTGAGGCCGCATTTCGAGCACGCGATTTCGAAGTCAGCGTCTGCGTCTTCCAAGAATTTCCCCCGTTGTGGGACCGCCAGTTCGCATTCATTTGTCTGTGACAGAAGCAAAGATGCCTGAGAGGGTCGAGACCCGTTGGCGTGACATGCCTAATCCGGCGCGGCGGCGAACGAAACCCAGCGTTCAAGTGACCGGCCAACGATTTCTAGAGCGAAACGGCCCCTAAGACGGCAACTACGGCCATCGTCATCAGGATCAATCCAACGATCCTCAGCATTCTTGTTCGGCGTGTTCGCACGCCAGTCCAATCGTAGCTCATCATGCGCTCCGAAGTTTCTTGGTCCGGGACGCCGACCATGAGCAATTTTGGTTAACAAATGGCTGCCTCCCGGCGTGGCGGTCCTGCTGGTTATCCGTCGTAGACCTTCAACTGAACAAGGCTCGCAGTATCTACTGAAAAGCGAAAAGCCCGGAGTTTCGCCCCGGGCTTTTGAAATCGTCGATACCTTCAGCAGCCGCTACGCCGCTGCTGGAAAATCAAAGTCGACCTTGACGTCGAGCGGCACGTCGAGGGCTTTATAAGCAGCTTCGATCTGATCCATCTGAGATTTGTGATCAAGGCGGAAAAGGCGATCCACCTGTTCACGATGCCAACCGAGACGACGCGCCAATTCGGCGCGCGAAACGTCCTTGGCTTTGCAGATCACGTAGAGCCCGCACTTAAGAAATGTGAGGACAGGTACTTCCACATATCGGCCGACACCCTTGGTTTCCGACAAGGGCAGTGGGATTTCTTCTCCGTCCACAATGCGCGCAGCGATAGCCTCTTCGATCGCTTTGAGCCCCTCCAGGCAAGCGTTCGGTTGTGTATCGCCAAAAGTGGTGACTTCAGGAAACGCCGGAGCGGTTACCATCCACGAGATGGTGCCATCCTCAGCCTCGTCCATTGAGAGTGTGAGTTCGTAAAAACGGGACATGTTACTTAATTCCTAGGTCTTTCAGAATCTTCGCCACGAGACCTTTTCCCAGTTCCTTGCTACTCCCATGAACGGGGAAAACTGTCTTACGGTTCCCGCGACGAACAGTCTGATGGCCGCTACCCCCACGATGGGTTTCAAACTTGCAGCCGTGTTTGGTGAGAAGTTTTTTGAGCTCGGCCGCATTCATAAGATAGGCTCTTTAACAGTTCTGTGGAAGTCTACAGTTCTGTAGAGGAAATCTAAACTCTCTGTCAACCAGTGAGTGTGGGCGGGCGGAAAACAGCTCCTTTATCTCACAGAATTCCGTCCTAGACAAACCAGGTGAACCATGGACAAAACCGGGCACTCTCTGCAGCGGCGCTTGATCACGCTAGGATACTACGGGCAGATGGGGATCCCGGCGGCGAGACGATCACCGCCCGTGAATTCGGCGCTGAATGAGTTGGAGCGCTGAAGGGGAGGAGGACAAGAATAGTGCGTGGGCGTCCGGAATCCATGAAGATACAAGAACGTTCGAAATCATTCCTCCTGCGTAGCTGGCGACTTTGCGAGTTCGTTGGCATGACGCCCCGCTCGCGACAGGCGGTCACATCACAGCGCATGCCATCGTTGTGGCGCCTCAATTTACTGACTCGCCCTCAGGGGCCAGTTAGCCGGAGCGAAGAATGTAGCGCCGATTCCTTGGAACTGCTGTCCGCGCATTTGTCGAGTAAAGCGCGGTGAACTTCTTTATATCCGCCGCATCGACCTCAACCGGATCCATCGCGATCATCCAATCGACAATCTCACTGCACGGCGGCGTAGTCAGGGACCCTTCGTAGGACCAGTATTTGAGCGAAGGGGGCAGCAAGCCGGATGGATCGACACCGCCAACCGGGTTTTTTTGTCCCGCTTGCTTGGGGAATGCCGCAGCCAACGCGGTGAACGCCGGATTAGCGGCGCCAGGAACCAGGAACACGCCCAGCACACCGAGCGCCTCCGATTCGCGATGTCGGTGTACAAAGTGCACCTCCATGGCGAAATTTCTGCCATTGACCAAGTGTTCGCTCGGCGCGTGGAAATGATACTGCAGCAATTCGTAGGCCCTGTCGCCACGGCGCAGCAGGCCGCCAGGCGCGGTGTTGACTTGGATCGTGTGGCCGTTGTTGACGATCGAACCACCCGTTTTCCAGTCGATTGCCAGAGCCGGAAGTTCGGCCTCGATGCTGCCTGTGATGTCGAGCGGCGATTGCTGTGAACCCATCGCGCAGGCGCTGTTCTCCTTGCTCAAGGAACCCCAGCGAGCAGGCCCCGCGTCGCCTTCATAGCCCCAGTGGGTGCCCTCGGCGGCAAAGGCCGGCTTCACGCAGAGCGGGCATGCCGCAAGCAGCGCCATGCCTTTGAGAAAATTACGTCTTTCCATTGTCATCCTGTCTCATTCTGACGGCAGTCGATTGAAGATGGAGCGTCGTCAAAGCGGTGACGGACTGGGAGAATAGTAACCCCGATTACCCCGTGCGTCGCTACTATCATGGTACCGAGAGGTTGCAAAGTCATGCACGGCAGATTGGAGGCATCTTCCGCCGCTTGCGGGGATTGGGAAGCTTTTCTTATGTTCTCGGCGGGCTAGAGGCCCGCGAAAGCAGCCGCCATGCCCAGGCGACCCAGCGTTCACCCACTCGTCTCGCAAGGCCCGCTGGACGCCGGCCAACTTTCTCTCCGCCGTCGCAATTTTTCCTACACCCAATTCGATCGTCGGTCGGTCCTTCGTGAGGGAAGCACACACCGATGATCCCATCGGGCTGATCTGCATCGCCTGACAGATCCGGACCGGGATTGCCGCGGAGACACGGTTTTTGCCATTCTCGTACTCCTGGATCTGCCGGAACACACGTCGTTCGCCAGCAACTACTGAGTCATGCCCAGCACCTCGCGTGCTGCACGTATTTGGCGCCGATTTCCTGATCTACGGTCTTGTCGTCTATAAGGGTTTCGTCGGCGGGCATCGCTTCCTCGGTCAGCAAGAGGGCTCATGATTGGCACGCTCCGCACGCGCCTGGCAAGGCAACTGGAACTTGCCGCGCCAGATGCCGGCGCCTCGTGACCGCGCGACCTCTTGGGCGCCGGTGTACGCGCCTTTGCTGTATCTCTCCCAATCCACAGCATTGCCGCTCTCGACAAGCCAGCGATTGACCTCGCGACCGTCGTTGCGAAAGCACACGCCCACGAACCGCTGATATCGATCACGCTCGACAAACTCGCATCGGGTAGGGGGGGAGCTGGTGAGGTAGCGATCGAGTGCGAACGCCGCCTCCTTGCCGCAGCGATAGATGCCGCCGTCTCCATCCTCGCATTTCTGCCAGCTCTCCGGCGCGTCGACGCCGCTCAGGCGAATACGCTCGCCTCTGATTTCGATCGTATCTCCATCAATGACAGTGGCGCGGCCCGTTATTGGACCGGCAGAACGGGCGGGCAGGGCGGCGCCGAGCGCGATCGCGACGAGTAACAAATGTGAAAGCTTCATTGGGCGGGTTCTGTGGGATCGAGGATATCTGCAGTGTCGTTCCTCGGAGAGCCGACCTTCTTGTCAATCGGCCACATCGTCATCAGGTCGGCCGGGAATGGCTTCATCAGGTCGAACGGATCCGGCTCGATCGACAGCCAGCGTTCGTAATCCTCCGGATGCAGGACGACTGGCATGCGGTCGTGGATTGCTGCCATCATATCGTTCGGTGGGCAGGTGATAACACAGAAGGTGCGGATATCCTCGTCGGTCTCAGGATTCCGCCAGGTCTCCCAGATGCCGGCGAGCGCGAATGGCCCGCCTGACTGCATGGCGATGGCATAGGGCTGCTTGTTCTTGCCCGTGCCGTAGATGTCCTTCCATTCGAAGAAGCCGTCGATCGGCACCAAGCAACGCCGGCTGGCGTAGGCCTTCTTGAACATGCCGTTGTTCGCGATGCCCTCGCACCGCGCGTTTACTGGCGGCGGCCGGCCGGGCTTCTGCTCCTTGATCCAGCTCGGAATCAACCCCCATCGCGCGCTGACGAAGGTGGGGCCGAAAACGTCTGGCTCTCGGACCATGTCGCGGATGATGATCGGGTAATAGAGCGACGGAGCGCCGTTGTAACGCGGAAACTGGTTCGCAAGCCCTTCGACGCGCTCAGTCGCGGCGAAAGAGAAATTGCGCAGCAGGTCTCCAAGCGTGCTCTTGATGTAGATGCGTCCGCACATCAGCTTTCCTCCATCGCGGCAAAGGTATCGGGGCCGCTGCCGGCGTCAACATCCTTTCCACTCTGGCCGATGCTCGAAGCAGAACCATCGCGGCTCGTCCTTGCCGGCAGCGAACCCGAAGCCGCCCCATTTCGCGCAGCCGGGATACTCGCAATAATGAACGTAGAGCGCCGTATCCTGGCGTGGCTTGGTCGCAGCGCTTGCCTCATCGCTCATGTTCATTGCTCCCTGGCTGAAAAGCCGGCTTCAACCTTCAGCCGCCTTCCGGCCGCTACCGAACTGCTCTTCGAAGGCTCCGTCCCAATCGGTGCTCGACGGCGCCACGCCGCATTTCAGTTGTTCGAAGCGATACCGCTGCAACAATGCAGACGAGATCATCTGTGCCATGCTGACGCGCGCCCGATCTGCCTTCACCCGGTCCCGGTCGCATGCCGCGCGTCGCAGTTCGATCGGGATCGCATACAGCGTCTGTGTGATGAAAGGGGCAATCGCAGGGTAGCGCAGCACCTGCTCGCCATCGAAGACGGCAAAGGAGCAGAAGGATTCAGCGATTTTGGCGGCAACGTCCTGCACGCCGTGGATCTCGACGGTGCGGCGATATTGATCGAGGCCGGCGATGGCGCGTCTTCGATCGGGTGACAGGACGGTCAGATCGACCGCAATCATGTTTCGGACCTCGTCTTCGAACGTTCGCATGGCGCACCTTCTCTGCCCGCAGGCAGCGGTTGTTGGTCCCCTTCAGGTTTCGGATTGGCGCGCCGCAGCGCCGATGAATGTTCCTATTATGTTCTCCTTATGAGGGGGAGTCAATGCCGCATGGCTGCCGCAGGATCACATTGGCGGCGACTAACCCATTTGTGCAGCTTTTGCTAATTTGTGCCCTGAATTACCATCTGCGCGCGAAGTTGCCGGAGTTGGGGCATGAGTTATCGCCAAAGAGGTCGGAAGCCACAGCAGCCCTCGGTGTTCCGAACGGCGCCTGGGCTAGTAATCGCGGCCGTCGCGGTAGGTGCTGCCGGCGGCATCACCGCACCTGACTTCATTGCCAAGTGGGACAGTCTGGGCAGCATTGGAACCCCCTGCGACATCAAAGGCAATATCAGCATCGATTCAGGCGAGCGTATTTTTCATGTGCCTGGACAGAAGTACTACTCCGAGACCCGAATAAGACCGGAATACGGGGAGCGCTGGTTCTGCTCTGAGGAAGAGGCGTGGGCCGCGGGCTGGCGGAAGGCGTACAGATGATCAGCCCTGGGGATTTCCTCAATTATGAAACGGTTCTCGCCCTGTTGGTTGGAAGTTTTGTTGGACTGCTGGCTTACTTTGCCCTGTCTAGGCTCATTGGCCCCGTTCGGCGGTCCAAGAAAAAATCAGCAGCCGAGCGGCAATTCAGGAACGTTTACTCCATCATGGATGAAGCGCGCCGGCAGTCCATGATCCGCTACTACATGGAGAAATACGAATGTGGCCGCGAGGACGCAATGCGCCGGGCGGTCGAGGAGCGTCAGCGCGACGCTAGCAGGTGGTAGGTGCCTCTGCCAGTTTCTCGGCAATGATCTCCCGATTGTCACCCGCCCAGCCGCGCTCATAGATTTCCTTCAGGATCTCAATCCAGTAGGGCGGCATGGAGTCGTCCAGCATCTCGTCCGTCACGCAATGGGCTACTGCCAACATGCAGGTCGCCCGGAGCTCCTCGTCCGTCATTCCCTTGATCTCTGCGATATAGTCCATACCAGATCTCCCTTCCACGGCGAGGGTAGGCGGGGAGAAAAAGTATGGCTACTCGCAAAAGTGCGAGTATCGGCCGCCGGGCGATCATCCCAATAGCCGATGCGACGGTTTTCTCGATCCGTGCGTTAATGGCCGCATGAAGCGAAACCTGAGTTCCGCGACAATCAAGACGCCTCTGCTGGAGATCGACGGCGAGCTGCGGGGCATGCTGCTGTCAGATCGTGCGCGCGCCACGGCGGCGGTGGCTATTCATCTTTGCCTGCGCATCGGACACGATTACGTTTTCTGGCGAGGTTCGGACAAGGCGACCTTGGACGCGGTGACCCGCGAGATCGCTGACGCTATCTGGCGCGTCCCGCTGAGCACAATCACCCAATTCGTCAAGGCCGAAGATAAGGCGGGCGCAACGGACGCCATCGCGCAGGAAGTCCTGGCGGGGCTGACGGCCGCATTCGAGGTCCAGTACGTCCGTGAGCCTTACGGCGGCTAGTACGGCAGTGGGCGCTGGCAGGCGTTCTCTCGCTCTGGTGTCTCGTTCACGCTGCTTTCAAACGGTCGCTCAGCTCCGCTGCGTCCCTCACGCCCCCTTGGTAGAGCGTGAAGAGCCTCTTTGCGAGCGCTTCGGCTTCCGGACTGTTGCACTTGATCTCGTTCGCTTCCAACGCGGCATTGAAAATGCACTGAAGCAATTCGATTTCCCTGGGCCGGAAAAAATCGGAGTGAAATTCGCGGGAAGGATACATTGCGCGACCTCCTTGGTTGGGGCGAAAGCGCGAGTATCTCTCAGCCGGCGGCGCCCTTGTCATTTGCACCATGCTGCGCCCCGATGAGACGCTTGGCTATTAAAAAAGCAAATTTGGTCGACCTTTCGCGCTAGTGGTATGGCATGCATTTATTTCGCGGAATTGTGCGTGAATGGCCGTATCGCCGCGCCTGTGAACTCTTGCCGCTCCACGTCTTCCTCTCGAGACTCTTCTTCAGGGCCGAAATCAGGTCGATCACGTTGGTAGTGTAGGAAGGCTCTTCATCCTTGCGTTTCGGTAGGTCGCTCGCGCCCGCCGATGACAAGCCTTGAGATGCCGACGCAGTGATTGAAAGTCCCGCCCAAAACGCCGGCAGTCGCTACGGGACGATCGAGCGGGACGCGGCGCTGTCGGGTTTGTCCAGTTCGCGACACGGTGGCGTTCGGCCAGCGTGCTAATGCACCAAGACCTTGCAACAAAACTCGAAAAAGAGGCTCTGCGCAGTTGGCACGACTGATGATTCCTGTCTTCGGCGAGAAAACGTCGATGCTTTCAACGTGGTGCGGAGGCTGAAACTGCAAATCGCCTGTCAGGGGAGCCGATATCATGTTTCTCGACAACTGGAGGGTCTCGCGCGAGCGGGGTACGAGTAGCCGGCAACGCAATAGACATAGTCGCCAACGTGGCGTCATTGACCGTGGCGGCGATGGTTCGAACACCAGGATATTACAGGGGCGTTCCTGAAGTGCTCGATCCATCCTGCGTCAAACCAAAGGAGCGTGTGATTCCGACGATTGTTATTCGTAACGCTGCCATCGTGGATGGCACCGCGGACCGTCCCGCGGATCCGGTAGATGTTCTGCTAGCGGATGGATTCGTTGCCGAAGTCGGAGAGCGGGTGAAGGCACCGGCGGGCGCCCATATTTTCGACGCGAAGAGGCGCATCGTCTTGCCAGGGCTGATCGATTGCCATGTGCATGTCGTCGCCGCGGAAGGAAACCTCGCTGCCAACGCCGAACTGCCCAACACGCTCGCCGCGCTCTATGCTGCGAATACCATGCGCGGGATGCTGAGCCGTGGCTTTACGACTGTCCGCGACCTGGGCGGCGCTGATCAAGCGCTGGTGGACGCTGTCGAACGCGGGCTTATCGAGGGTCCGCGCCTCGTCATTTGCGGAAAGGCGCTGTCTCCGACGGGCGGCCACACTGATTATCGGGACCGGCATGATCGGCGCCCTGTAGATTACTATCCTGACCAGCTGGGAGCGCTTGGTCGCATTTGCGACGGCGAAGCGGACGTGCGACGGGCGGCCAGAGAGGAGCTGAAGGCCGGCGCGCGCTTCATCAAGGTCATGGCCAGCGGCGGTGTGTCCTCGCCCACCGACCCTATAGATGCGCTCGCCTTCAGCCTTCCCGAATTGCAGGCGGCGGTGCAGGAAGCGGCGCATCAGCACACTTATGTGGCCGCTCATCTCTATACCGACGAAGCGATTTCCCGGGCGCTAGAAGCCGGGGTGCGGTCGATCGAGCACGGCAACCTGATTACCCCGGCGACCGCCAAGCGGGTACGCAAGGCGGGCGCAGTTGTGGTTCCTACTAACATCACGTACGCGGTGCTGGCGCGCGAGGGCGCCGAGCATGGGATACCGGCGGCTTCGCTCGAAAAGATCGGTTTCGTCCTGTCTGCGGGCCTCACTGCATTGGAGACCTTGCGGGAGGCTGGAGTAACAATGGGATACGGCTCGGACCTGCTCGGCGGGATGCACGAGCACCAGGCGCAAGAATTTGAGCTGCGCGGCCGAGTTCTGCCGGCACACGAAGTGATCCGCGCCGCCACCCTGGATGCCGCCCGGGTCCTTCAAATGGAGGGCAGGGTGGGCATCATCGCACCAGGCGCTTTCGCGGACGTGGTCGTGGTCGACGGCGATCCACTGAAGGACCTGTCGATCCTCTCTGACATCACGCGCATCCGCACAATCATCAAAGGGGGCCGTGTTGTGAAAGACAGCTAGCCGCCGCCACGCTGCCCCGAAGAACCAAAGTCGCTGCTGTGAGAGCTCGCTCGGGGTTAGGGATGGTATTGGGGAACTGTCAGGCACCACGGTGCAACAATTGCGTCTGTCGTGCGCGGGATGAATATCCAGAGCAAGCAACTCGGCAGGCAGGGGTAGGTGCGTCGTGCCATCCGTTTCGGCACTGGCTACAAAAGCAATGCAGACTGCAACCCTCGAATGACAGTCCGGTTTGCGGGGTACGTGACACGCCGATGTTCGCCCAGCGTCCAGCTATCAAGCGCTGACTAAGTGCAGAACAATAATCTCTAACCACTTTCCTGCTTGGCACAAATTTTGAACGTCACGCATCAGCGGCGGCAGAAGCTGCCGTCCTGCATCGTGGTGAAAACGCGATCGGAGAACGAAGGCGAAAGCAACATGTCAGGTCTGCGTCAGATCGCATTCTATTGGAAGAGAGGCATCCGAACATTCACCGCCTTGGTAAAGACGCCCTATACTCTTGCCGATCTCGGTCAGAAGATTATGATCGCGGGCTGCGACCTAAAGGCCCACACGCCCCGGCTTAGGTCGCTTATCCTGATCGGTGTGGCGATCGCATTCGCAGTCTCCGCGCACGCTTTTCCGACCGTGTCTGATCCGCTGCCCGCTGATCTGATCTATCTAACCTTTCCGAACCGTCCCTTTTCCGAAGTGAAGGAATTCGACGAACGTGCGAAGCCGCGCGTCATGGAGCGTCAGAGGCGCCTGCTTGAGGGGCGATATGACCTTTCTGACCGCCCCATGCAAGGTTTGATGATGTCCGGTCGTCGGAAGGCGGTTCAAGCCGGCGTTCGCGTCAAACTTCCGAAGGGCGTGACCTGGGGCGCTTTGGCCGAGAAGAGCCCTGACGAGATCAGAGAGCAGGGACTACTGCCGGCAGGCTTTATGCCGCTGCCGCATGTAAAGCACGCAACTGGCGGTCAGGTCTTTCCGGAGGTGCAGATTAATGAAATAGGCCGCCAGGAAGGCAGGGATCTTAGGCGTTTCGATGTCGACTTCGACCTCCCCGATCACCTGACGCCGGAGTTTCCGCCGCCAATCTTTCTAACCTCGCATCCGGAACTCGGTGACGTTTCGCGCGGCGAGCTTCTGACGATCCGGAACTTCAATGAGATCATGAGCGGCATCATCACGCCGGTGCAGATGGAAGGGCTTCGACTTCTGCTAACTCCGTTTCCGCAAGAAGAGTTCAACGAAACCGAGGACCGCAAAGCTGCCGAGGAGAGCCTGGGCGTCGCCTGCCTGGACTGCCATTCGAACTTCCATACCAATGCCGCCTTCCACCTGACCCCCGACGTCCGGCCACAGACGCAGCGGTTCCGTCTCGACACGACCAGCCTGCGCGGGCTGTTCAATCAGCAGATTCATGGTTCGAAACGGTCGCTGCGGTCGATCGAAGACTTTACTGAGTTCGAGCAGCGCACCGCCTACTTCAACGGCGACCATGTGAGCGCCGCTAGAAAGGGCGTGAACCTACTCGATCGTGCAAGCCAGGTTTCAATGATGGCGCAGATGCAGAACATGATCGACTTCCCGCCCGCGCCCAAGCTCGACGTGTTCGGACGCCTCGATCCAAGCGGGGCGAGCGAACAGGAACTGGAGGGCGAACAGGTGTTCATGGGCAAGGGTGGCTGCGCCGTTTGCCACGTCCCGGAGACTGCCTTCGTGGACAACAACATGCACGACCTCAAGCTCGAGCGCTTCTATAGAACAGGCCAGAGCGCCAACGATCTCGTGATGTTACCGGACGGTCCGATCAAGACCTTCACACTGCGCGGTATCAAGGACTCGCCGCCCTATTTGCACGATGGGCGGCTGTTGACACTCGCCGACACGGTCGAGTTCTTCAATCTGGTTCTGGGAACAAAGCTTACGCAGAGAGAAAAGGATGCGCTGGTTGCCTACCTGCTTGCCTTGTGACGGAACAGACATGCTCGCTGTCGAGAAGGCCGGTGCGCTTTCATGATGGCCGGTTTCACCACCAGTTATTCGCTGCCGTTTCGCCTCGGCATTCGGCATACGACGAAGTTGGATCGGGATTCCAACGCTGCAAGGCCTTAGAATTTACCGATCCGGGAGTTTCCGGGGAAATGTTCGCGTCAACGACTGCGTGCTTCTTGATCGCTTAGGCGGGCGGTGGAATCTATTGGCAGAGGGCCAGGAGCTCGTTGAAACAGGGGCGACAAATCACCAGCCTCACCTTGGATGAGGTGTGCCGAAAATCGAAGAGACCCTCAGCGATACAGTCACTGACTGGATAAACGTGTGGAGAACAGCACGAAATGCGAAGCGTTTATCGCCTCGACTCAATCGGTGGCATATGAAGGCAAGTCACTGCTTGAGGTATCCAATTGGCCTATCGCTTCCTGCATACCGCTGACATTCATCTTGATTCGCCTCTGAAGACGCTAGCGCTGCGCAATCCGGAACTCTCCCATCTCATCGGCTTGGCAACGAGGCGAGCGTTTATCCGCGTCGTCGATCTTTGCCTCGAAGAGCAGGTGGACGCGCTTGTTGTCGCCGGCGATCTCTATGATGGCGATCAGACGTCGATGAAGACGGCTCGCTTTATCGCCGAGCAGCTCCGGCGTCTTCATGAGGCGGGGATTCGAACGTTCATCATCCGAGGCAATCACGACGCACTGTCGAAAATCACGACGGAGCTTGTGATGCCGGAGACGGTGAAGGTGTTCGGCCCGAGCGCCGAAGCGGTGGTGATCGACCGCGGCGCTGGCCACTCTCCCATTGCAATCCATGGCCTCAGCTTCGCCAAGCCGCACGCCCCGCAAAGCCTCCTTCGCCACTACGCGCTTCCTATCCCGGACGCGATCAACATCGGCATCATGCATACGAGCCTCGGCGGATCCGAGAGGCATGACCTTTATGCTCCGTGCAGTGTCGCGGACCTGCAGCAGAGCGGCTTCCGTTACTGGGCGCTGGGTCATATTCACAAGCGTTCGGTGGTCGAAGACGCCGCCTCGGTCATCGTTATGCCTGGCATGCCTCAGGGGAGGGACGTCAATGAAGACGGGCCTAAGTCGGTCTCGCTGGTCACGATCGGGGACGACCGGTCGATCGTGGTCGAGGAGCGGCCGACGGCGGTAGCGCAATTCGAGCGCCTTGCCGTTGACGTGTCGGCGGCAGCCGACTGGACGAGCATGATCGGCGAAGTCTCGTCCGGTCTCCACCAGCTCCGTGCTTCTGTTTCGGCTGAACACCTGGTGGCGCGCGTCCAGATAACCGGATCCACCGACCTGGCTTGGCGGCTGCGTCGCGATCTCGACCTTGTCCGCACCGAGCTGGAGACCCGCGGGACGCTCATCGGAAACGTCTGGATCGACAAGGTGCAAACCGTCTGTCTGCCTCCTGGCAGCGTCAACAGTCGGTCGGGAGCGGCAGGCGAGCTGGCCACTATCATGGAAGACGAAGTCACTCGGTCGGAAGGCTATCGCCAGGAGCTCAGAGCAATCGCCGAGGAACTGCGTGCGCAGCTTCCTGCCGAGCTTCGCGAGATGTTCGGCTCCGACGAGGTATTGTTCGAGGAGATTCTCGCCGAAATTGCCAGGGACGGGTCCGCCGAAGTCATGGCACGTCTTCGCCGGGAGAAGGTCGACTGATGCGCATCAACCGCCTTGACCTGACGCGTTATGGCAAGTTCACGGACGGCGTGATCGATTTCGGACCTCCCCCCGTCGGCTCGCCCGATCTTCATATCATCTACGGGCCGAACGAAGCGGGAAAGTCGACGACATCCGACGCCATCCTGGACCTGATCTTCGGCATCGGCACCACGAGCAGATACGGCTTCCTGCATCCCTACCCGTCAATGCGGATAGGCGCGAACATCCGTGTCGCCGAGCAGGATCGAGAATTCGTCCGAATCAAGCGTCCGCAGAACAGCCTGCTGAACGACGTGGAACAGATTCTGTCCGACGCTGTGATAAGGGCCGATCTTGGTGGCATCGACCGGAACGCCTTCACAACGATGTTCTCGCTTGACGACGAGACGCTTGAGGAAGG
The DNA here is from genome assembly GCF_013488225.1 of Sinorhizobium mexicanum. Lineage (NCBI taxonomy): Bacteria > Pseudomonadati > Pseudomonadota > Alphaproteobacteria > Hyphomicrobiales > Rhizobiaceae > Sinorhizobium > Sinorhizobium mexicanum. The sequence goes on along the minus strand of NZ_CP041240.1, from coordinate 282,343 downwards.
GGGCGAAAGTATCCTTGCAAGCAAAGGCGATCTTGGCGAGCTACTTTTCTCCGCAAGCGCAGGTCTGTCGGACCTTAGTCGCCAGCTCCTCGCGATTCGCGGCGAAAGCGACGCCTTCTACAGGTACCGTGCGCGCAGCGGCGCCCTGGGCGAACTGAAGGCAAGGTTGCAGGATCTCAAGCAGCAGCGCGAGGCAATCGATCTGCAGGCGAGCGACTTCCAGCGTCTTGTTGCCGAGCGTGACCGGTTGAGCCGGCTGTACGACAGCGCCATCGCGGAAAGGGCGCAAACCCAGAAACGGATCGACGAAATCAGGCGCATCCTGCAGACCATCCCGCCTATGGGGCGGCTGTCGGGGCTGCGGCTGAAGCTTGCCAACCTCGAGGTGGTCCCGGAGCCGCCGGAATCCTGGCGGCAGGAACTGCCTCAGCTAAAGAGCAAGGAGATCGAATACCGCATCAAGCTGGACGACCTTTCCCGTTCGTCGGCTTTGCTGGAAGAGGAGACGGCGGCCCTCGAAGCCGATCCCGTCGCTCTCAAGCTTGCCGCCGGCATGGACGAATTTTCAGAACTCAAGGCCAGATATCTCACGGCCGAGAAGGACATACCGAAGCTTTCGACGCGCGCGGCCGAGCTTTCGATCGAAGGCAGTCTCCTTCTTCTAGGACGACCGGGCGAGGCGTCGCCGAGCCGGCTTGTTCTCGACGCCGCGACCGTCGGAACACTGAGGGCGCTGATCGGCTCGAAGTCCGGCGTGGACGCTCGGACGGCCGGGGCCGCGGACGAACTCGCGAAGGCGGAGCGCGCCCTGGCAGAGGAAGGCGTCGGGTTTGAAGAGGTGGATGCGATCCAGTCGGCGGAAAGGACCAAGGCGTTCGAACTGCTTGCCGCGACCTTGAAGGCGCAGCCCCGGTCGGAAGAGGAGCTCGTGTTTCGGTCGCTTTCACGGCGGCGCGACGCCGCGTCCGGCGCGCTATCTGAAGCGATGACCCGTCTTCTTCCTTGGCACGGCGCCGTTGCCGAACTCGGCACGATGGCGTGCCCTTCGGCCGCGACACTCGAAAACTGGAAGAAGCTGTTCAAGGGCTACGAAGAGGACTTGCGGTCCGCGCGTACGGACCTTGAGCGGCTCGAACCCGAGGCACGGCGGTTGGACGCCGAGATTGAGGCGCTGCGCAGGCAGGCCGGCGAGATCGACGAGGCTACCGCGACGGCAAGTCGCATCTCCCGTGACAGGGCGTGGACTGAACATCTTCAGTCGATGGACGCCGCCTCGGCGGACCTGTTCGAGGCGGCGATGCGGGCCGACGATCGTGTGCTCTCCCAACGTCTGCTGCATTTTGCGGAGCTGGGCAAGCTGAACCAGCTTCTGCTGCGCCGCGCGACAGTGGGATCGGATATCCAAACGGCTCTTGACTCCCATGGGCGGGCGGAGGCGGAACTCGAAAAAGTCCGATCGGAGGTCGCGGAAAAGGTGAGGGACCTATCTCCCGACCTTCGGCTCGCGCCGGATCCACAGGAACTGGAAGAATGGCTCCGCAAGAAAGATGCGGCCCTCAAGGCACGCGACGATCTGATTGCCGTCGAGCATGATGTGGCTGACGTCCGGGATCGCGTAACTCAAGCGAAGCGTTCGTTGACAGAGGCGTTGAAGGGTGTCGCGGTGCGCTTCCATACGGATGCCGATCTGGCAGGGCTGGCATCCGCGGCGGACGAAGCATTGGCAGCGTTCAACCGCGCTCGGGCCCGTGCGATGCAGATGGAGCGTCTCAGGAAGGAAGTCCTGGAGCGCCGGGAGGCGCTCGACATCGCGGAGCGCGCAGCGGCAGAATGGGCGCAGCACTGGAAGACCACCTGCGAAGGATGCTGGCTTGGAGAACTGGATTACCTTCCCGGCGTCGGATCGGTCACGGAGATCCTGTCGACGCTCGAGAAGCTTGCATCAGCCATGGAGGCGAAGGACGGACTGATCGACCGCATCCAGAAGATGGAGAAGGACAAGGCGCAGTTCGAGGCGAGGGTGCTCGAACTCTGCAACAGGCTCTCCATCCCTGCGGACGGTTCACCGAGCGAGCTCGCCCAGACGATAGTCGAGAAGGTCCGACAAGCGGTGCTCAACCAGGAGCGCCTCGAAAAGCTGGAGCGCGATCTCGATACGATCCGGCGGGAAGAGCATGATCTGAGGCTGGAGCAGGAGCTCCTGGAAGCGCGGGCGCGCGAGATGATCGAGTTCTTCGGAGTGGAGACCCTGGACGAGGTCGAGGCCCGTACCGACCTCTCAGGCAGGCGTCGGGAGCTATCGCGAGCGATCTTTGAGCTGGAGCAGGAACTGGTCGAAAGCAGCGGCGCGAGCGACATCGCAGGCGTCGAGGAATTGATCGGCGCCGCGGACAAAACGGAACTCGAGGAGGAGCTTGCTCGGCTAACGCCGGTTCTGGAGGACCAGGACCTCAGGTGCAGTGAGGTGTTCAGAGATCGTTCCAGGGCGCAGGACGCTCTGGACGCCATCGGTGGAGACTCGAAGGTGGCGGAGATCGAGGAGCAGCGGCGAACGACACTTCTGGAAATAGAGGACGGCGCCCGCCGATACATTGAGTTACGCGCAGGCGTCGCGGCCGCCGAACACGGTCTCCGGCTCTACAGGGATCGTCATCGCAGCGGCATGATGGCTCGGGCATCGTCGGCCTTCAGGACGATAAGCCGCGGCGCCTATCAAGGAGTCGCCGCCCAGCCTGGCAAGGATGGAGATGTCCTTATCGCGGTGACCGCGGCAGGTGGTTCGAAAGCTGCAGACGAACTGTCCAAGGGCGCTCGCTTCCAATTGTATCTGGCCCTCCGTGTTGCTGGATATCATGAATTCGTCGAAAACCGGGTATCGGTGCCGTTCATCGCCGACGACATCATGGAAACGTTCGACGACTTCCGGGCGGAGGAAGCCTTCAGGCTATTTGCGGAGATGGCACGACATGGACAGGTCATCTACCTGACGCATCACCGGCACCTCACAGACATTGCGCGGAAGGTCTGCCCCGGCGTCCGGCTCCACGATCTCGATGACGTCGGAGCGACGAGGCTCGAGGTCGTCGCGGCCGAATAGATGACGCTGAGCTTCATACTCGACGTTGCAGCTTTCGCAGTCGCGTGAGAAAACCTGCTATGGCAAACGACACCGTTTCGACGCTCGCGCTCCTGATCGAAGGCGACAACGCCTCGCCGAAGATCATTGCCGGCTTGCTCGCTGAAATCGCCAGCTACGGCAGGGCTAGCGTCAAGCGTGTCTATGGCGATTGGACCAGACCCAATCTCAATGGTTGGAAGAAATGCCTCTTGAGCATTCGCTCCAGCCGGTTCAGCAGTTCTCCTCATTCCGATTCTCGATGCACCGTGGACATTACCAGCGGCTCGCGAAGAGTTTCGGCCGCCTTCTTATTCATAGGATCAATGGGTTCGATGCAAAATATGGATTTTTGGCTAGGGCCTTACGGTGCTAGAGGGGCTTTGGGGCGGGGTAAATTAAGAGGAGACTCTCGATGAGAGATTCAACGTACCTCGGACCCGATGGCAAGGAAGCGATGCCGCCTACGGATGTTGAAAAGGTCCTAGAGTGGGACGGCCGCTATTACATCGATAGCAGCAATCATACTGTCGGTGAGACCGGTGGTGCAGACACCTTCGTTTACAAGTCGGACAGCGGCGTCGTTACGACGGCAGACTTCGGCTGAGGGACTGAGATGTCCGAACAATCTTCCTTGCGCGCCTTCGACGTAAAGGAGGCCACGGGCGATCTCGCCAACCATCACGTCGATGCCGAGGGGCTGAAACGCGCTTTGCGCGCCCTTGGCGGCGGTGTGAGCATCATAACGGCAGGGGAGGGCGAGACTCGGAGTGGAGCGACGGTCACGTCGGCGACCGCCCTTTCGATCGATCCGCCGCGCATGATCGTCACCCTTAACCGTTCAGCCTCAACTTTGCCTGTCGTCGAGCGATACGGCCATTTCTGCGTCAACGTGGCGGGACCCGACCACGAAACACTTGCCAACCAGTTCGCCGGCCGCGGCGGGCTGAAGGGGGCGGAACGGTACCTCGGCGCAGATTGGACCCGCCTCGTGAGCGGAGCACCGGTCCTCGAGGATGCGGCGGCGGCCATCGACTGCGAAGTCGAGGAGGTCATCGAAAGGCACAGCCACGCGATCGTTCTGGGCCGCGTCGTCGGTATTCGCTTCGGCAATCGTGGTTCATTAGTCTACCGCGATGGGCAGTACTATGCCCTTGGCGGGTAGCTACGAAAAATCAGAACGGGGCGATGCCGTTCGCTGCCCTAAACGGAGGAATGAACCAAATGCCGGGCGGTATGGTGAACTGTTCTTTTGATCTCTTCGCCCCTGGTGCCTGAATGCCGGTGCGAGTGAACTCCACGCCGCGAACCTGCTCTGCGAAACCGTAGGATCACGACGAAAGCGGTCCAGTTGTTCGGAGGACTGAACAACAATGGGAACGTGAACACTGGCGATGCGGGAACAGGTACCGCGTGAACTGCCAGTCTGCCTCCATGTACGGAAATCCGGAACTCAGATGGGACCGATCTTGGAGGTCAGCGTTGCGCCCAGAGAGTGTGGAGAAAACCCTATCTTCGGCTAATATAGATTTGGGCGAGAAGGGATGATTCTTGGAGGACAAGCGCGCGTTGTTGAGCCGTTGATCGCGGACGCGCGCGGCGGCGGTTCATTGGATTAATCCAATCAATCTGCTCCGTATGATGTTTCAGTGGACGCGACAATCTGTGCGGACCCATTCATCTTCGCTTGATGACTTACTGCAAGCTCCCTTATGTGCCGCCGCTCAACTTCGGCAGAATATTTTGCGACGCGTTTGATGTCACAACGACAATTCAGGTCAGCCCACGCCAGTTTCCATCTCGAAGCTCGTAGATCTTGCTGTGGGACGGCGCCAAGCTATCGTCTTCCGGCAAGCTCAACATGCGGCGGTCTCACCATTGCGCTGACAGCTCTGTCGGCTTTTGTCGAAACCGCGACACAGGATTGTTGCGCGGAATTGTTCGTTGTGTCTGGGCCTAAATAGCTGAAAAACAAGCAAAAGACCTTTCCTTGAGCTCAGTCAACCAAATTGGCACGAGTTTTGAAACCTTCATTGCGAGGCGGCGCGAGCTGCCGACCGCCATTGCGATGGATGGAACGAAGGAAGGAAGGCAACATGTCAGATTTGCGTCAAATCGCATTCTACGGCAAGGGGGGCATCGGCAAGTCCACCACCTCGCAAAATACGCTCGCGGCCCTTGTCGATCTCGGGCAGAAGATCCTCATCGTGGGCTGCGATCCCAAAGCCGACTCCACCCGCTTGATCCTGAACTCGAAGGCGCAAGACACGGTTCTGCATCTCGCGGCCGAGGAGGGTTCGGTGGAAGACCTCGAGCTCGAGGACGTGCTCAAGGTCGGCTACAGAGGCATCAAGTGCGTGGAGTCCGGCGGCCCGGAGCCGGGCGTCGGCTGTGCCGGCCGCGGCGTCATCACCTCTATCAACTTTCTTGAGGAGAACGGCGCCTATGACGATGTCGACTACGTCTCCTACGACGTGCTCGGCGACGTGGTATGCGGCGGCTTTGCGATGCCGATCCGCGAGAACAAGGCCCAGGAAATCTACATCGTCATGTCCGGCGAGATGATGGCGCTCTATGCCGCCAACAACATCGCCAAGGGGATTCTGAAATATGCCCATTCCGGCGGCGTGCGGCTCGGCGGGCTGATTTGCAACGAGCGCCAGACCGACCGCGAGCTCGACCTCTCAGAGGCGTTGGCTGCCAAGCTCAATTCCAAGCTCATTCACTTCGTGCCGCGCGACAATATCGTTCAGCACGCTGAGCTCAGAAAGATGACAGTGATCCAGTATGCGCCGGATTCCAAGCAGGCCGGGGAATATCGCGCGCTGGCCGAGAAGATCCATGCCAATTCGGGCCAGGGCACCGTCCCGACCCCAATCACCATGGAGGAGTTGGAAGACATGCTGCTCGACTTCGGCATCATGAAGACCGATGAGCAGATGCTTGCCGAACTCCAGGCCAAGGAAGGCAAGCTGGCGGTTGCCCACTAGGCGCCCTCCCCCGCCGCCAGCAGGGGGCGCGCCGGCCTTAAGCTGGCGCGCCCTTTCCAAGAACGCGCCTCGTCCGCGAGGCGTCTCCGAACCTTGAAAGGGAACAGGCCCCATGAGCCTCGACTACGAGAATGACGGCGCTCTCCATGAGGAGCTTATCAAGCAAGTGCTGTCGCAGTATCCGGACAAGGCGGCGAAGCGCCGCAAGAAGCACCTCAGCGTCGCAACGAATGGGCAGGAGGCCGAGGAGGAGGGCGAGGTCCTCTCCGAATGCAGCGTCAAGTCGAACATCAAGTCCATTCCGGGCGTGATGACGATCCGCGGCTGCGCCTATGCCGGCTCCAAAGGTGTGGTGTGGGGTCCGGTCAAGGACATGGTCCACATCTCACATGGGCCAGTCGGTTGCGGTCAATATTCCTGGTCGCAGCGCCGGAATTATTACGTCGGTACGACGGGCATTGACAGCTTCGTGACCCTGCAGTTCACGTCCGACTTTCAGGAGAAGGACATCGTTTTCGGCGGCGACAAGAAGCTGGAGAAGGTCATCGACGAGATCGAGGAGATGTTTCCCCTGAACAAAGGGATTACCGTGCAGTCCGAATGCCCCATCGGTCTGATTGGCGACGACATCGAGGCGGTGTCGCGCAAAAAGGCCAAGGAGCACGAAAAGACGATCGTGCCGGTGCGCTGCGAAGGCTTCCGCGGCGTCTCGCAATCGCTTGGTCACCACATTGCCAACGACTCGATCCGCGACTGGGTCTTCGACAAGAAGGAAGAAGATTTCGAGGCCGGCCGTTTCGATATCAACGTCGTCGGCGACTACAATATCGGCGGCGACGCGTGGGCTACGCGCATCCTCTTGGAGGAGGTGGGCTTGCGCGTGGTCGGCAACTGGTCGGGGGACGCGACGCTTGCTGAGGTAGAGCGCGCGCCGAAGGCCAAGCTCAATCTCATCCACTGCTACCGGTCGATGAACTACATTTGCCGGCACATGGAGGAGAAGTACGGTATCCCCTGGATGGAATACAACTTCTTTGGTCCGTCCCAGATCGAAGCCTCTCTGCGCCAAATAGCCAAGCATTTCGGGCCCACAATCGAGGACAAGACCGAGGCGGTCATCGCCAAGTACCGCCCTCTGGTCGATGCGGTCGTGGACAAGTATTGGCCGCGCCTCGAAGGCAAGACGGTGATGCTCTATGTCGGCGGCCTACGCCCTCGTCACGTCATCACGGCCTATGAGGACCTCGGCATGGTGATAGTTGGCACCGGATACGAGTTCGCTCACAACGATGACTATCAGCGCACCGGCCATTACGTGAAGAATGGCACGCTGATCTATGACGACGTGACCGGTTACGAGCTGGAAAAGTTCATCGAGGGGATCCGACCTGACCTCGTAGGCTCCGGCATCAAGGAGAAGTATCCGGTGCAAAAGATGGGCATACCGTTCCGTCAGATGCACTCCTGGGATTATTCCGGTCCGTATCACGGCTATGACGGCTTCGCCATCTTCGCCCGCGACATGGATCTGGCCATCAACAACCCGGTCTGGGACCTCTACGACGCCCCCTGGAAGAAAAGGGCCGGGCCGCCGATGGCGGTCGCGGCCGAATAGAAATCTGGCTTCCCAGGAGCAGGGGGCCGATGAAGGCCCGCGATCCCTGATCCGCGGGAAACCTGAAACGTCTCGATGTCGTGTGCCGCCGTCTGGCGCGCCAGATGAAAAGAGGTGACCACCCATGCCGCAGTCGGCCGAAAAAGTCCTCGACCATGCTCCCCTGTTCCGCGAGCCGGAATACAGGAAGATGCTCGCCGAGAAGAAGTTGAATTTCGAATGTCCGCATCCGGAGCAGATCGTTACCGATCAACGCGAGTACACCAAGACATGGGAGTACCGCGAAAAGAACCTGGCCCGCGAAGCCCTTGTCGTGAACCCGGCCAAGGCCTGCCAGCCGCTCGGCGCCGTCTTCGCGGCCGCGGGCTTCGAGCGGACCATGTCCTTTGTCCATGGCAGCCAGGGCTGCGTTGCCTATTACCGTTCGCATCTGTCGCGACACTTCAAGGAGCCCTCATCAGCGGTTTCGTCCTCGATGACTGAGGACGCGGCGGTGTTCGGCGGCCTGAAGAACATGGTCGACGGACTCGCCAACACCTATAGCCTCTACGACCCGAAGATGATTGCCGTCTCGACCACTTGTATGGCAGAGGTCATCGGCGACGACCTGCACGGCTTCATCGAGAACGCCAAGAACGAAGGTTCAGTCCCGGCCGACTTCGATGTTCCTTTCGCTCACACGCCAGCGTTCGTCGGCAGCCATGTGGATGGCTATGACGCCATGGTCAAAGGCGTTCTGGAGCACTTCTGGAAGGGCCAGGAGCGCAAGGAATCCGGTGGAACGATCAACATCATTCCCGGATTCGACGGCTTCTGCGTTGGCAACAACCGCGAATTGAAGCGCCTGCTCGACCTGATGGGTGTGTCCTACACCTTCATCCAGGATGCCTCCGACCAGTTCGACACGCCGTCGGACGGCGTGTATCGCATGTATGACGGCGGCACGAAGATCGAGGACGTGAAGGCGGCACTCAATGCCGAAGCGACACTGTCGCTGCAGCATTACAACACCCGCAAGACGCTGGAATATTGCAACGAGGTCGGGCAGACGACGGCCTCGTTCCATTATCCTCTTGGTGTCCAGGCGACCGACGAATTCCTGATGGAGGTTTCGGAGATTTCCGGCAAGGACATCCCAGTGGCAATCGGTATGGAGCGCGGCCGACTTGTCGACGCTATGGCGGATAGCCAGGCCTGGCTGCACGGCAAGAAATACGCAATCTACGGCGATCCTGACTTCGTCTACGCGATGGCCCGGTTCGTGATGGAGACCGGCGGCGAGCCGACCCACTGCCTCGCCACCAATGGCACACCGGCCTGGGAAGCCGAGATGAAGGAACTGCTTCAATCCTCGTCCTTCGGCAAGGATGGCCAGGTCTGGGCGGGCAAGGACCTCTGGGCCATGCGCTCGCTGCTCTTCACCGAGCCGGTAGACCTGCTGATCGGCAACTCCTATGGCAAGTACCTGGAGCGCGACACAGGCACGCCGCTGATCCGGCTGATGTTTCCGATCTTTGACCGACACCATCACCATCGCTTCCCTCTCATGGGCTACCAAGGGGGCTTGCGCGTCTTAACGACGATCCTCGACAAGATCTTCGACAAGCTCGATCGCGAAACGATCAAGGTAGGTGAGACGGACTATTCGTATGACCTCACTCGCTAAGAACGACGGTTGGCCTTCGAAAAAAGCCAGCCATCTTAAGGTGGCCTTGGAGTCCGGCGCGATGCCCCCGCTCACTGCCAAAATCCAGGATGTCTTCAACGAGCCCGCCTGCGAGAAGAATCTCGGCAAGGATGCCAAGGCGCGCCAGAAGGGCTGTTCGAAGCCGCTGACCCCCGGGGCGGCCGCCGGCGGCTGCGCTTTCGACGGGGCAAAGATCGTGCTGCAGCCGATCACCGATGTTGCGCATCTCATCCATGCACCGATCGCCTGCGAGGGCAATTCCTGGGACAACCGCGGCGCGGCTTCGTCGGGGCCAACGCTGTGGCGCACAAGCTTCACCACCGACCTCACCGAACTCGACGTGGTGATGGGGCAGGGGGAGCGGAAGCTTTTCAAAGCGATTCGCGAGATCAAGGAAACGTATAAGCCGCCGGCGATCTTCGTCTATTCGACCTGCGTGACGGCGCTGATCGGGGACGACATCGACGCGGTCTGCAAGCGTGCGGCGGAAAAGTTCGGCTTGCCGGTGGTGCCGGTCAATGCACCGGGCTTCGTCGGCTCCAAGAACCTCGGCAACAAACTCGCCGGCGAGGCACTGCTCGATCATGTCATTGGCACGGTTGAGCCCGACGATATCGGTCCTTACGACATCAATATAATTGGTGAATTCAACCTTTCCGGAGAGTTTTGGCTGGTGAAGCCGCTCCTTGACCGGCTCGGCATTCGGGTGCGTGCCTGCATTCCGGGCGACGCCCGCTACCTCGATATCGCCTCGGCGCACCGTGCACGGGCGGCCATGATGGTGTGCTCGACCGCGCTCATAAATCTCGCCCGCAAGATGGAGGAGCGCTGGGACATCGCGTTTTTTGAGGGCTCCTTCTACGGCATCAGCGACACCTCGGATGCACTCAGACAGATGGCCAAGCTGCTCGTGAAGAAGGGTGCGGATCCGGAGTTCCTCGAGCGCACGGAGACACTGATCGCAGAGGAGGCGGCGATTGCGTGGAAGAAGCTCGAAGCATACCGGCCGAGGCTTGAAGGCAAGCGCGTGCTGCTTAACACCGGCGGGGTGAAGTCCTGGTCGGTCGTCCATGCACTGACGGAGATCGGCATCGAGATCGTCGGCACCTCCGTCAAGAAATCGACGGCCGAAGACAAGGAACGCATTAAGCAGATCCTGAAGGACGAGAACCATATGTTCGAGTCGATGGCGCCCCGCGATCTTTATGCGATGCTCTCTGAAGACAAGGTCGACATCATGCTGTCTGGCGGGCGAACGCAATTCATCGCGCTGAAGGCCAAGACGCCCTGGCTGGATATCAACCAGGAGCGTCACCATCCCTATGCCGGCTATGACGGCATGGTGGAACTCGTACGCCAGATCGACCTTGCCATTCACAACCCGATCTGGCGCCAGGTGCGTGAGCCGGCACCGTGGGAATACCGACCTGCCGTGGAGGACGAGTTGTCAAGCACACATGAGATCGAGACCGTTCATCCCTTCAAAAGCGTGTCCGCACAACTGCCGACGACTTCGACGAACATTGAGGAAAGCCGATGACCCGCATTTTTCCCCAAACCAAATGGGCGGCGGTCAATCCGCTAAAGTCCTCGCAGCCGCTGGGCGCTGCGCTCGCCTTCCTTGGGGTCGATGGTGCGGTACCGCTGTTCCACGGCAGCCAGGGCTGCGCCAGCTTTGCGCTGGTACTTTGCGTCAGACACTTCAAGGAAGCCGTCCCCTTGCAGACAACGGCGATGGACGAGGTGGCGACGATCCTCGGGGGCATGGACCATCTGGAGGAAGCGATCCTCAATCTGAAGAGCCGCACGAACCCGAGACTGATCGGGGTCTGTACCACGGCACTGGTGGAAACCCGTGGAGAGGATTTCGCAAGGGATCTCGCGAACATCAAGATGATGCGCGCCAAAGAACTCGCAGGTACCGAGATTGTGCTGGCGAACACGCCGGATTTCGACGGCGCGATTGAGGAGGGCTGGGCCAAGGCCGTCACCGCGATGATCCAAAGGATTACGTTGCGCGGTGAGAAGGCGCGGCAGCCGAAGAAGGTTGCGATCTTGCCAGGCTGGAACCTCACGGTCGCTGACATCGAACATTTGCGCGAGACGGTGGAAAGCTTCGGCCTCAAGCCAGTCATTCTGCCCGATCTCTCCGGTTCGCTCGACGGAACGGTCCCTGATGATCGTTGGGTGCCGACCACGTATGGCGGCACCACCGTCAAGGACATCCAGGAGCTTGGCACGGCGGCGCAGTGCATCGCAATCGGCGAGCATATGCATCGTCCGGCGGAGGTGCTGCAGAGCCTGACCGGAGTGCCTTATGCGGTGTTTCAGTCGCTTACAGGTTTGACGAACACAGACCGTTTCGTCTCGCTGCTTGGCTGGATTTCCGGTGGGCCGGTGCCAGCGAGAGTCCGCCGTCGCCGCGCACAGCTACAGGACGCGCTGCTCGACGGTCATTTCCATTTCGGCGGAAAGAAAATTGCCATCGCCGCCGAGCCGGACCAACTCTACCAGCTCGCGACCTTCTTCACCGGCATGGGCGCCGAAATCGCGGCGGCCGTCACCACGACCGGCACCTCGAAAATTCTCGAGAAAGTGCCGGCCGAACAGGTCCAGGTCGGTGATCTTGGCGATCTTGAGGGTCTTGCCGCGGGCGCTGATCTTCTCGTCACCCATTCGCACGGACGCCAGGCGGCTGAGCGCCTTGGCATTCCGCAAATGCGCGTGGGCTTCCCGATCTTCGACCGCCTCGGCAGTCAGCACAAGCTCACGATCCTCTATCAGGGGACGCGCGACCTGATCTTCGATGTCTCAAACATCTTCCAGGCCAACCAGCACGCTCCAACGCCTCAATCACTCGATCCATTGCGTAACCGGGAAATGCCAGATGACAGCCGCCCGCCGACTCTCGCTCGTCACTGACGAGGTTCACCCACCGGGGCCGAAAGTGAAAACCGGTTCGTTGCGCGTGGCGATCGCCACGCAAGATATGAAGAGCCTCAACGCGCATTTCGGGTCGGCCAAGCGTTTCGCTGTCTATGACGTCACGTCCGATGACTGGAATTTCGTGGAAGCCGTCGCCTTTGAAGATGTTTCCGACGAAAGCGGCAAGCACCGAACCGAGGGCGATGACCGAATTACTCCGAAAGTGGAGGCGTTGAAGGGTTGTCACCTGCTATTTTGTCTGGCGATCGGCGGTCCTTCGGCAGCCAAGGTTATTTCAGCGAAAATCCATCCGATCAAAGTGCCGCAGCCTCAATCCATTGAAAACGTGCTGTCGCGAACCCGGACGATGCTCAGGACTGCTCCTCCGCCTTGGTTGCGCAAGGTGCTAGCGGAGGCAGGCGCGACCGAAAAGAAATCCTTTGAGGATGAGGACTGAACGATGAAAAGACCGAAAGCTACTGCGGATGGTCCTACTGTGCACGAGGACGAGACGGCCCTTGCCACGCCTTTCCTCAAGTGCCTCATGCGGCTGATCCGTGCGCAGGATTCCTACGGATCGTGGGAAGGTAAGGCGGATGCTGAGCTGTTGGCCGACTTCATCGTCACCAAGAAGCAGCGACGTGAGATCCCGATCATTGGCGATCCCGACCCGGACGTGCTGTGGAGGCTGCAGATTTTCTACACCTGCGTGGGGCTTGTGATCGAGCAGCGCTCCGGCCTGGTGGTATCGTCGACCATGATGATGAGCCATGAGGGCTTCGGCCGGGTACTCCTCACGACCGGGCGGTTGGTTGTCCTGTCGAAGACCCTTCGTGACGTCCACCGGTTTGGCTTCGACACACTTGGCAAACTCGCGGAGGCAGGTGCGAAACTGGTCGATGATGCGGTCGCAGCCATCGAAACCTATCCCGACGTGGCGCGGGCGCAATGAGAGGGGTTTCGAGGGAGGAGATCATGTCAGACCTTGAGGAACTTAAGAAGAAAGTCCGCAAACTGCAGTCGCGAGCGGGAACTGCCAAGATGGAATTGCACGACCTCGCCGAGGACCTACCAGTCAACTGGACCGAGATCAAAGTGGTTGCCGAGAAAACATTCGACGCCTTTGCCGAGTTGGACGCTGCGAAGAGAGAGCTCAGCGCGTTGGAGAACTCATCATGACGAACCCTTTCGTTACCCGCGACGGCACAAACTGGATGCCGGAATATCTGACCGCGATCAATGGCGCCACCTGCATCGGCTGCGGCCGGTGCTTCAAGGTCTGCTCGCGCGAGGTCATGCACCTTTACGGCGTCGATGATGCGGGTGAAATCCTCGGTATCTGCGACGACGAGGAGGACGACTTCGATGGTGAGCTGAACCGCATGATCATGGTCGTTGACCAAGCCGGACGCTGCATCGGCTGCGGAGCCTGCGCCCGCGTGTGCCCGAAGAACTGCCAGACCCATGTTGCGGCTGACAAGGTCGTAGCATGATCCGATGGACAAACCAGGAGAACGGCTGTGCACTTCAGAGTCTTCTGTCGCGTCCTGCTGCTGGTCCTGTGCAACAACGCTCTAGCGGTCTACTTCCTCTCGCTTTCCATCCGCAAAGTAGTGGTCACAACGTTCGTCAGTTGGCTGCTTCTCCAGGTCGCTTATTTCGGAAGCGTGCTCTTTTTGGTCTGGCGGTCTAGCTGCGCTCAGAGAGGTGCGCAAAGGGCTGTGCATTGCCAGAAAGTTCGCTATCAGTCGCAAGAGTATCATGAGGGTGATGAATGAATCCTCCGATGTCCCCACCTTGCCTCAACCGCGTGACACGTCGCCGCTCGCTTCGGCGGACGATGACAAACAGTCCTCAGATTCGCGCCATTTGGACGAGCCATGAACATCGTCATTGAACGAATGCCGTGTCTAGGATGGCCACAGGCGACCGGACTTAAGTCGTTTCTCCCGCGGAAGATGCGGCTTTCCCGTTACGTAGGCGTTGCTGGCACTCCGGCGTACGGTCGCTACGGCGTTGCTGGAAATACCGACGAGCCCATCTGAGACATGGAGAGCGCAGTGGATCTAAAACGCCTCTTTGAGTGCGTTCGCATAGCGAGCTTCAGCACTATCACATGCCACTGGAGAGAACATGCTGGAAAAGTTCGAACGCTACCCGCTTACCTTTGGGCCTACGCCCATCGAGAAGCTCGACCGCCTCGGCAAGCATTTGGGCGGAAAGGTAGAAATCTACGCCAAACGCGAGGACTGCAACTCGGGCCTCGCGTTCGGCGGAAACAAGCTCCGCAAGCTCGAGTACATCGTCCCCGACGCGATCGCGTCGAAGGCCGACACGCTTGTCTCCATCGGTGGCGTGCAGTCCAACCACACACGGATGGTCGCTGCGGTTGCGGCTAAGATAGGCATGAAATGTGTGCTGGTACAGGAAAGCTGGGTACCACATGAGGATGCCGTCTACGACCGCGTCGGCAACATTCTCTTGAGCCGGGTCTTGGGAGCAGAGGTATGTCTGGTCGATGAGGGCTTTGACATTGGCATCCGCCGCAGTTGGGAACAAGCACTCGATGAGGTCAGGTCAAGGGACGGCAGGCCGTACGCGATTCCGGCTGGGGCCTCAGTTCACAAATATGGTGGTCTCGGGTACGTCGGGTTCGCCGAGGAAGTACGCGCGCAGGAGAAGCTGCTTGGATTTGCCTTCGACTATGTCGTGGTTTGCACGGTGACGGGCTCGACGCAAGCCGGCATGGTGGTCGGTTTCGCCAAGGACGGGCGACAGCGCAACGTGATCGGTATCGATGCCTCGGCTACCCCCGTCGGAACCAAGGCGCAGGTGCTACAAATTGCGCGGCATACCGCAGAGCTTGTCAACCTCGGCACGGCAATCGTCGACGATGACGTGGAATTGTTGAAGCAGTACGCGCACCCTTGTTACGGGATCCCGTCCGCAGAAACGAGTGACGCCATCCGCCTGTGTGCGCGGCTCGAGGGCATAATTACTGATCCCGTCTACGAGGGCAAATCGATGCAAGGTATGATTGATCTCATTCAGAAAGGCTTCTTTCCGGAGGGCTCGAGGGTCCTCTATGCGCATCTCGGCGGCGCCCCGGCCATCAACGGCTACGGCTACACGTTTCGCAATGGCTGATGCGCGACAGCATTCAGATGATTCGCGAGAGCGACAAGCTGCTGCTGTGACGGCCGACAGATCGTTTTCGCCGCGCATGAAGCGGCGGATGCCCTGTTGATCTTGTCGCCGCGCCACCCCGCCATGAATTCGGATCGCAGAACCAGCTCGCGTGCGAAGTGGTTGGTAAGGGCGAGAAAGCACCGACAATCATGTTGATGATCGGCTGAGTGCCGGCTCGCCATTCTACCCCTAACCAAGCGATGGCAATCCGAGTTGGCGGTGGCCATCATTAGAAGGTATCCGTCTGTTGCCGCGGTGAGCCCCGGCGTCTCTAGACCTCCAATTAGGGAGACTTGCGAGGCTGGCACCCGACGAGTGCTAGGCTGTGAATAGTGGTCAAATCTTCGCTTCGCTTGACACAGGGTACATACTCGGCATGCAGAACTCGGCCAGGCCGACACCAAAGAACCAACGCTTCATGGCCGACCCAGCGGTCTGCTGCCCGAGGTTCGTCGAGGATAAATTTGCTGCTCGTCGATTAACCGAACGTTCGCTCGCAGGTAACGCAGTGATTTGCGCCCAGTACCGCGCACCGGTGATGGTGACACTGCCTGATACCCTGGACTGCATGGCACCAACCTTACCGGTTACTCAGGAGGAGCCTGCTTCCGCCGCTTTCCTCTATCCATGCTTCGGGATGATCTGGCGTTCGGCTCAAGCACCCACTTCGAATCGGGCAAACCGTCCCAGGTCGCACAGTGACCGCACGCCAGAAATGAATAGGACGTGATAGTGTACTCCACCTGCTGCTGCAGCAGCTAAGAGTCGGGAACTATGCCGAGCACGTGGCGTCTAACGGAACCTAACCTTAGGGACGACAATGCTCGGCAATGAGGAATCCTCAAAAATCGTGCCATCCACCAGCAAGGGCCTAATAAAATTTTTCTACATATGATTCAAGTATTTAAATGAGAGCATAGCGGGAAGTCTGGCCACCAGCGTGTCGCGGTCTTTACAAGCCAGACAGTCTGTTGCGCGGCGTCCCCCGGACGGCGGACAGGATTTCGCCGCGAGGAAGCGGAATTCACGCTCCCAACCGCGTTCGCGTTGACCGATGTTCCACGAAGATTCCGACATAGCACGATAGCGGTGATGAAGCCAAGGGACGTGTTCGTAGCCAGTGGTCCCTTCTCGCGTCAGTCCTGAAGCCAAGCGGGAGCTCCGCCTCGCTCCGTGCACGCTCGGGCATCGCAGTTCTGCAGTCGCCCATGCGGTATTTCGATTACACTAGTCTAGACGGTTTCCCGGCCAGAGCAGCCGTTTACGGCGAGAGTGGATGTCAAGCGTTGTGCGTCTCCGGCGAACGGAAGGTATATCCGTCGCAAATAGTGCCATCCGACACCTTGCTGTCCGCTTTGTCCGGTCAGCGACACAGGCTTGTTTAGCCGATCCCCACACCAAATAGCTGAAAGAAATCAAAAGTCCTCTCCTTGGACTCGCTCAACCAGATTGGCACGAGTTTTGAAACCTTCAATGCGAGGCGGCGCGAGCGGCCGACCGACATTGCGCGATCGGTGGAATGAAGGAAGGAAGGCAACATGTCAGATTTGCGTCAACTCGTACGCCAGATCGACCTTGCCATTCACACAACCCATAATCTGGCACCAGGTGCGGGAGCCCGCACCGTGGGATTTACCAACCTACGGTCGAGGAGGAACTGCCAAGTACGCAGAGCGGAACCGAGACCGTCCACGCCGTCAAAAAAAGTATCCGCACAACAGCCGACGGCTTTGGCGAGCGTTGAGGAAAGCCGATGAGCGGCATCCTCCCCCAAACCAAATCGTCGGCGGTCAATCCGCTAAAGTCCTCGCAGCCGCTGGGTGCCGCGCTCGCCTTCCTTGGGATCGATGGTGCAATCCCGCTATTCCACGGCAGCCAAGGCTGCACCAGCTTTGCTCTGGTACTTCTCGTGCGGCACTTTAAGGAAGCCGTTCCCTTGCAGACCACGGCGATGGACGAGGTGGCGACGATCCTCGGTGGCATGGACCATCTGGAGGAAGCGATCCTCAATCTAAAGACCCGCACGAACCCGAAACTGATCGGGGTCTGCACGACGGCGCTAGCGGAAACCCGTGGAGAGGATTTCGCAAGGGATCTCGCGAACATCAAGATGATGCACGCTAAAGAACTCGCAGGTACGGAGATTGTTCTGGCCAACACGCCGGATTTCCATGGTGCGATTGAGGAGGGTTGGGCCCGGGCGGTCACCGCCCTGATCCAAAGACTTACACTGCGTGGTGAGCGGGTTCGGCAGTCGAAGAAGATTGCGATCCTGCCGGGCTGGAACCTCACGGTCGCTGACATCGCGCTTTTGCGCGAGACGGTGGAAAGCTTCGGCCTCAAGCCAGTGATTCTGCCCGACCTCTCCGGCTCGCTCGATGGTACGGTGCCAGACGACCGTTGGGTGCCGACCACCTATGGCGGCACCAGCGTTAAGGACATCCAGGAGCTTGGCACGGCGGTGCAATGCATCGCGATCGGCGAGCATATGCGCCCTCCGGCGGAGGTGCTGCAAAGACTGACCGGAGTGCCTTATGCCTTGTTTCATTCCCTTACAGGATTGAAGGACACAGACCGTTTCGTCTCGCTGCTTTCTTCAATCTCCCGTGCGCCAGCGCCAGCGATAATCCGCCGTCGCCGCGCACAGCTTCAGGACGCCTTGCTCGACGGACACCTTCATTTTGGCGGCAAAAAGATTGCCATCGCCGCCGAGCCGGACCAGCTTTACCAGTTCGCGACTTTCTTCACCGGGATGGGCGCCGAAATCTCGGCGGCTGTCACCACGACCGGCACCTCGAAAATTCTCAAGAAGGTGCCGGCCGAACAGGTCCAGGTCGGCGATCTTGGCGATCTCGAAGGTCTTGCCGCGGGCGCTGATCTCCTCGTCACCCATTCGCACGGACGCCAGGCGGCCGAGCGCCTCGGTATTCCGCTCATGCGCATCGGTTTCCCGATCTTCGACCGACTCGGCAGCCAGCATAAGCTCACGATCCTCTATCAGGGGACGCGCGACCTGATCTTCGATGTTGCCAACATCTTCCAGCCCAACCAGCACGCGCCAAGGCCCGAGTCACTCGATCCATTCCGTAAATGAGAAACGCCAGATGACTTCCGTTCGTCGCCTTTCGCTCGCCGCTGACCGGTACCCACTGATACCGCAACGGCAAGCTGGTGCCTTGCGCGTCGCGATCGCCACGCAAGACATGAAAAGCCTCGATGCCCACTTCGGGTCGGCCCAGCGCTTCGTTGTCTATGACGTGACGTCCGATGACTGGAATTTCGTGGAAGCCGTCGCCTTTGAAGATGTTTCCGATGAGAGCGGGAAGCACCGGACTGAGGGCGATGACCGAATTACTCCGAAAGTGGAGGCGTTGAAGGGCTGTCACCTGCTATTTTGTCTGGCGATCGGTGGTCCTTCGGTAGCCAAGGTTGTTTCGGCGAAAATCCATCCGATCAAAGTACCGCAGCCTCAATCCATTGAGGACGTGCTGTCGCGAATCCGGACGATGCTCAGGACTGCTCCACCGCCGTGGTTGCGCAAGGCGCTAGCGGAGGCAGGCGCCACCGAAAGAAACCTTTGAGGATGAGGACTGAACGATGAAAAGACCGAAAGCTACTGCGGATGGTCCTGCTGTCGACGCGGACGAGACAGCCCCTGCCACGCCTTTCCTCAAGTGCCTCATGCGGCAGATCCGCGCTCAGGACACCTATGGAATGTGGGAAGACAAATCCGACGCAGACCTCCTGGCCGACTTCATCATCACGAAGGAGCAGCGCCGTGAGATCCCGATCATCGGCGATCCCGACCCGGACGTGCTGTGGCGGTTGCAGATTTTCTATACCTGCGTGGCACTTGTGATCGAGCAGCGCTCCGGCCTGGTGGTATCGTCTACCATGATGATGAGCCATGAGGGCTTCGGCCGCGTGGTTCTGACGACGGGGCGGTTGGTCGTTCTGTCGAAGACTCTTCGCGACGTCCATCGGTTCGGTTTCGACACAATTGGCAAACTCGCAAAGGTGGGTGCGAAACTGGTTGATGATGCGGTAGCGGCGATTGAAGCCTATCCAGACGTGGCGCGGGCGTGATGGGACCGATTTTCGAACAAGGGGATCATGTCAGGCCTTGAGGACATGCGATGGCCAGCCCACTCAACCGAGGCGGTCGAGGCCGATTTGGTTCTCGGGGTAGCGCTGATGAAGCCACTTGTCCTGATCTGTTCGCAAGACGTGGAGTTCTATCTGTTCCTCAGCCACATTCTGGGGGTGGACGGCTTCGCATGTGAGCCGGCTGATAGCATGGAGGAAGCACTTGCATTGGCCGATGAAAGGGAGCTCCAGGCGGTGGTGCTGGACTGCGGGCCGGCAAGCGCGTCAGGGGCCACACTCTGCGCCCGGCTTAAGGGGGAGCCCCGGACAGGCGGGCTGCCCGTTATTGCCCTGATCGCGCCCGGCGCCGAGAACCAACATCTCGATCTCTTGAAGGCAGGCATTGACGAGAGCTTTGTGCGGCCGATCGCGCCGGCCAAGCTCATTGACTGTCTACGGACGAAGCTGGCGCTGCCGAAGCCTGGTTCAAACGGGATCGAAAACGGCAACTGGCTTTGCTGCGGCAGCCTTGAGATGAAGCTCGATGCCCACCGAGTTCGCGGTAACGGCCACGACATCCATCTCGGACCGATCGAGTTCAATCTGCTGCGGCATTTGCTTGAGGCTCCCGGCAAGGTCTTCAGCCGAGACGAACTGATCGACGCGGCCTGGCCGAACAATATCCATATCGGTGCACGCACCGTCGACGTCCATATCAGCCGGATCAGAAAAGCGCTGAAGACCGCCTCCCCCGGCAGCGTCATTCGTACCGTCAGGTCCGCCGGCTACTCGCTCGATATACCGGACGGCTAAATAGCGAACTGGTGTGGTGCCATTCTATGGTGGGATGGCCAGGGGTTTTGTCTGTGCGTGGATACTTTCCTTGGCCGAGGGCGAGCTAACCACCTGCGCCTCGAGCAAAAAATGCCCTCGCCGGACGCTCACGGAGAAGGCGGTCAGCCCTCTCCCTTCGATGTTGTCGTGTCTACTCATGAGTCGGCGGGTGATCCGCCCATGTATAGATACGTCGATGATAAGTTAACCGATGTGGTCCGGCCCCTTGACTTGATCCCCAAGGAGGCCCTCGCAAATGAGGAACTCCTGCACGACTTCATCTAGCCGCCGCTGCGGGCCGACTTCGAACTGCAGACTTACGACCGGAACTTACCAGCGCCTCTCAAAGCGGCAAACACCGCAATGGGGGGAGTTCAAGACGAGACGACCAATGCCAATGATCTATAGACCGCTTCTTCTAATTTCCTTGGGCGTGTAGCCGTAGTGCTTCTTGAACGCCAGGCAGAAGTTGGAAGCATGGTCGTAGCCGACTTCGTAGGCGATCATCTTCAGTGGCATCGTGGTGTTGACGAGGAGATCGACAGCCTTTGATAAGCGGACCATAGCCCGGTAATCGGAGGCGTTGATGCCGTATCGATCCGCGAACGCCTTGTTGACGCTCCGGCTTGAGATATTGAATTCTTCTGCGAGCTTACAGATCGGCAGTTTGCTCTTTAATTCTACGTCAAATGTGTTTTTAAGGCGTTCCATCCGCTCGTCCATACCCAGGGCGGTGTCAGCTTTTACAAACCGCGGTGAAAGTAGCTTGTCTAAAGTGATGCAAAGTAACTCTTTGGCCTTTGCGGAGACATAATGATGCACAAAATGCTGACCGATGCTGCGAAATATGACTGATCTTGCGACCTTCTCCATTTCCGAACAGATCGGAAGCTCGATCCAGGTAAATCGGCCGGCAGAATCGTGCATCAAGTCCTGCAGGACCGTTAGCTGATCAGAGAATTCGGCCACAACACGTGGCGGATCTTGCGGGTCGAAGCCGAGAGCCAGCGCCGTCTCCGACTGGCTTTCGGCCCATTGACTTATCGCGTCGACGCCTTTGGGATGGAAGTAGGCGACGAAGGTGGGCTTCTGTAGCTTAAGTGCTTCGCCCCTTGATGGGGAGATGGTACGGCGTCCGTCCAAATGATAGAGGAACACCAAGCGGTCGGTGCCCCGATGGGTCTCGAGGCATTCTTCGCGCATCCTGAAGTGCTTGGTCGTCAGCAGAAAGCTGGGCTCTATCTGGAAACAGTCTTCATGACCCGCCGCATACCTGGAAGGCGGTATCCAGCGGCGCCCGAATCCAGCCATTTCCGGCGGGGCAAGGACCTCCTCGAATTCCTTCGCCCAAGCGATCTGCTCAAGGGCATTCATACGCTCCCGCTCCCCCAAGTGTAACTGTTTTGTGTAACTGTTTTGTAACAAAAATTAACCGATTTTGGCTTGGTGTCAAATCGGAGTGAGCGCCAAGGAGGGCGAGCCCGCCAGCGGGGTGTTGCCACGCCTTGCGGCCTCCGCTTCGCTCATCAGCAGCGCGCCGGCGCCATCATTGATGCCGGACGCATGGGCGGAGCTTCTTGGCGGAGAGGAATCGGCCGACATTATCAATCTCGGCATCGATCAGCCCGCCTCGCATCGACGGAGGGCGGGATACATCGGTCTATGCCGCAAATCCCTGAACGCGAGTTAAGTTGATAACGAACAACCGAGGTCCCTCGAGCGCCATCCACATTTTAACGGTCCATTCTTCCCGTGGGCGCGACCTCTTTCATGCCACCTTCGGTTGCCAGCGGTAGGCAGCGGCAGCAGAGGTGTCAGACTGTGCCGCAATGCCGACGAGTTAGCCTAACGTGTGACCCATCTATTGGCCGGCAAGTCTGGCTCTACTACACGTTCCCCTTGAGCAATATTCTCGGCTACGTGCGACCTATGACATTGCTGGGATTACGAGCGTCGGGGACTCGTTCTATGCGACAGGTGGCAGCTCTGCTGCTGCGCTCATACGAGAGAATGGGGAGTTGGGAGCCGAACGCCATTATGTGACCGAAGCCAAAAAAGAGGAACGGCATCAGAGTCACGGATTTGAGAATGGTTCAAGAACCGCAGGGCAAATCCGTCCTGCGAAGAAGGAGAGATCTAGCTGACTAGCCGCACGGCCGGTCAAAACGCAACCGAACCAAGGGAAACCCGCCAGGCCTGGCGCGATCCGCGGTCGCAAAGATTCTATAAACTTACTTGAACGATCTGTTGCAACCGCTTTGACGACCGGCGCGGTGGCGTGGTGCGTCTCCACTAATTTCGGACGGTTGTGTTCCGGTGCGCGCCGATTTGCCCGGTTAATGATCGTTGCCGGTGGATGGCATGTCGACGAAACCTATCTCAAACATCGTGGCCAGTGGAAATAATTCTATTGCCGATCTACAGAGTCGGCGACACGCGCAGAGCAGCGACGTGCTTCTTCGATAGAGCGCTGAAACCGTCATAGCCGGCCCGAACCGCGTCGTCATTGATGACAGTCAGGACCAAGAGGGGCGATGTCACGTTGTCTGCATATACAGGCGTTGAGACCTGCGACCGCTGATGTCAGCTGACCACAGCAGGCCCGCAGCAGATGCGCCAGCACCGTCGCATCAATGTTGTCGGTCTTGATCTTGGCGTCGGCTGTCGCCTTGACCTTCGGCGGGTGTCGCTAATCATGCGCGTCGGCGCGACGTTTTACTTCTTCGGCAGCCGCGTCAGCAATCGTCGAGCACATAGCCATCCTGGTCGACGGCGGGCCACAACCAGTGTTTCCTGCCGGCGATGGTGATGACGACCTCGTCCAGGTGCCAGACATCTTTTCGGCTGTGCTGCTTGCGGCGCAAGCGGCGAGGATCGGGCATATGCAGACAACATGACATCGGCCCGGCGAAAACTCACGGATGCTCGAAGCGGTGCCCGCCCCTTGCACGATCGAAGTCACGCAGGCGCGCGCGGGAGCACGCTCTCGTTATCGCAATCGAATAACGAAATAAGCACGATCATAACTATCCGCAAATGCGTGGCAAATAACATCGCTTAAAGTGGGGATATCCAAAGAAGAGGATATGAAATGAAAGCCAACCTCATGATCTGCCGTTGCGTACTCGCGGCGGTCTCGCTAGCAAAGTCTGCGGCTTCGGTGATAGCGCAGGTTCCTCATTGCGGTTCGAAACTATGTCGCTGACACAAGACGTTGCCAATACGGTCGCCAGCCTCACATACGACGAACTGCCGGTAGCAGTACTCGACAAGGCGAAGCTTCTCGTCCTCGACCATGTCGGATGCATGATCGCGGGAAGCACTACTCGCGGGGCGAGACAAATGACGCCCTATCTCGCGCGTATCGATTCGGGTGGTCCAAGCACCGTTTTCGGCACGTCACTATGCTTCCATCCTGCCAATGCCGCTCACGCCAATGGCCATAGCGCCAGCATGCTTAGCCTGGATGATTCCTACGTCCTTTTCGGGCATCCCGGCAACTCCATTATCCCGGCTGCGCTTGCCGTTGCCGAAGAGGTAAACAGCTCCGGCAAGGCGCTGATCGCCGCGATTGTCGGTGGCTATGAAATGTCACTGCGCCTTGGCACGGCCATGCGGTCTACCGAAGGCCGCAACCGCCAGGTCAGCGGTCTTGCGACTTGGCAGATTTTCGGCGCATGCACGGCAACAAGCCTGTTGCACCGATTCAGCGCCGGGCAAATCGCCGATGCTTACGGACTGACGCCGATGCATGCTCCGCTTCCCTTTGGGCAAAAATTCTATTCTCGGCCGATAAGTTTTTTGAAGAACAATTACGGATGGGCGAACAAGGGGGCCATCACGGCGGTGGACCTTGTACGCGAAGGCTTCCACGGGAACCGCGCCATCTTCGACGGCGACGACGGCTTCTGGGCCATGGCCGGTTCCGACCGCTTTGAACCCCAGAACATGCTTGACCGGTGGGGGGAACGCTACTTCATCCTTGAGACCGGCTTCAAACCTTATGGCGTCTGCCGCTGGATCCATACCGCGATCGACTGCCTGCGCGTGCTGCAGACAAGACATCGTTTCGGCCATGCCGACATCAGGGGCATTCATGTCGAAACCGTGAGCGAATTCGTTCGTGACTTTGATGGCCCTTGGCCGCAATCCACCATCGAAGCGGCATTTCATATCCCCTATGCGCTCGCGCTCGAACTGCACGACAAGTCCTCCGCGACCGGCCTGCGCGAAGACGACCTGACTGACGAAGGTGTTAGACAAACCGCGGCACGGATCAGCCTTTCAACCCTCGCCAGCGCCGATGAGGTATTTTATGCGCAAAGGCTCCTGCCGGCCCGCGTCAGCGTCACTCTCCAGAATGGCAAAACGCTTTCTGCCGAGGCCGAGGTTCCAACCGGCGCCCCCGGCGGGCCCGCTTTTGGACAGGCGGAAGTGGAAGCGAAATTCCTCACGCTGGCTAGCCCCGTCATCGGCGCTATCAATGCCGCGCGTCTGAAACAGTCCCTCCTCGAATTGGAGGGCCTCTCCGTCCGCAACGCATTGAAGCCTTGCGCCATGACGTGATCTCCGCGCGGGGGGCACCGTCGCGAACCAGGCCGCGCCCCCTTCTTCACAACGACAAACCAATCAGGATGAGGTTGCAAATGTCCACTCAGAGTATCGTTCGACCGGAACCTGCTCAGAACGCATTCGATAGGTTCTACGCCGGCTCACGCGGAGCCGGGGGGACGTTCAAGGTGTCGCATGGGGAGGGTATCTTCTTCTGGGATACTAACGGCAAGCGCTATCTCGAGGGTTCATCCGGCGCGTGCGTTGTCAATCTCGGCCATGGGAACGAGCGCGTCCGCGATGCGATGATCGACCAGGCCAATCGCATCAGCTATTCCGCGTTCTATAGTGAACCAACCAATACGCTATGCAGGATGATCGCGGACCTCGCGGGCCCTGGTTTCGATCAGGCTTTTCCCGTTTCCGGCGGTTCGGAAGCAGTCGAAGCTGCCATCAAGCTCGCGCGTCAATACGCGGTGGCCAGCGGACAGTCGAAGCGCTGGAAAATCCTCGCGCGCATGCCAGGATATCATGGCGCGACGCTTGGCGCCGCTGCTGTCACGGGCGACCCTGACCGCGACGAGATCTTCGGCCCGATCATGCAGATAATGCCCAAGGTGCCGGCACCACTGAGCTATCGCGTCCCTGAAGGCTTTGACGTCAGTTCCTATGCCGACTACTGCGCGGAGTCGCTTGAACGGCAAATCCTTGCAGAAGGCGAGGAGACGGTGCTCGCCTTCATCATGGAGCCGGTCGGCGGTGTCGCGACCGGCGCGTTGGTTGCGCCGGACAGTTACTATTCCAAAGTTCGGGAGATTTGCGATCGCTATGGCGTTCTGTTGATCTTCGATGAGGTCATGTGTGGCGCCGGCCGAACCGGCACCTTCCTCGCCGCCCATCATTGGCCAGACGCTCTGCCTGACCTCGTCGTCTGCGCCAAAGGCTTGGCCGCCGGTTATTCGCCGCTTGGCGCCATGATCGCCCCCAATAGGATCGTGGACAAGGTCGCCGGCTCCGGCGGTTTCTTGCACGGCCACACCTATGCTGGAAACCCCCTCTCATCGGCAATTGGTGTCGCGGTTCTCGAGGAGATGCTCGACCAAGATCTGATGGGCAATGCCAAGCGGATGGGCGTCCTCCTGCAGCGAAAGCTTCACGCACTGAAGGATCGGAGCACCACTGTCGGCGACGTGCGGGGAATGGGCCTCCTCAATGCGGTGGAGATCGTCGAGGACCAGGCAACCAAGGCGATTTTTCCCGCAGCCAAGCAGGCGTCCTATCGCGTTTCGGAGATCGCCCGCGAACTCGGGCTGCATCTCTACGCACGCCGCACCGCCAGCGGAAAGTTCGGGGAATGGTTCATGGCAGCTCCTCCGCTTATCATAACCGAACCGGAAATCGACCTCTTCATGGAGCTTCTCACTGAGACGTTCCGGGTTTTTGAGAGCGAGAACCGATGAGGCGGGCGCGTATCCATCCTAACTCGACGCAATCCATGCTGGCCGGTGTATAGGAGCCAATCTCTCGAGCGCAGCCAGGCAGCGCCTGCATGATGCCGGGCAAGGGCATCCGCCCGTTAAAGCTACCAATAAGGTATCGCGCCGCACGAAGGTGGGATGGCTTTCGCCAGTGGTTGAAACGATGCACAAGAAGGATGAAACAATGCGAAAGAAGACCGTCGACACTCTCATCATCAACGGTGATATTTTCACCGGTGACAGAAGTCAGCCGCATTATCGACCAGGAGCCATAGCGATATCTGATGGCGTAGTGGTCGCGATAGGTCGCGAGCAAGAAATTCTGTCGGCGTACGATGCAACGCGCAAGATCGACGCCCAGGGCGCTTTGGTCCACCCCGGCTTCATTGAAAACCATATCCATTCCACGGGCTTGGCTTATCACGGAGCTCCTTTCTCGCCGCAGTCGGGCACTGCGACTAAGGTGAACTACTCGAGCATGAAGGCAGCAACTGACCCCGAAGTAACCGCTGCCTATGCGGCCGCTGCAGCCTGCTCAATGCTACAACGTGGTTTTACCCTGTACTTCGAGGCAGGCACTGTCATCGAGACCGATGCGTTTGCCGAAACGCTAACCAAGTGCGGTATGCGGGGAATGGTGACTGCGCCATGGGGATGGGACGATATGTCATCCGACATGACTGAGGGGTACGGGCTGAACAAGACGCTGATGCGGCGTGCGCCGCCGGACGCGAGACGGGTTATCGACCAGTTTAAGCATGAACTTGCCCGCAATAAGGATGAGAATGCGTTGGTACGCGGCTATGTCGGCCTCCAGGGATGTGGTGGCTCCACGGACGATCTAATCCGGGAAGCAGTGAGAGTGGCCACCGAATCAAACGCGCTCTTGTGGATGCATGAGGCCTTCA
The DNA here is from genome assembly GCF_013488225.1 of Sinorhizobium mexicanum. Taxonomy (NCBI): domain Bacteria; kingdom Pseudomonadati; phylum Pseudomonadota; class Alphaproteobacteria; order Hyphomicrobiales; family Rhizobiaceae; genus Sinorhizobium; species Sinorhizobium mexicanum. The sequence goes on along the minus strand of NZ_CP041240.1, from coordinate 254,965 downwards.
TGCCCTGCGATGTCGCGGAAGAGCGAAGGAAGTTCGGTGATGCCGCCGCGGTCCGTATGCACCGACTTGGCGCCCTTGGGCCATTCGCGACGTTCGCGCATATGAACATCCTTACCGAAGAGGACATTGAGCTCATCCTTGCGATGAAGCCCGGCCTTTCCTGGTGCCCCCAACACGCGCTTACCTATCAGATCACGCCACCGGAAAGATGCTGGTTTCCGTATCTTTACCGAGAAGGGATCAGTGTTTCGCTCAGTGTCGACACGACCATGAGATTTCCAATCGGGATCTCGGGCCTCATGAGCCTCTATCTGTCGATGGTAACTGGAGACCGACTGAATGAATCCGATCCATTTTACATGCAGACGATCGACGCTGCGAGAAACGCAGGCCTTGGTGACAGGCTGGGCAGCCTGACCCTGGGCAAGCGCGCCGATGTGGTCATCCGGGAAGCCCGCGACATCACCCACTACTCCTGGCGCGACGATATGGGCATCCTGTTGTCGCTGTCTTCGTCGATGATCCCGGTCGATACAGTTCTCATCGATGGCAAGGTCGTCATGGAAAAGGGCCGCCTCACGACAATGGATCAGGATGAAATCCTTGCCGAAGCCATGCGCCAGCGCGATCTGTTGGCTGCTAGGGTCTCCGCCGCATGAGCATGTGACGTGAGCAGTGCGTGTGAGCAGGATGCCCACCCGCGCTTCCCAAGAAAAACAGATTAGGGCGACGATAATGCAAAAGTCTTATGATGCGATTGTGATTGGGGCGGCAATAATGGCCTTGCTTGCAGCTGCTACCTGGCGAAAGCCGGCCTGAAGGTGCTGGTGCTGGAGCGTCGCCAGGTCGTTGGCGGCGCAGCTCGGTCCGAGGAAATTGTTCCCGGCTTCACCTTTTCCGTTTTTCCTACGTTGCATCCCAGCTACATCCGAAGGTAGTCACCGAGCTCGACCTCAGGAAATATGGCCTTCGACCCGTCAATGCGGACGATAGCACGTTCCGGCCCGTGGACGAAAAGCGCTAGATGATGGTCGGCGGCGACATCGCACAGATGCAGGCTGTCTTGTCCCGATTTTCCCGGGCCGACGCTGCCCGATACCCGGAGTTAAGCATCTCTCAACCGTTTCGCAATTTGTCTACAAACTCAAGCTGCAGACGCCAGTCGACCTCGTCGCCCGTTCGTTGCGCGCTCCCGGGCCAAGACAGCAAGCTTCCTGTGGGAGATCGATCCGATGATCACCCACACGCTGACGTTGGAAGTGCGGGCCTCACATCTTCCGTCACGCTCGTGCGACCGGGTTGCTGCGCGCGGCAGTTCCGAAAAAGGTAATTGGCGATCTGTTAGGACATCGCTCGACGGGGTCGACAGACCCCTATCTCAAGCTTGCCACCGAGGATCTGAGGGCGGTCGCTCTTGATGTGTCGGGAACGGAGGTGCTGGCATGATCTCCCGTTGGCCCGATTCCGATCGCACGCGCATTGGCAGCTATGTCGCGAGCCTTGATCTGCGCAATCTCAAAAGCCGCACCTGCTATCAACAGGTCCTGCATAGCTTCCAGGATATTGTTGAACGACATGGGTTGCTCGATCAACGTCTTGCGGGGCGTCCACAGATGGCGATGCGACGCCAGTCCTTGAGCCTACAGAACATGCAATTGACCAGGTTTCGCCTTTTGTAGGCGCTTCGGTCGAAGGGATGGATGCATCTGCGCGTGGGGTTGTTGGGAATAACCGGGATGGTGCCGCGCTCGAGGAGGAACTTGCGCAACCCGTCTGCGTCGTAGGCCGTGTCGGCCGCACAGGAATGCGATGGGGGTAACGCAGTCAGCAAGGGGATGGCGACGCGCACATCGCCGCGCTGGCCCGGCGTCACTTCGAGCGCGATGGTTCTACCGAGGCTGTCGCAGACCGCATGGATTTTCGTGATTCTGCCCCCCGCGGGACCGCCCGATGGCCTGCGTCTCCGCCCCCTTTTCCACCGGCCGCCGTGCGATGTGCCTTGGCCGTGGTTGAATCGATGGCGTAAAAGTCGTCGTCCGGGGAGAGGGAGCGCAGCGCCTCGAACAGCTCGCGCCAGACCTTGCGCCGCGACCAGCGGTTCCAGCGATTGTAGACGGTGGTGTACGGACCATAGATCGGCGGGCAATCCCGCCAGCGGCAGCCGGATTTCAACACATGAACGATGCCGCTGAGAACGCGCCGGTCGTCCACCCGGCGCGCGCCGGGTTGGTTCCTCGGCAAACAAGGCTCGATCGCTGCCCATTGTTCGTCGTTTAGCCAGAACTCGTTCGCCATGGTTCACCCCTCAGCCACGCCGAGAGAGAATCACGTTTCAACGCAGATTCATAGCACTGCTTGAGTACAGACCTTAGGCTACCGATTGCATAATCAATCGCTGCCGCAAATAACTATTCTGAGTTTCACGGGTCCGTTCTCCATGAGATGCATAGACACATGGACCATTGGTGATAGCGAGCCGTCTACAATGCAGAAGTCCGCAGAAAGTCGGTCTACAAGCGACTGCGCCTTTGCGCAGCATGTCTATGAGACCTCGAACCCGACGAGCAGACAGAAATTTGAGGCTGCCAAAGAGGTCCCGCCTGACGGCGCTGACCGGTAGTTTGGGGCAACGGCCCACGGTGTTAATAATTCACGCCCGGGTTGCAGCGTTCCAACCGTCTGATGGGGCCAACACCTTACAAAGCAGGGACTGATAGAATGCCAGAAATCCCCAAGCCTTATCGCATTCTCGTTGCCGCCTTCGGCCACGAAGCCAACAGACTGAACCCAAGGCTTGCCGACGAGGAGCTCTTCGTGTTGGAACGTGGTCAGGATATCCTAAGGGCGCCAGCTGACGTGCTGAAAGGGCTGATCGAAACGCTTGTCACGGCGGGCGTGACAATTGAACCAGTCTTTTCGGCGAGATCGGCGAGCGGGGGCGCTGGCGGCCTTGTCGATCATGGTTTCTACTTGCGTATGCGTGAGGAACTTTTGGATGCCATTCGACGTATCAAGCCTGATGCAATAGGTTTGGACCTTCATGGCGCGATGGGCACGACGGAAACGCCGGATGCCGAAGGCGATCTTCTTCAAGCGCTTCGCCAACTCGTTGGCCCCACCGTGCCAATCGGCATCGGTCTCGACCTGCATGGCCATATCACACCCCGCATGCTCGACAACACCGACATTTGTATTGCTTGCAAGGAAAACCCTCATTCGGACTTTGTCGAATGTGGCCAGAAAGTTGCTGAACTGCTGATCGAACAACTTGAGGGGCGTCTAAGGCCGGTCACGATTTCGGCGCGGGTGCCTATGATCCTGCCGGGTGCGGGTGAAACCGGCTCTGGGCCGCTGGCGGAAATACATGCAAAAGCACGCGAGTACGCGTCTCTGCATCCGTCGATCAAGGATATCTCGATCTACAACGTGTTCCGCTTTACCGATGATGACGAAATCGGCCAGGTTGTCACCATCTTGAGCAATGGCCCCAGCGCCGACACACCTTCCATCGCCGTAGACCTTGCGACTCGCTTCTGGGTGGAACGCGAGCGTTTCAAGGACGATCTTCTGTCTGTTGATCAGGTCTTTGAGCTTGTCCGGAGTTCGCCGGACAAGCGGCCATTTGTGATTGGTGACATGGGAGATCGCACCGCTGCGGGGGCGCCGGGAGACGGCACCATTTTGCTTTCCGCAGCGCTCGATGGCTATCCGGGACTGCGCGGTGCAGTGCCTATCACCGATCCCGTCGCAGCAGCCAGGGCAATAGAGGCTGGTGTAGGTGCAACTGTTACGCTGTCTATCGGAGCAGGATTCACACCGGGTTACACGCCTCGATTGGTCACCGGGTTTGTTGAGTACGTGAGTGACGGAAATTTTATCGTCGAGGGTCCCGTCAGCAACGGCGCCCGCAGTGCTATGGGACCAACGGCCGTCCTCAGGGTAGATGACCGCATCAAAGTGCTACTAACCACAAAGCCGGCGGACACCACTGATCCAGCAGCTTTTACAAGCCAGAACGTGGTTATCGGAAACCTCGATTTCGTAGTAGTTAAATCAGGTTTCCACTTTGTTTTGAACTTTGCTGGTCTAGCTACACCAGTGCTCGTGAATACGCCTGGCGTTGGCTACTATAGAAAACATAAATTCGAGTTCCGGAAAGCGCACTTCTGGCCCGAACACGATATCTCTAGTCCCGAAATCACTGCCCGTCAGCATCCTGCAGGCACTTCCAGAAGAATGTAGCAAGCGCTTGGAATGAGCAACAGAAATCAAAAAAAGAGGAGGAACGGAATATGACAATCACTAGACGCGAAATTATCAAGACAGGGTTGGCCGCCGGGACGGCATTATCAATGCCGACAATCCTTCGGGCGCAAACATCACCAGATGACGCTCGGACAGTTCGCTGGGTGACGGACGGGGAACTCGTAGTATTCGATCCGATCGTCTCATTAACTCTCGCACAGAACCATGCTTTAGCGATTTACGACACGCTTTTCGAAAGCGATTCCAAAGGGATTCCGCAACCGCAAATGGTGGGGAAGTGGGGCGTCTCCGAGGACAAGAAGACCTACACATTCCAACTCCGCGATGGCCTGACCTTCCACGACGGCAGCCCAGTCGCTGCGGCGGATTGTGTGGCCTCGATCCGACGCTGGGGTCAAGTGGACGTAGGTGGAAAACTGATCATGGCGAAGGTCAAAGATATCTCGAAGCAGGACGAGAAGACCTTCACGATCACGCTCAACGAACCGATGCCGCTTCTCATACCTTTGCTCGCATCATCCTACGTGGGATATTATCTAGCTATCATGCGTGAGAAGGACGCGAAGCTTCCCCCAACGGAGCAGGTGACCGCGAATATCGGATCCGGGCCATTCAAGTTCAATCAGGCTCTAGCCAAGCCTGGCGTAAGCTTCACCTACGACCGAAATGAACAATATATACCCCGCCAGGAACCAGCAGACGCGTTCGCCGGCGGAAAGTTCGTCAAGGTCGATAGAGTGGTCACGCAATATATTTCCGATCAACAGACCGCCTTCGCGGCTCTCCAAGCGGGAGAGGTCGATTTGGTTCAAGTACCATCACAAGTACTATACCCTGTGATCAAGAGCGATTTCAACCTTGAATTGGAGATCATAAACACTTCGGGTCAAGACATGTTCTTACGCATGAACTGCCTGCAGAAGCCGTTCAACAACGTCAAGGCTCGTCAGGCGATGCTTCACCTGATCGATCAGGAAGCAATTATGCTGGCGGCCGGATTCGATCCAAACTACATACACCCTGTTACATCAATATTTGGAAACAGCACCCCGTATTCCAACGACGAAAACACGGGATGGTACAAAAAGGGCGGCGACCCGGAAAGAGCTAAGCATCTCTTGCAGGAGGCGGGATATGCCGGCGAAACGGTTGTCATTTTGCAGGCCACGGACTGGCCGCCAGCCAGCAATGCCGCGCAATATCTGGCGAACACCCTGCGAAAGATTGGAGTCAGTGCTGAGCTCGCCCCGAGCGACTGGGCCGGGGTTGAAGAACGCCGTGCAAAGAAGGAACCGATTGAGGACGGCGGCTGGAGCGTATTTATTAGCGACTTCACCAATTCCAAATTTGGCAATCCGATCAGTTTGCCTTTGCTCGCTGCAAATGGCGTAGACTATTATGGCTGGCCGAAGAACGATGAATACGAGGCTCTCCGGGCCAAATGGGTAGAGGTCGAAACACTTGAGGAGCGCCAAGCACTGGCCCGTGCAATGCAACGCCTCGCGTGGGACTTTGTTGGCACTGTCATGTTGGGTCAGCATATCGAGCCAATCGCTCGCCGAAAATCTCTGATTGGTCTGGTTCATGTTCCGTCGGCTGTGTACCCGATGTGGAACATGCAAAAGGCTTCAACCTGATGGCGGCCTACATCTTACGCAGAGTGGTTTCGGCCATCGCCGTCATGGCGATGGTCGGGGCCTTCGTGTTCCTGCTTCTCAGGCTGGCGCCTGGCGACCCGGCAGCCATCATCGCCGGCAAGTCCGCCACGGCGGAAGTAATTGCTGGCATTCGTGAGCAGCTGGGCCTGAACGAACCTCTGCCGGTTCAGTTCATCCATTGGGTGCGCGACATGCTTAGGGGCGATTTCGGCGTCTCGATCTTGACCGGACAACCGGTTCTCAAGCTCATCTCGCAGCGGCTTGAAGCGACCATCTCTCTGTCGATCCTGACGATGATTCTTTCGGTAACGGTTGGGGTCTCCTTCGGCATCCTCGCGGCATGGCGATCTGGCGGTCTCATCGACCGCATCCTCGCGGCCTTTTCGGCACTGGGTTATTCCGTTCCGGTCTTTGTCATCGGTTATTTTTTCATCTACTTCTTCGCCATCAGGACTCACTGGCTTCCGGTCCAGGGATATGTACCGATCGATGGTGGCCTCAGGCCTTGGTTCGTCCACCTGATCCTGCCCACCGTCGCTTTAAGTCTTGCCTACATTGCATTCATCGCTCGTGTCACGCGGGCGAGCATGCTCGAGGTCCTGTCGGAAGACTATATGCGAACGGCCGCAGCCAAGGGTGCTTCGTCCTACGCCATGCTTTTCCACCATGCCTTGAAGAATGCCGGGGTGCCGATCCTGACCGTCATCGGCATAAGCTTCGCCTATCTGATCGGCGGGGTCGTACTCACGGAAACGGTGTTCAACTTACCCGGTATCGGTCGCCTGGTGGTGAGTGCGATAAACAACCGCGACTATCCGGTTATTCAGAGCGTGCTCATCCTGACTTCGGGTATGTACGTCCTTATCAATCTAACGGTCGATCTGGCGTACACCTTGATCGATCCACGTATCCGGTACTGATATGACACTCCCCTCCGCAACATTTGAGACCACGCCGTCGGCCTCGCTGGGACTTTCCAGTATTGCCCGCCTCGCAAGACGGCATCCACTCGTACTAATCGGCGGCGGCCTTTTGGCCCTCCTGATCATCCTCGCCTTTACTGCCCCGCTTTACGCCGGCGATCCGGGAAACATGGATCCGTTCAAACGGCTACAGCCACCGTCGGGCGAAATGTGGTTTGGGAGCGACAATCTGGGCCGCGATGTGTTTGCCCGAACGATTTTCGGCGCGCGGATATCCCTGATGGTCGGGTTGGCATCGGCGGCTTCCGCCGCTCTTGTTGGCCTCGCGATCGGCATCCTTGCCGGTTACAACCGCACTTTCGACAGTGTCATGATGCGGGTGATGGACGGTTTGATGTCGATCCCGACGATTTTGCTGGCTATCGCGCTGATCTCTCTGACGGGCCCCGGCATCAGTATTCTCATCGTAGCCATTGCAATCCCTGAGACGCCAGCTGTCGCGCGGCTGGTTCGTTCGGTGGTGCTCAGCATGCGGGACCGTCCGTACGTGGAGGCTGCTCTTTGCGGTGGTGCCCGCCTGCCGAAGGTGCTCTTGCGGCATATCCTCCCGAGCACCATTCCAGCACTGATGGTGCAAAGCGCCACCGTTTGTGCGAGTGCCATTTTGACCGAAGCTGGGCTGAGTTTTCTCGGCGTGGGCGTGCCGCCTGAAATCCCCAGTTGGGGCAACATGATCGCCAGTTCGCGCTTGTATCTTGCCATCGCTCCATTGACGATCTTCGCGCCCGGCATCCTTCTTGCCGTCACGGTTCTTTCGGTCAACCTGCTGGGGGATGGTTTGCGCGATATGTTCGATCCCCGCGCGAAGCGGAGGTGCTGACATGCTGATGCACAAAACTGACATGCAAATGCATAAATCCGTGGCAGAAGACATACTTCTCGATGTCCGAGACCTTGAGACGCACTTTTACGGCGAAGAAAGTGTCACCCGCGCCCTAGGCGGCATCAGCTTTCAGGTCAGGAAAGGCGAGACGCTTGGGGTCGTTGGCGAATCGGGATGTGGGAAGAGTGTTACCGCTCTTTCCATTCTTCGCCTGCTGCCGAAGCTGACAGCCAGGACCGTCGGCGGCGAGGTCCGATTCCAAGGCCGCGACCTTCTTGAGTTGTCGGAGCGGGAGATGCGAAAGATCCGCGGTGAAAAGATCGCAATGATCTTCCAAGATCCAATGACGAGTCTGAACCCGGTGTACACCGTCGGTCGCCAGATTGCCGAAGCGGTACAGATCCACACGGGAGCCTCCCGTTCAATTGCGATGGCCAGGGCCGAAGAAATGCTCCGCTTCGTCCGCATCGCGGATCCCGAGCGTCGAGTGAGCAACTATCCCTATGAAATGTCAGGCGGAATGCGACAGCGCGTCATGATCGCGATGGCCCTTGCCTGCTCGCCGGAACTGTTGATCGCCGACGAGCCGACAACCGCACTCGATGTCACAATTCAGGCGCAGATCCTGCGGCTGATCGTCGATCTGAAGGAGCGGACGGGGACGGCCGTGATGTTCATAACCCATGATCTGGGCGTCGTGGCCGAAACGTGCCAACGCGTTATCGTTATGTATGCTGGCCGGATCATCGAACAAGCGACTGTGACGGATCTCTTCGCGCGCCCCATGCATCCTTACACTCAGGCTCTCATGCGCTCGGTGCCTGACCGTCGGCAGGGGCGCCAGCGCCGTCTGCCGGAAATCCCTGGCATTGTGCCAAACCTGCGTGAACCGATAATCGGGTGCAGCTTTGCACCGCGTTGCCCGTTCGCGATCGACATTTGCCGCGAGAAGACACCCGTCCTGCGCGACGTCGAAGCGGGTCAAGCCGCGGCTTGCTGGCGCTCAGAGGAGATTATGTGCGCATGAGCGGTCCATTGCTATTAGTTGAAAATCTCACCAAGCATTATCCGCTCGGTGCGGGGTTCTTCAAGAGGCCCTTTTCTGTGGTGAGAGCGGTCGAGAATGTATCATTTTCCGTCGACGCAGGCGAGACGCTTTGCATCGTTGGGGAATCCGGCTGCGGCAAGTCCACTGTCGCGCGGCTCTTGATGCGGCTCGTGGATCCAACAGGCGGACGCGTCCTGATCGATCGGACCGATATTGCGGGCCTCAAGAAGCACGAGCTTCGCGTGCATCGCCGTCGGATGCAGATGGTGTTTCAGGACCCTTACTCATCGCTGAACCCGCGCCTTACCGCTGGACAGATTATCACCGAACCCGTGGAGAATTTCGAGCGTCTGAGCCGCAAGCAGCGCAACGCCCTTGCTGCTGACCTTCTCCAGAAGGTTGGCCTGGCGCCCGAGATGACGCACAGGCTCCCATCCGAACTGTCGGGCGGCCAGCGCCAACGGCTCGGCATTGCACGCGCGCTGTCGCTCAAGCCCTCGCTCATCATCGCCGACGAGGCGGTGTCAGCCCTAGATGTGTCCGTCCAGGCGCAGATTCTCAATCTGCTCGTGGACCTTCAGCAGCAGATGAGCCTCGCCTTTGTCTTCATCTCGCATGACCTTGGTGTCGTCGAGCATATCGCGCATCGTGTCGCGGTCATGTATCTCGGCCGGATCGTGGAGCTCGCACCCTGCGAAGCACTGTTCGCCAAACCGGTGCACCCCTATACAGAGGCGCTGATCGCCGCGGCCCCGGTGCCGGATCCCACCCGAGTTCGGCTGGCGGTGCCCGTGGAGGGCGAGGTGCCGAGCCCGATCAACCCACCGACAGGGTGCGCGTTTCATCCGCGCTGTCCACTCGCGGTCGAGCGTTGTCGCATCGAAGTGCCGCCTTTGGTGCCGATGGCAGACGGACGCGTCGTGGCCTGTCACGTACGCGCTCCGGCAACGGAGTCCCCGGCTGTGGCGGCCAAATCTGGGCCTGTCGCAAACTCCTGTGCTTAACGGCGTTGATCTACAGATCTGGCTCATCGATGGGCTGGAAATGATGTTCTGTTGACATTGGAAGGCGAGCGCAATCGGGCGATGAACAATAGACAACTTGCAGCGGTTGGACCATGAGGGACTTGATGGCTATCTGCCCGCGCTCAGCACCGAGCCGAAGTTCATCCGATCCGCTCCTTGTAGAGCCCACTGTTCACTGGCCATTTCATTGTGCGCTTGGTCTTTTTTTGTGGGAGTTGAGCGATGGCAAATGTGACTGAGCGAGGCGGAGAGGGAGCCAGCGGCCATGTCGGAGGTAACTCGCCGTCTCTGAAGCGAGTGTCAAAATCCGCCACTACCTCGTGCTGCGACGAGCCAAGCAGATATTATATTCGTCACGCTGCGCCAACACGCTAGGTCGTAGTCAGGATTTAACTTTCATCTCAGCAACAGGTGGATTGCGCCGACTTTAACGAAGCTGAGGAAGTTGTCGAGGAGCTTGTCGTAGCGGGTAGCGATGCGCCGGAAGTGTTTGAGTTTGTTGAATAGTCGCTCGATGGCGTTGCGTTACTTATAAAGGCGCCAGTCACAGGCATGGGGCCTCCTTCGGAATGCGTCCGGACTGCCGGTCCGATCCATGCAGACAACGGACATCGCGGCCTGCTTGGGTGCAGCAATTCTGGCCGGCGTGGCAGCGGGTGTTTAGAAGTCCGTCGTCGATACCATGTCCAAGTTTGCCGAATATGATCTGCATTATGAACCGGAAGAACAGCACTACACCCCCTACCAGGGGATGCTGGCCGAATACAAAGGCTTCGGTGCGCGAGATAATCGAGGAACTCTGCGCATAAGCGTAGTAATTTCTGATCGCCACCGGACTGTATTGGCGGTTGGTCAGCGCTGCTTTCAGCTCGGTGGGCATCTCGTGTTCGGATTTCAACATCAATTATTCCTCTGTTGGTCAAACGACCACAGAGGTTCGTCGGAAAATAATGCGGAGCAAAGCCGTCAGTCGGCACCAAAAACGCGCGGATTTTCTGTCTCCATCCTGCGTTCCTTCGCATTTTGAGCACCTGAGGATTAGTCAAAACGAACAAGAATGATGCTGCTGATGCTGAATCTGTTTTTCTTGGGAAGCGCGGGTGGGCATCCTGCTCACACGCACTGCTCACGTCACATGCTCATGCGGCGGAGACCCTAGCAGCCAACAGATCGCGCTGGCGCATGGCTTCGGCAAGGATTTCATCCTGATCCATTGTCGTGAGGCGGCCCTTTTCCATGACGACCTTGCCATCGATGAGAACTGTATCGACCGGGATCATCGACGAAGACAGCGACAACAGGATGCCCATATCGTCGCGCCAGGAGTAGTGGGTGATGTCGCGGGCTTCCCGGATGACCACATCGGCGCGCTTGCCCAGGGTCAGGCTGCCCAGCCTGTCACCAAGGCCTGCGTTTCTCGCAGCGTCGATCGTCTGCATGTAAAATGGATCGGATTCATTCAGTCGGTCTCCAGTTACCATCGACAGATAGAGGCTCATGAGGCCCGAGATCCCGATTGGAAATCTCATGGTCGTGTCGACACTGAGCGAAACACTGATCCCTTCTCGGTAAAGATACGGAAACCAGCATCTTTCCGGTGGCGTGATCTGATAGGTAAGCGCGTGTTGGGGGCACCAGGAAAGGCCGGGCTTCATCGCAAGGATGAGCTCAATGTCCTCTTCGGTAAGGATGTTCATATGCGCGAACGTCGCGAATGGCCCAAGGGCGCCAAGTCGGTGCATACGGACCGCGGCGGCATCACCGAACTTCCTTCGCTCTTCCGCGACATCGCAGGGCATGAAGGCCTCATGCATCCACAAGAGCGCGTTTGATTCGGTGGCCACTCTCACTGCTTCCCGGATTAGATCGTCCGTGGAGCCACCACATCCCTGGAGGCCGACATAGCCGCGTACCAACGCATTCTCATCCTTATTGCGGGCAAGTTCATGCTTAAACTGGTCGATAACCCGTCTCGCGTCCGGCGGCGCACGCCGCATCAGCGTCTTGTTCAGCCCGTACCCCTCAGTCATGTCGGATGACATATCGTCCCATCCCCATGGCGCAGTCACCATTCCCCGCATACCGCACTTGGTTAGCGTTTCGGCAAACGCATCGGTCTCGATGACAGTGCCTGCCTCGAAGTACAGGGTAAAACCACGTTGTAGCATTGAGCAGGCTGCAGCGGCCGCATAGGCAGCGGTTACTTCGGGGTCAGTTGCTGCCTTCATGCTCGAGTAGTTCACCTTAGTCGCAGTGCCCGACTGCGGCGAGAAAGGAGCTCCGTGATAAGCCAAGCCCGTGGAATGGATATGGTTTTCAATGAAGCCGGGGTGGACCAAAGCGCCCTGGGCGTCGATCTTGCGCGTTGCATCGTACGCCGACAGAATTTCTTGCTCGCGACCTATCGCGACCACTACGCCATCAGATATCGCTATGGCTCCTGGTCGATAATGCGGCTGACTTCTGTCACCGGTGAAAATATCACCGTTGATGATGAGAGTGTCGACGGTCTTCTTTCGCATTGTTTCATCCTTCTTGTGCATCGTTTCAACCACTGGCGAAAGCCATCCCACCTTCGTGCGGCGCGATACCTTATTGGTAGCTTTAACGGGCGGATGCCCTTGCCCGGCATCATGCAGGCGCTGCCTGGCTGCGCTCGAGAGATTGGCTCCTATACACCGGCCAGCATGGATTGCGTCGAGTTAGGATGGATACGCGCCCGCCTCATCGGTTCTCGCTCTCAAAAACCCGGAACGTCTCAGTGAGAAGCTCCATGAAGAGGTCGATTTCCGGTTCGGTTATGATAAGCGGAGGAGCTGCCATGAACCATTCCCCGAACTTTCCGCTGGCGGTGCGGCGTGCGTAGAGATGCAGCCCGAGTTCGCGGGCGATCTCCGAAACGCGATAGGACGCCTGCTTGGCTGCGGGAAAAATCGCCTTGGTTGCCTGGTCCTCGACGATCTCCACCGCATTGAGGAGGCCCATTCCCCGCACGTCGCCGACAGTGGTGCTCCGATCCTTCAGTGCGTGAAGCTTTCGCTGCAGGAGGACGCCCATCCGCTTGGCATTGCCCATCAGATCTTGGTCGAGCATCTCCTCGAGAACCGCGACACCAATTGCCGATGAGAGGGGGTTTCCAGCATAGGTGTGGCCGTGCAAGAAACCGCCGGAGCCGGCGACCTTGTCCACGATCCTATTGGGGGCGATCATGGCGCCAAGCGGCGAATAACCGGCGGCCAAGCCTTTGGCGCAGACGACGAGGTCAGGCAGAGCGTCTGGCCAATGATGGGCGGCGAGGAAGGTGCCGGTTCGGCCGGCGCCACACATGACCTCATCGAAGATCAACAGAACGCCATAGCGATCGCAAATCTCCCGAACTTTGGAATAGTAACTGTCCGGCGCAACCAACGCGCCGGTCGCGACACCGCCGACCGGCTCCATGATGAAGGCGAGCACCGTCTCCTCGCCTTCTGCAAGGATTTGCCGTTCAAGCGACTCCGCGCAGTAGTCGGCATAGGAACTGACGTCAAAGCCTTCAGGGACGCGATAGCTCAGTGGTGCCGGCACCTTGGGCATTATCTGCATGATCGGGCCGAAGATCTCGTCGCGGTCAGGGTCGCCCGTGACAGCAGCGGCGCCAAGCGTCGCGCCATGATATCCTGGCATGCGCGCGAGGATTTTCCAGCGCTTCGACTGTCCGCTGGCCACCGCGTATTGACGCGCGAGCTTGATGGCAGCTTCGACTGCTTCCGAACCGCCGGAAACGGGAAAAGCCTGATCGAAACCAGGGCCCGCGAGGTCCGCGATCATCCTGCATAGCGTATTGGTTGGTTCACTATAGAACGCGGAATAGCTGATGCGATTGGCCTGGTCGATCATCGCATCGCGGACGCGCTCGTTCCCATGGCCGAGATTGACAACGCACGCGCCGGATGAACCCTCGAGATAGCGCTTGCCGTTAGTATCCCAGAAGAAGATACCCTCCCCATGCGACACCTTGAACGTCCCCCCGGCTCCGCGTGAGCCGGCGTAGAACCTATCGAATGCGTTCTGAGCAGGTTCCGGTCGAACGATACTCTGAGTGGACATTTGCAACCTCATCCTGATTGGTTTGTCGTTGTGAAGAAGGGGGCGCGGCCTGGTTCGCGACGGTGCCCCCCGCGCGGAGATCACGTCATGGCGCAAGGCTTCAATGCGTTGCGGACGGAGAGGCCCTCCAATTCGAGGAGGGACTGTTTCAGACGCGCGGCATTGATAGCGCCGATGACGGGGCTAGCCAGCGTGAGGAATTTCGCTTCCACTTCCGCCTGTCCAAAAGCGGGCCCGCCGGGGGCGCCGGTTGGAACCTCGGCCTCGGCAGAAAGCGTTTTGCCATTCTGGAGAGTGACGCTGACGCGGGCCGGCAGGAGCCTTTGCGCATAAAATACCTCATCGGCGCTGGCGAGGGTTGAAAGGCTGATCCGTGCCGCGGTTTGTCTAACACCTTCGTCAGTCAGGTCGTCTTCGCGCAGGCCGGTCGCGGAGGACTTGTCGTGCAGTTCGAGCGCGAGCGCATAGGGGATATGAAATGCCGCTTCGATGGTGGATTGCGGCCAAGGGCCATCAAAGTCACGAACGAATTCGCTCACGGTTTCGACATGAATGCCCCTGATGTCGGCATGGCCGAAACGATGTCTTGTCTGCAGCACGCGCAGGCAGTCGATCGCGGTATGGATCCAGCGGCAGACGCCATAAGGTTTGAAGCCGGTCTCAAGGATGAAGTAGCGTTCCCCCCACCGGTCAAGCATGTTCTGGGGTTCAAAGCGGTCGGAACCGGCCATGGCCCAGAAGCCGTCGTCGCCGTCGAAGATGGCGCGGTTCCCGTGGAAGCCTTCGCGTACAAGGTCCACCGCCGTGATGGCCCCCTTGTTCGCCCATCCGTAATTGTTCTTCAAAAAACTTATCGGCCGAGAATAGAATTTTTGCCCAAAGGGAAGCGGAGCATGCATCGGCGTCAGTCCGTAAGCATCGGCGATTTGCCCGGCGCTGAATCGGTGCAACAGGCTTGTTGCCGTGCATGCGCCGAAAATCTGCCAAGTCGCAAGACCGCTGACCTGGCGGTTGCGGCCTTCGGTAGACCGCATGGCCGTGCCAAGGCGCAGTGACATTTCATAGCCACCGACAATCGCGGCGATCAGCGCCTTGCCGGAGCTGTTTACCTCTTCGGCAACGGCAAGCGCAGCCGGGATAATGGAGTTGCCGGGATGCCCGAAAAGGACGTAGGAATCATCCAGGCTAAGCATGCTGGCGCTATGGCCATTGGCGTGAGCGGCATTGGCAGGATGGAAGCATAGTGACGTGCCGAAAACGGTGCTTGGACCACCCGAATCGATACGCGCGAGATAGGGCGTCATTTGTCTCGCCCCGCGAGTAGTGCTTCCCGCGATCATGCATCCGACATGGTCGAGGACGAGAAGCTTCGCCTTGTCGAGTACTGCTACCGGCAGTTCGTCGTATGTGAGGCTGGCGACCGTATTGGCAACGTCTTGTGTCAGCGACATAGTTTCGAACCGCAATGAGGAATGGGAAGTCAATGCAGGGCCTGCGCATCCTGTCGGCGCCGACAGCTAGTCTGGGGCCCCGCTCAGTGGGAAGGTGGCTATTTCTGAATCCAGGCGTTCCAGCGATCGATCAGCATTGGCTTGTTGGCGTTGATCCACTCGGGGTCCGGAACCACCATTTCGGCCTGACCTCCTCGGCCGATGGCATGTCCGGCATCGGCGCCCCATGCACATATTGGGCGTTAATAAGCGTTGCGTATCCAGATTCATGAGAACTCCATTCAATTGTAGAGATATGCCAGCAACGGCAGCCAAAACATCAAGCGGGTAAGGACGCGTGGCTGCGAGTGAAGGGGGCGTGACTTCGAAATAGCCCTTGATGAGGCTGTAGGCGCCCATCAATTTCTGATCGCACATTTGCCAGAAATGTGATTGCGCATCCTCACAGCGGTGTTCGTATTACGCAAGGGGCGTTAACGGCGCCGCGTGTGAAAACGAGGAGCACTCGTGCCAAATAGACGTTGGCAGCTAGTGCGACAAAACCTTCTCCTTAGCCGTGACGTTTTGCGGATATCCATGCATGTACCGTGCCAAGGAGAAAGTCATGTCAAAACAAAACGATGGCTCTAACACTGCATTGTCGTATGTCGGATGTCGTCGGACATACGAAAATGCGAAACGTGGTTGAATTGCACTGATCAACCGCGCGGATCTCCGAACGATTCTGGCGGCGATCGCTTCGGGCAGTCCGGTGCTCCCGGACTCGCTAACGGATCAGGACAGTCAGTATATCGTCGACGCACCTTCCTGCCCGCTTGCGCCACGACGCTCGTAAGGGCGCTGGTCGCGCAGAAGCTGGAAGGCGATCGTCAAAAGCTTGCGCACCACCGCCACCTTGGCCTTGTTGGTGCCGAGGGCTTCAGGCGCTCATAAAGGTCTCGCAACTCCGGATCGGCAGCGATGGCAGGGGCAACGGCTTCGACAAAGGCCCAGCGCAGCCATTTGTTGCGCTGCTTGATGATCTTACCGTGAAAAGTCCGGCCGCCGCTCGAACAGGTCGAGGGAACCAGCCCGGCATAGGCGGCAAGCTTCTTGGCGGAGCGGAAGCGGCCGACATCATCAATCTCGGCATCGATCAGCCGGGCAAATAATTCGCCGATCCCGGGAATCGTCTTTAAGAGCTTCACATTGGCGTTCTCTCGCGTCAGCGTCCGGATCATGGCTTCCGACTGTTTGATCCGTACATTGATATCGTCGATGAAGGCGATACCGCGGTCGATCTGGATGCGATCGATCGCGAGACCGGCAATTGCGCCAATTGTTTGCGCCCGGCCTTACCGAACAGCTCGCCGAGCTTTCTGAGCTGGGCCGTCTGTTCCGGATAGCGGTCGAAGACGGTAAGGATCCGGTTCTTCCACCATGATGCGCAGCCGCACGTAGAACATCCGCTCGCGCAGCGCCACACGCACTTCCCGGGCCTCCGCGCTCTGGGCCCAGGCTTGCAGCACAAGATCGGCCCGGGGCAGATGCGCCAGCACCGTCGCATCAATCTTGTCGGTCTTGATCTTGGCGTCGGCGGTCGCCTTGACCTTCAGCGGGTGGGCGAGCATGACATCGTCGCAGATGTCGCCGAGCCAGTCGTAGATGACCATCAAGTTGCGGGTGGCCTCCACGACGGCGTGGGAGTTGTCCCTGTAGCGGTCGAGAAACGCCGCCAGCGAATGGCGGTCGTTCTTCACCCGGCCTGAGTGCAGCGTCTTGCCGGCGCTGTCCTGAACAACAAGATGGCTCCAGATTTGTGGTAATCCACACCGATGTCATAGTCGTAAGGCACGGTCGCACTTGCTCCGTCGTTGAGAGCGTCGAAACCCCAATACGGTACGCCGCAAGGTAGGAATTGCGACTGTCCCTCGAGCGCCATCCACATTTTAGCGATCCGTTCTTCCCGTGGGCGCGGCCTCTTTCATGCCACCTCCGTATTCGCAGCGGCACATGGGCATTCTCCGCCCAGTTGTTCAATCCCTTATACGACCGATGCTCGACGCCCGGCATCACCTGTCGCCTAGCTGCTCCATAGGAGCGCAGCTTGTCGGTGATCATGCGCGTCGGCGCGACGTTTTACTTCTTCGGCAGCCGCGTCAGCAATCGTCGAGCACATAGCCATCCTGGTCGACGGCGGGCCACAACCAGTGTTTCCTGCCGGCGATCGTGATGACGAACTCGTCCAGGTGCCAGACATCGTTTCGGCTGTGCTGCTTGCGGCGCAAGCGGCGAGCGTAGTCCGGACCGAACTTGATGCCCCACCGGCGGATTGTGCTTCCGCACTCCAGCAGCATTTCCTCTACGAGACGCAGGCTCAAGGGGAACCTGTAGTAGAGCCAGACTGCATTGGCGATGATCTGCGGCGGGGAACGATCGCGCTTCTAGCTGACGGTTGCGGTGTTCATGACATCGGTAAATGCCGCAAATCCCTGAACGCGAGTTAAGTTAAGTTGATAACGCCCTCTGATGAGAGGATCGAGCGATTTCGGCGATCTGGCCTGCTACCGACGCGTTGTCGACAGTAACTGCGAGCCCAGCCGGCCTAGTGTCGCGATAATGCCTTATACGGCTAAACGCTCCACCACTTGAGCCGCGACGATGGGCGCGTCACCCACGTTGGTGTCCGGCCAGACCCGTGCGCGTTTTTTGGGGAAAGCACCTGGGACGAAATAGGAGAGGCCCGCGCTTGCAACATAGATAGTCGCTGCAACGCCCTCGAAATTCCGATTGAAGTGGAACTGCGACTTCATGACGATGAAGTCCTGCTCGATGATATTGATGTCGTGGGATTCGAAAACGGCCCGATCAACGATGAACCCTGGCTTTGAAGTGGCAATCACAAGGATACGGTTGTCAATCTCGATAAGGGCCGTATTTCCCATGGAAGCGGATTCGTTGGCAAAACTGGGCCCAATGAGTTTAATATCCCTATTGTTGAGCATCTTGACCACGCCTTCGACCTCGAAGGGCAGATATAGCGGGGTCACCTTGCCGCCGAGACGCATCTTGATTTTCGCGCCGACTCCGGCGGCATGTGCCTGAGCGACGGTTTCCGGATCATTGACCGTCATCGCGCCCTGGAGCTTCACAGGATGCTTCAGTGCGGCCTGCAGGATCAAGGTGCTGTCGCCCGGCGCGCCGGCCAGCGTCCGGTCTCCAAGATCGGCAAGCGCCTTGGTGATGCCGCTCTTGTCCTTCGCAGTGGCATCTAGGGCCTCTTCGATCGTCACGGCTTCATCCTTGAAGCACTCGCGCAGATCCCAGAACTCCTGGGCGTAATCCTCCACGATCGCCTTTGCTTGCGCATATGGCCCGTTGCTGAGGATTACAGCGGCCTGACCCATGTCCGTTAGATCCGCAAAGCGATAGGCGTTGTAGATGCTAAGGTCCACCACTGGCGCTTCCGACTTCTCGAGCGCACGTGCACGTGCGTGCATTTCCCTAAGTGGGCTGAGATGAGTTTCGAGCCTGCCTGGGGCAATCATTCGGGTTTTCGCGAAGGTATAGACCGGGCGCAGACGGCCTTCCAGGACATCGAAAACCAATCTAACGACCTTCTTGCCATTGTCGTAGTAATCGTCATGGGGATTGTTCTTGCAGGCGATGCAGATGTCGGCTGCCTTCAACATCTGCGGCGTGATGTTGGCATGAAGGTCGAGACCTACTCCGATGACCGCGTTTCCGCCGATGGCGCCGCGAATGTAGGAGAGGAAATCACCTTCCGCATCTTCGAACTCAGTCGTGGACATCGACCCATGCAGGTCCAGAACAACCGCATCGGGTGCGAGCTTCTTGAGCTCCTCGCCCCAGAACTGGCGTTGCTCAACGTAGAAACCATGATCGATGGCGCCGCTCGGGGCGACCATCGAATCTGAAACGGGAAGAATTTCAATATCAGCGCGTTCAATCAAGGCGTCGACAATCCCGCCGAGCGTTGTGCCATTTCCCTTGACCGCCTCGATCACAGTCTCGCCGCGAACAACCGTGATATCTGTCGCGGCTATCGCAGGCGCATATCCGTGCGATTCATGAAACAGGCGTCCGACTGCTATGCGCTTCATAATCTTATATTTCCTCCTGAATGTCAGGCTTTTGATCGCCAGGGACTTCGCGGCTACTTACTGGGTCAGTGTGCAAGGACGTATTGGTGCGTTTTATGCCGCGGTACAAAGGGTGCGGATGGGGCTGGGCGTGGTGACCCGCAACAGGAAGCGCCGGGGACAACTGCTTAGGTTCTTAGGGGGCCGCAGGTTGTTCCTGTTCGCCAGGGGTCAAAAATGGTGTAATCGACCAATCGATTAAGTCGACGGCACGCTGAAGTATCGCCTCTGTCGAAGCGCGCCTGGGGGAAGCGGCGATGACATACCCGATCAAGTCTCGGAGGTCACCCTTCCTCACGATTGGCGTCTTGGCTTCAACATAGAATTTGACCTCGGCTACACCGGGTATGGCAGCCGCCCGATTATCGCCGCCGATCCAATCGAGGGTGCCATCGCGATCAGGAACGAGGTACCGCGCGGCCGCAATGTGCGAATGCCTTCTGCGCAAATCCCATTCATCGCCAATGGCAAGCTTGACGTGTTCGGTGATGAGATCGACACCGTAAGCCAGCTGAATCAGTTGAGAACAGGGCGCACCAGCAAGACGCGGATTGACTTCAATGACGACTGGGCCACGCTTTGTCCACCGGAACTCAATGCAGGTTGGCCCCCAGCCAAGGTCGAGTGCTCGCAAACAGCTTAGCGAAACATCGGCCATGCGCTCATGCTCGTCATCCGTCAGCGGTGCCGGAAAGATGCTCTCATGACCGACGAAATACGGCGGAGGGCCCGAGTCACCGGCTTCAATCCCAATGACCTCATTTCCCATTATGTGAACGAGATAGTAGGGTCCTTCTGCGAATTCTTCGACCAGGATCCTCGGCGAGGCCCGCCATATGTGCTTCCCGCCCAACAGATAAGTCGTATGTTCGGCCAACTCGTTGACGTCGCGGCACAATCGGACTCCCCTGCTGCCGCTGCCCACGGCTGGCTTGATAATCACCGGCAGGCCGATCTCCTCGGCAGCGCTTTCCACCTCCGTCGCATCCGCTGCCAAGCGATAAGCAGGTATTAAAATGCCGGCTTCCTCCAGAAGCTGACGTTGCTTGAATTTGTCACAGCATTGTTCGATGGATGTAGGGTCCGGTCCCGGCAAATCGAAATGCCGGCAGAGCTTGCCAACTGTCGCATAGAACGAGTCCCCGACGGATGTAATGCCAGCAATGTCATAGGTTTCGTGCAGCCCGGAGCATTCGCGGATCAGCGCATCGACGTCGGCTGTATCGACACGGATTGCCTCAATTCCTTCGGCCCCAAGATAGTCGTACTGGGCTGGATCAGCCGACAGGACAATTGGATGAAGGCCAAGACGCGGGGTCGCCTGGACGTATAGCGGACCATTATACCTTGAACCTTCAAGAAGGATTAGTGCTCTCTTTGCCATTGGCCGTTGTCTCCGACATTGCGCGCTGTGCGGCGGTCGTTAGCGTATGTCAGAGAAAGCTTCTTCAGCCTTGCCTGACCTCAGACTTGTGGTGAACGTACCATTGCCAGCGATCCGCGGTCGCAAAAATTCTATAACTTTACTTGAAGGATCTGTTGCAACAGTTTTGTCACCGGCCCTGTCCGGATCTTTTGCGATCCGCTGCTGGTGCCGTCGCTTAGTCGTTTCGATTGAGATAATTTTGGAGCTTCTTTGCCAGGACGCTTACATGAGGGGGAGCGACCATTGTGTAATGATCACCCGGAACCTCGTGAATTTCCAAGTGGCCTAGGGCGAACTGCTTCCACCCAAGATCGCCATCATGTTCATTCGTGGATGTGCGCAACCCCTTCTTGGCCGCAAAAAGGACGCACCTGCTGTCGTTCGCTCGAGGCGTATAGTTACGCAGCGCAATTCTATTTGCCTCGGCAACTGTCAGGATACGATCGAGCTGCGTGTCACTGATGGCGGGGAGTTTACCTGCTTGCCTTCCGAGCTCGAGCAAGGCGATGACTTGGCGCTCACGTTTGATGGATTTCAGCTTTTTCCAATGTTTCTTCAGCGGGGGGAAAAGAATGCTCAATATTATAGCTTGCTCGCTCAGCCAGTCAGGAATGGGGCTGTTGCCGAGCAGGGGATGATAAAGGCCACTTGTGTGCGCTTCATACTTGTGAAGCGCCTTGGCATCGAGCAGCCCCAGTATTGCTATCTGCTCACCAGCATCGCTCAATTGGCAAGCCATTTCCCAAGCAATACTGCCGCCCATCGACAAGCCTACAAGCTGATAAGGGCCGTGGGACTGCACGCTCTTGATGGCCTCAACGTATTCTCGCGCCATCTCCGGAATGCTCAGGTGAGGTCTCGTCTCACCGTCCAGACCGCGCGCCTGAAGGCCGAAGACTTGCTGCTCCACGCCGAGTGCTTTAGCAAGAGGCGTATATAAGAGCACATTTCCTCCAAAAGGGTGGGGGCAAAACAGAGGCGCCCGCGAACCGCCGGTTTGTATTGGCACCAATGCACTCGGCCATGCGCTGTTAAGGGGCTTCGACAGGGCTATCGCGAGACTTCTTGGTGTCTGGTGTTCGAGCAACTGGGACGCAGCCAGTCTCTCTCCCGTGAGCTGCTCGATGCAATTGATGACGCTTAAGGCACTCAATGAATCGCCACCAAGATCAAAGAAACTATCGGTTAGAGCAACGTCATCGAGGCCCAAAATGTCCCGATAGACCGCCGCGATTTGGCAGTCCAAAGCTGCCTCAGCAGACATCTCACCCCCAATCGGACTGCGCGCTTCTTCGTTCTCGGCCGGGCGATCGGCGGATACGGCCGCAATACCAGGTTGAACCAAGTCCACATCTTGTGCCTTCGCATTGGCGCCCGCGTCAAGCCAGTGACGCTTGCGATCGAAAGGATAAGGGGGGAGGGGGGTACGCTGCCGGGCTCTATTGCCGTGCAGACCAGACCAATCAACGGGAACGCCGCAGACCCAAAGCTTTCCCAGCGTCTGTAGCAGTCTCGCGTGATCGCCTTGCTTATGATCGTTGCCCCGCAAGGCCGGAAAGGCAACGGGGCTGCGCAGGTCGTCCTTTGACTTGAATTGTCTGGAATGTCCGGTCAGGGCTGCGCCAGGCCCCATCTCAATAAACAACTCGTGGCCCGATTGCACGAGCCGATCGAAAGCCAAATTGAACTGCACTGTCTCTCGCAGGTTGCGGACCCAATAGCCGCCATCGAGCGGCACGTCCGCCTCGAGCCAGTTGCCGGTCACCGTTGACATAAAAGGTACCTGCGGCGCGTGCAGCTCGACTTGTTCCGCATGAATCCTAAACTCCGGCAGGATTGGATCGAGCAGGGATGAATGCACAGCATGGCTTGCACGCACTCGTTTGCTCGGAATGGATCTCGCCTGTAATCCCTCATGAAACGCTGCGATCTCGGATTCGGCCCCGGAAACGACGCACTGACGCGGCCCGTTTACGGCCGCCAATGACAGGCTATCGTTCCAATAAGCTTGGAGCTCTTCGGGCGACAGGCCGACTGCAACGATCCCGCCGGCGGGCACTCGGGACGTTAATTGCCCCCTTGTCAGCGTCAGTCGAATGGCATCGGGCAAGGATATGGCGCCCGCAATATGAGCGGCTGCATATTCTCCGATACTGTGGCCGATCACAGCTGCCGGGGAAATGCCCCAGGAGATGAAGAGCTTGGCCACTGCATATTGCGTAGCGAAGATCACAGGCTGAATGACCGCTTCAAGCTCAGGCTCACGCTCGCCATCGGATCTGCCTTCCCTGTAGAGCAGGTGGCGGAAATCAATATGTGCGAACTCGTTAAGCCAATTTGCGCATTCGTCGATGGCGCTGCGGAATTCCGGCTCTTCTTTATAAAGCTCCCGACCCATTCCAATCTGCTGCCCGCCCTGGCCGGAGAACATGAACACGATGCGGGGTTCACTGCTTGGCTCTCGCGTCGCGCCCGCCTGCAATGCCGCCTGATCGAGTTGGTCGGCTAGTTCCACTAGATCGGATCCCACGAAACTTGTGCGATATCTGAGAGCGGCTCGACCCGTTTGCAGCGTGTATGCGATATTCGCAGCGTTTTGCTGAATATCGTTTCGGCGTAAAAAGCCGGCCATTTGCCGGAGCACTTCTGCTAGTGCGGATCTGCTCGCCGCCGATACTGGAAAGAGGTGCAGCCTGCCATCACCTTGCTCACCGGTTCGCGTCGGAGCTTCCTCGAGAACCGCGTGCGCGTTCGTGCCGCCAATGCCAAACGAGCTGACCCCACCACGCCTTGGCCCACCACCCTTGGGCCAAGCGGTGCAAGCCTTGTTTACGAAGACCGGACTTTCCTGAAAGTCGATGTTTGGGTTGGGCTTATCAAGATGCAGACTCGCTGGAATGACGCCCTTGTTCAGCATTGTGGCGAGCTTAATCAATCCCGTTACACCCGCTGCGGCGTCGAGGTGGCCAATATTTGTCTTCACCGAACCTATTGCGCAGAATTGGTTCCTGGCGGTGTGAGAACGGAAAGCCTTGGTCAGGCCGGAGATTTCGATGGGGTCTCCAAGATAAGTCCCTGTACCATGCGCCTCCACATAGCTAATGCTGTCCGCGGAGACGTCAGCATCGGTTAGGGCAGCTCGAATCACGGCAGCCTGGCCCTCGGCGCTGGGGGCGGTGAAGCCTACCTTGGCGGCGCCATCGTTGTTGATGGCGATTCCCTTTATGACGGACCAGATATAATCGCCGTCTCGGCATGCATCGCTTAGCCGCTTCAGGACGACGACCGCAGCTCCACTGCCTCTCACCGTTCCTTGCGCTTTGGCATCGAATGCACGACAATGGCCGTCAGGAGAGAGGATGTGGCCTTGTTGATGGAGATAGCCTTTTCCATGGGGTAGGGAAATCGATGCGCCACCCGCCAGCGCCATGTCGCACTCGCCGCGGCGCAGGCTTTGGCAGGCGAGGTGGACAGCAACCAGCGAAGTGGAGCAGGCCGTCTGAACTGACACGCAGGGGCCGGTCAAGTTGAGCTTGTAGGCGATACGCGTCGCCGTGAAATCGGGGCCATTAAGAATGCTGATTTGCAACTTCTCCGAATCCAGCAGGTCGCGGCCTCCTTCACGTGCAGCCAGGTAGTGGTTCGCCCCTACGCCGGCAAAGACGCCCACACCGCCTCCTACTGTCTCGCGCGATCCGTATCCCGCATGATCGAGCGCCTGATACGCCGTTTCCAGCAGGATCCGCTGTTGCGGGTCCATCCAGGCTGCTTCCTTAGGCGAGATGCCGAAAAACGCTGCGTCAAACAAATCAACTCCGCTGATAACGGCCTCGCGCCTAACATAATTAGGCTTGGCCAAAGTCTCGGGATCGACACCAGCTGCCCGCAATGCTTGTTGATCCAGATCTGCAATTGACTCTACGCCATCAGCCAAGTTGCTCCAGAACTGATCAACATTCTCCGCCCCCGGGAACCTGCCCGCCATCCCAATGATTGCAACGGCATTGTGGTCCTCGTTGGGTTCACTTTCAATTGTGGCCGGGCCACTCGATCTCTTTAAGTCCTGCGCGGCGTGAGGAGCGCGTGGAATTGCGGCCAAGTGCGTGGCGAGCCTTCTTATGGTGGTGTGCTCGAACAGGTCCAGAATCTTGCAATCAATGCCCAATCGATCGTGGATACGCGCCTGAACCTGGACGATGGCCAGGGAATGTCCGCCAACATCGAAGAAATTGTCTTCAACGCCAACGGAATCCAGCTTCAGCACGTCCTTCCAGATCTCAGCCACTTCCGTCTGCAGCCTGCCAGTCGGAACAGTTGCGGCCTTTAATTTCGAGGCGTCCCCCGGATCGGGAAGAGCGCGCCGATCGATCTTGCCGCTGCGATTGGTCGGTAGCTGCGGAAGGAACACGAACCGCGAGGGAATCATGTAGCCAGGCAGCGCGGCGCGCAGGAAAGCCTGAAGTTCATCGATATCCTCCGAACTTTCCCGTCGCCTCACCACATAAGCTGTGAGGCCCGTATTCTCGTCGAGACGGTCTGTCAGTGTGACGCAGCATCCTTTGACGTTTTCGTGCTCGATCAGACATTGCTCAATTTCGGCAAGCTCGACGCGCATGCCGCGAATCTTGATCTGTCCGTCTTTCCGGCCCAGGAACTCAATCGTGCCATCTGACCGATAGCGGGCCCGATCCCCAGTTTTGTACAGCCTGGATTCCGGCTCGTCATCGAACGGGTTTGCCTGGAAAACCTGGCGCGTGAGTTCATCGCGATTCATGTAGCCCCGGGCTATGCCGACGCCCCCGATGTAAAGTTCACCGATTGCGCCGATCGGTGCCGGATTTCCATAGCGATCAAGGATGTAAGCCTGGGTATTGCCGGCGGGGCGCCCAATGGGTGGCTTTCGCCCGTCGGCTCTCACCTCGGTCCTTATGCAGTAAATGGTCGCTTCGGTCGGACCATAGGAATTGAAGATGCGGCGCTTTTCGCCCCATCGCTCAATGAGGCTCGACGGCAAGGGCTCTCCGCCTGACTTGATTACGGTGAGATCAGGAAGATCAGTCGACGGCAAGGATGTCCAAGCTGTCGGTGTAAGACCGGCAACGGTGATGCGCTCACGGCGCATGAACTCGACGAGCTCTGCTCCGGGCAGTGATGCCGATGGGGGCGCAAGGCACAATCGACCACCCGAGGACAAAGCCAGCATAATATCGAATAGCGATGCATCAAATCCACAGGAAGCGAACTGCAATACTCGGCTATCCGGCCCCAACTGATAGGTTCTTTTTAGATCCTCCACCACGTTGCAGACGCTGCGGTGCTCAATCATCACGCCTTTCGGCTGGCCCGTGGACCCGGACGTATAGATCACGTAAGCCAAGTCGGAGGGGCCAGCAGGGCAGTGCGGAGGCGTGACTTCATGCAGGGCAATTTCCGTTTGGTCCATGTCGAGGAGAACCGCCGCGCATCCATTCACACCTTCAATGTTTAGCCCTGACAGGGCTTGTCCGAATGTGTATTCTTGAAGCTTGGCCTTGCTGATGATCGCAGTGGCGCCAGCGTCCCGCATCATGAAGCGTAGGCGCTGGGGTGGAAGTCGCGGATCGAGAGGAACATAGACGGCCCCGGCCTTCAGGACCGCTAGAAAGCCGACGATGAGATCGCACGAACGCTCTAAGAGAATGCCGACCACGTCTCCAAGGCCGACACCTTTTGAAATTAGATGACGGGCGAGCCTGTTTGCCCTTTGCTCAAGTGCGGCATAGCTGAGTGCCTCCAACGGGCAGCTGACAGCCATATTGTCTGGGTAAGCGGCGGCCTGCTCTTCGATCAGGTTGTGCAGGCAAATGTTGGCCGGGAAACGTGCAGCTGTCTCGTTCCAGTCGTACAGAAGCTGGCGCTCTTCCTCTGGGGTCAGAAGACTATAGTCACCTATCCGTCGCGCTGGCGCATCTGCAATCGCATCAAGCAGCAAATAATAGTGCTTCGCCAGCAGCTCGATGGTGCTAGGATCCCACAAATCCGCGTTGTATACGACATAAAGGCGCACGCTGTCCTTGCCGGCCAGGATACGAAAGTCAAGATCTATCCAGATATCGGTCTCGCAGAGTCGGATTTGCGCAGGCAAGTCGGCGAGGTCGACGTCGCGTGGCGTGAAGCCAAGAGAACTAACCGCCTCCGGAATGAAGTTGAAAACTGCTTGCGCGAGCGGATTGCGATCAGGTGCAGGGGGGAGCTTGAGCTTCTCCAGCAGCAGGGGAAAAGGAAAATACTCGTGGCTGCGCGCACCGCGCATGACCTGACGCACTCGCTGCAGATGGTCAAGAAAAATGGGATTTCCGGAAAGATCCTGGCGTAGGGAAGCCAGGGTCACAAAGTAGCCGAAGGTCCCCGAAAAATCTTCTGCCGGACGACCGAGGCGTGGCGCGTAAAGGGTGATGTCATCCTGGTCGCCATAACGATGCAGCAGGACATAAAAGGCAGCAAGCAGCACGGCGGCGAGCGTCACTTTTTCTTTGTGCGCCAGTCGCTCCAAGCGCGCGACCAGCGGCATCTCAATATTCACGGAGAAAACTGACCCGGTGTGCGTGGCAATTGCAGCTCGTGGTCTGTCGGTAGGAAGGGCCAGGCCGGGCTCATGATCGACAAACTGGCTGCGCCAGTAGGCCCACATGCGTTCTCCGTCGTCGCCAGCCAGCAGGCGCTCTTGCCATGCTACGAAGTCCCCGTAAGGAGCCGCCGTAGTCAGACCCGGCATATCCGTGTCGCCGCAGAACGCCTGGTAGAGCCTGCCGAACTCGTGCAGGAAGATACGAATGCTGTAGCCGTCGGATATGATGTGATGGAAATTGAGGAGGAGAGTCTCTTCCATGGCACTGCTGATGAACAGGTGAGCGCGAAACAGCGGCCCATGCTCCAGATCGAAAGGCGAGCGAGCTTCCGCCGCGATGGATTCATGGAAAGCCGCCTCTTCGACACCTGGCAGCCGAACGACATGAAAGCTCAGAGGAGCTGTCTTATGAATGCGTTGAACGACATGCTCGCCTTCCTGGTGAAAGGTCGTGCGCAGCATTTCGTGGCGGTCGATCAATGATTGGAGCGCGCGCCGCAAGGCATCCATGTCGAACGGTGCCTTTATGCGCAGCTCGACTGGCAGATTGTATTCGCTACCGGTCGGTCGTTTTTGATGATGTATCCAAAGGCCCATCTGGCCATGCGACAGCGGACGCGTAACATGATCCATTGCTTTCTCCAGCCACATAGTTGTGCGGAGAACGCTACCCGTCTTCTCTTGGAAACAGTTCGAATTTTCGGAGAATTATTCAGTCGTTTATGTGAACCTGTCGTATGACAGAACACATATTCACTAGAAGTAAGAATTGCAGATGACTGGCGTTATAAATTTTGAAGGGAAAAGTCAAAAAGGTGGACAGCGGGAGCATCAAACCCTTTCGCAATCGTTGAAGTGGCTTCATATATCTTTACACATCGCGAGCCGTCGGCGGCGTAGAAGTGACTCCTACTCAGTAACAACGACCCACGCCACCTAAGGCAGCTGAAGGAGGGTGAACGGCCAAAGCGTCAACGACTTGACCGTTGCGCTGATCAAAGGGCGTGTGGTGGAGCAGGCTGTGACGCATGCACTCGAATAGGTAGACGGGTACAATCGATGTTTTGGGTTTTCCGGCATGCACAGCTGACGATCCCGACGTTGCACTGTCGCGAAGTGCTGAGTCCAGCTGAGCGGGAACGGGCAGAAAAATTCGTCACATGGATATACGCCTTTCATATCTTCAGGCAAAGAACGATTTTCGAATCATCCTTGCTGCGCATTTGCATGTTCCGCCGAGAGACCTCCAGATGACCGTTTCGCGCTTCAGCAAGCCCCAATTGCCGGCGCACGGTATTGAAGTGAGCCAGTCTCATAGCCACGATTGGTCCGCCGTCGTTGTATCAGCCTTCAGTCTCGGGTTTGGTCGGGATAGATATTGAGCGTCGGCGCCCCCTGGCAAATTGCCGCCAGTTGGCCGGACTGCGCCATTCCGAAGCGCTCGGCCTGCTCAGGCCGACGTAGATCTCGACCAGGGCATTCTCACCATCCGAGACAAAGTTCGGCAAGTCACGGCTGGTCCTGCTGCATGCACGACAATCGCTGTTTATCGCTTACCAAAAACGCCGCAACTGACGAGGTGAACCCGCAAGGCGTTCCGGCACAGCCTCAATCATATGGATCGTTCTAGGGCTAGCTTAGCTATAGGCGCAGACATAGATACTCCCAGTGTGTGAAATCGTCCGTGCCATACCTTATCCGGCCCCGATGCTGCTAGACGGGGTCTCCTTGTCGCTTACAGCATAATGAGTCGCAGGTTGTCATAACTCAACATCGGTGGCGCTGTTCCAGATTTCGGTCTTACTGTCTGATGTCAGCAACACAGGATCTAGTTCTATGCCAATAGCGCCATTCGACACTCGCAAAATCATAATCACATGCGCTGTGACGGGCGGATCAAAATACAATCGCGATCACCCGAATTTTCCGATTACTCCCAAGGAAATCGCCGACTCGGCAATTGAAGCCGCGCGCGCTGGCGCAGCGATCGTCCATGTTCATGTGCGCGATCCCGCCACCGGCGGCGCCTCTTATGATGTAGATCTGTTCAAGGAGGCTTCTGACAGGATCCGCCAGTCGTCAGTCGATGTCATCTTAAACCTCACCTGCGGCGGAAATGCCCGGTTTGTGCCCGATCCGGGAGACGAATCGCGCGCCGCGCTTGGCACGACGGTGGCACCGCCCGAAATCCGCTATGCGCACATTGAAGAGTGTCTACCGGACATTGCGTCTCTCGATGTCACGACATCAAATCAAGGCGATGGCGGCGATGAGTACGTTTACCTAAATACGCCGCGCACGCTTCGGGCGATGGCGAAGCGCTTTAAGGAGCTCGGCGTTAAGCCAGAAATTGAAGTATTTGAGGGTGGCGATATCGGCTTTGCGCATCAGTTGATCGCCGAGGGCTTAATCACTGGCATCCCGATATTTCAATTTGTGCTGGGCGTGAAGTGGAATGCACCGGCGACGCCAGACACGGTTGCTTACATGAAAGGCTTACTGCCGGAGCGCGCTCATTGGGGCGCTCTCGGGACAGGGCGAAACCAGTATCCGATCGCAGCGCAGTCCGTCCTGCTTGGAGGTAACATCCGTGTAGGCCTTGAAGATAATCTATATCTACGACGAGGCGTCTTCGCTACTAATGGACAGCTTGTGGAGCGCGCTCGACACCTCATCAATGTTCTCGGACATGAGCCGGCGACACCTAAGGAAGCGCGCGATATCCTAGGGCTGCCCTGAGCGGCCGCTGTCAAGACTTTTTCAATGCCGACATCAAGAGCTCGGCTATCTCCTCAGTTCCAACATCTCTCTACGAGCTCAAACGCGGTTCGGATCCCGGCGACGCTCGTCACCTGCATCAACTCGGATCTTCCGGGACGCATCACCGCGCAGGCCAGCCAGAACGTCTATGACAGCTCGCCCGGTCACCGCCTGCTGATCCCGCGAGGCGCCAAGCTGTTCGGGCGTTATGACAGCAAGGTTTCGTTCGGCCAGTCGCGCGTGCTGGTCGTCTGGACCGACATCATTTTCCCGAACGGCTGGACCTTACAGGTCGGCGGCATGGCGGACAGATGCCGAGGGCTACGGCGGCTTCAACGACAAGGTCAACAACCACTATCTCAAGACGTACGGCTCGGCGGCGCTGCTCGCGATCGTCGGCACCGGCATCGACATGGCGCTGCCCGAAAGCTCGACGCTCGCCACGCAGGACACGGCGTCGGATGCGGCGCGCCGGAATTTCGCCGAGGCTTTCGGTCGGGCCGGCCATCACGGTTCGGCGCTCTCATGAACAAACACGTCACTGCCGGCAGACTGGCAAATCAGCAGCCTGATCCTTGTCCACCCCAAGGGGCGCACTCCACTTCTTCCCGCTCCCGTTTGTCCGCACGGTCGGCATCGCCCGCGCCCGCACCAACGACCGAAATCCAGCCGCGCGTCAGGGTGTTCGCAACCTCACTGCCGCACCACCCCCCTCTGGAAATTGCGGTAGTTCGAGGTTTCCAGCTGCATGAGAATGCCCACGGCCCTGTGCAGCACCAGCCAATCCGCCTGCTTTGCACACTCATTCCAAGCAGTTGCTCCCTCGCCTTCACCCTTGACAGAGTACATGAGAATTAGCCGATCGACGATCATTCCACGAAGGCGGTGCGAACACGGCGACGCATGATCGACAGCAGGCTTACCCCCCGCAAGAGGAGAAAAATATGAAAGGCGGCCCAGAGCCCGTCGTTGCCGAATATATGTCCGAAGGCGAACAAAGCGGCGATAAAGACCGCGAAAGATATAAGCATCGCGTTGCACATGTCGCGCGACCAACTGGCGCCGATGAACACCCCGTTCATCTGGAAGGCCAGCACGCCGCTCGGTGCCGCGAAAGCCGCCCAAGGAAGATAGACAACCGCCTCCGCACGCACGTCCGCTGCACTTGTTATGGCGCCTATGAGTTGTTCGCCGAACGCGAAGGCGAGGACGCTTGCGAATCCCGCAAGTGAGAATCCCCAGCCCGCGGTCAGCCTGAGGGCACGCAAGAACGCCGGCTGATCACGGGCGCCGACGGCACGACCGGCGAGCTGCTGGGCGGCGCTCTCGAACCCGCCGAGGAAGTAGTATGCGACGTCTACAAAATGCATCAGCACCGCATTGGCAGCGAGAGTCAGCGTGCCCAGTTGCGCGCCCTGCCGCGCGAATAGGATGTATGCGCCCATGATCACTAAGGAACGGATCATAATGCCGAGGTTAACGTGAAGCATCCACCTTATCGCCGCGATGTCGAACGTATGCCGGGGTGATATTTTCGGCAGCGCCCTGAAGCGCCCAATGAGGACCACCATACCGGCTATCACGGCGGCAAGTTCGCTGCACACCGTTGCCCAGGCGACGCCTGCGACGCCCCATCCGAGATAAAGGCCCAGAACGATGCACAGCGCGATATTCATCCCGTTGAGGAGGAATTGCAGGCAAAGTCCGACGCCGGCCTCGCCGCGACCTAGGAAATAACCGAGGATTGTATAGTTGATTAGCGCGGCGGGCGCCGAGATAAGGCGGACTCGGACATACACATCCATCGCGGTGGTCAGGGCCGGGTCGGCGTTCATAAACCATTCGCCCACCGCGGCAATCAGTGGCGCAAGCAGGACTAGGGCGAAGCCGGAAATAGCGGCAATAACAAATGCGCGCCAGAAGGCTGCTCGCTCTTCCAGGGCATCGCCCCTCCCGAAAGCCTGGGCGATGAGACCGGACGTACCGGACCGCAGGAAATTGAAGGGTGTAAAGACGAAATCGAAAAAGGTGGCTCCAATCGCGAGACCGCCAAGCAATGCGGCATCGCCGAACTGGCCGACCACGGCCGTGTCGACGATGCCGAGCAGCGGCGTTGTGAGGGATGCGAGCGTCATGGGAATCGCGATCGCCATGACCTGCCGGTTGGTGACATGGAATGGCCTGGAGCCAAGTAGTGGCGCTTTCTGTTGCATGTCGACTCCTGCTGGATGGTTGCAACCTCTTCATTGCCAGCATGCGGAGAGTTGCGATGTTTAAGGGGCGCCAGATTGACCGGTCTGTCATCTTTTTTTACGTTTGCTGTTGCTTGGCCTTCGATCTCAGACACTGCGCGGCCTCGAAGCGATGGCCGAGCAAGGCATTTTAGTCGATCGCACCACCATCTTGCGGCGGGCGGTTTGCTTCACGCGTCTGTACTTCTGGAATGTTTCGATCGGGGTATCGGAGTATTACCGGCAGGTGGCCTGTCGATGAAGTCTCTTCCAAGGTTCGTGGCCGGTGGGTGAATTTCGCACACGACCGCAGCGTCGCGAGGGGGGCGAGTTCTGGCTCGCTGGGCGCCGTGATTTGCGACGGCGGAGCGCTTCTTCTGGCGAGCGCAGATGGGTCGTGGCCAGCCCGACCACCAAGACATCGACGGCAGCCCAAGCAATGTCATATATCGCCCATGGCGGCGGGCGCATTCGCGGATCAGCTCATCGTCTTTGTTCGCACGAAGCCCCTCAATTCTCGTTGCCGGGAGATAGTCATATAAGATCGAAGCGGCCGGAAGGCCAACTGGATGAAGAAGGGCACACCTAGTTGCCTTGACATAGAGAAGATGTCTACTCGTCCACTCACGTAGCATTTGCCTTTTGCTCGCAAAATGTGACTGCTTTTCTATAATTTCTTCCAGCAACCGTCGCCTCTTTTTGTCATATCTCATCTGCGAATATCCGGGTTATATTTTCTACTTCATGATCTACGCATCCACGGTACAAATGTTATTTCATCGGCAATATACAATTCTAGCAAGCTAATTGCGTAAATATTCTTTAAGTTTGTTTTACGTTATATTGTAGAAGCAAGATGGGCGTCATGGCCGTTGTCGCCGGAAAGACAAAGGTCACGGCCATAACAAACGGGTTCGAATTCCTCGGATCCCGCTTTGTCATGCACTGGGACAGACGCTACGGCTATGGCTTACACGTCGAGATTCCCAAGACCAAGGCCGCCGATCTACGTTGGAAGGTCAAGGCACATACGGGTACGGGTTCCCCACCCGGTGCAGTCCGGGCTCCAAGCTTCAGGAGCTCAATCGGCAATGTCACGGTAACTTCTTGTGTGGAGCCGCTGGGTAGACACCGGTTCATGAATGACGCGCGCTCATCAGCTACAAACGCCTCCGCTTCCCGCCGAGATCATCGCCGGGAGCGGGAAGAAACTGGGGGGCAAGCCGCAAGAGCAAAATTGGCTTGCTTCAGTCGACCATTGGCAACAGCGGCTCGGACCTGAAGTATGCGGTGAGCCACTGCGGGAGACCAGCGCATCTGATGTTCTAGGACGGCCAAATCTACACAATGAACGGCGCGCGAGCGTACCACAAGACGGTTCTCCCCGAAGGGGTTCTCTCGATCGGAGCGCAGCCGATCCGGCTTAGCCGCTTGCCTGCACGGCCTTGTCCAGAATGTCCAGACCACGTTGAAGCGTCTGCTCATCAACAGTCAAAGGAGGAAGAAGTTTGATAACTTGGCCTTCCGCACCGCATCGCTCTATCACGAGCCCATCTTCAAAGGCTTTGTGCACAATATTCTCGGCCATTCCACCTGTGCCGCAATCGAGCCCCCACATCATGCCCCTTCCGCGCACGGAAAATCTGCCTCGGTTGTTTTGGGCGACCTCCCGAAGGCGCTCGTTCATGAGGCGTCCTGTCTCCACAACACGCGCAGATAGCTTTTCATTTGTCCAATATTTTCTCAATGCAGCTGTCGCCGTCACGAGCGCAAGATTGTTGCCTCTGAAAGTGCCACTATGTTCGCCGGGTTGCCAAACGTCCAAGTCGGGTTTGAGCAACACGAGGGATAGCGGCAGCCCGCAGCCACTGAGGGACTTTGACAAAAGAACGATGTCTGGGGATATATCCGCAAATTCGAAACTGAAAAAATTACCCGTTCGTCCGCAACCTGCCTGAATGTCATCAACAATCAGGAGGATGTCGTGCTTTCTGCAAAGCCGCTCGAGGGACTGCAGCCACTCTTTGCTCGCTGGGTTGATGCCTCCCTCGCCTTGTATGGTTTCCAGAATAACGGCTGCCGGTAGGTCGACACCACTGCTAGGGTCAACAAGCACCTTGGCCATATATTTCGAAGTATCGTTGGCAGCTCCCCAATACCTATCATAGGGCATGAACACTGCCCCGGTGGGAGGTAGGCCTGCTGCATCCCGGTAATATCGATTGCCGGTCACCGCAAGAGCCCCCAAGCTCACTCCATGATAGCCGTTGGTGAACGAAATTATACTGTGCCGTCCAGTAGCTTTCCGCGCGAGTTTCAAGGCGGCTTCCACGGCATTGGCGCCGGTTGGACCGCAAAATTGAAATTTGTATGTCAGACCACGTGGGCGCAATATCGTTGCAGCAAAGTGCTCCATAAAGTCTCTTTTGGCCGACGTGGCCATGTCCAACGCGTGGATAAGGCCATTTTTTTGCAGGTATAAAATTGCATCGTTTAGAAAATCGGGGTCGTTGTGCCCGTAGTTAAGGACGGCCGCGCCAGAGAGAAAATCGATAAACTCACGACCAATCTCGTCCTCGAGAACGGCTCCTACGGCCCTCTTGAACACAACAGGAAAAAAACGTGAATATGACCGCACGTTCGACTCGAGGGTTTCGAAGGCAGATAGCGAATTGATCCTACTCTCTTGAAGCATAATCTTCCTCCATAAGAGCAATGACACCGCGACACCCCGCGCATGCTCTTGAATTGACGATGCGAGCTCCCAATCTTGTAAAAAACAGCTTTTCTAATCGGCATCCCAGCGGTGACGTCGCTATTTTAGCCGGCAATCTACGCCGATGCGCCTACCTGGGATGGTAGTATCTTTACTAGCCGTTTCTTGATGTTCGCCTTCTTTCAACAAGGAGTCGAACAAGATATCGTGACGGGTCGCACACCGCCAACTCTCACAGGCCGCGTGAAAGGCGTGGTCGCAGTTCAGCCAACATGTGTCAGCGGCAGCCACGAAAACCGAAGGCTGCACCCAGTGCGGCATAACGTTCAGCATAGATTCCGATTGCGGCTGGGATGCTTGATCTTCAAGCGAACCCCACTTGCCTAGACGGGCGGTCGTCCGTGCCTCCCGGCCAGCACGGATGGTCGAAGTCTGTCCCCATCAGTACCCTGCAAGATATTACGGCGCTTGAGCGGCTATTTCTCAACGGGGTCGCTTTAGCTCGTATTTCAGCAAACTCCAATCCTGCAAGGTGACAGATTCATTGGTCCGATTTGTGGGAGGCGCGTCAATACAGACCCTTACAATGATCCTGTCTCAGGGAGTGGTGTAGGTCGCGGCTGATGGCCGTGCTTTCCGGCGAGGGCCGGAGGGGGATTTCAGCGTGCGACTGCAGGCAGGCTGATTTGCGGATCATCGCTCATTGATGCCATGGTCTCAAGTGTCAGGTACCGGGCGCGTTGGACGGCCCATTCGTCATTCTGTTCGAGCAGTAGTGCGCCGACGAGACGGACGATGGCTTCGTCGTTCGGAAAGATGCCGACGACCTCGGTGCGTCGCTTGATTTCGCCGTTGAGACGCTCGATCGGATTCGGCGACTGGAACTTTGCCCGGCGCTCTTTCGGGAAGGTCATGTAGGCGAGCACATCCTGTTCGGCGTTGTCATGATGGTGGCGAGCTTTGGAACTTTCGGTCTTATCTGATCGGCGACGCTGCGCCATTGAGCGCTGGCTGCCTTCGGGGTCTCCTGGGCAAAGGCCGTTGCGATGAAGGCGGGGACAACCCGCCGGCCGCTCTTGCCGGCATGCGCCAGAACGTTTCTCATGAGTGGACCCGGCATCTTTGCAAGGTGGCGCTGAGAACCTTAGCTACGGCAGCCTTGAGACCTTCATGTGCATCGGAGACGACGAGCTTCACACCGTGCAATCCTCGGCGGGTCAGCCGGCGCAGGAACTCCATCCAGAGCGGCTCGGCTTCGGAAGTGCCGACTTCCATGCCCAGAACCTCACGCCGGCCGTCGCTGTTGACGCGACGGCGATGATGACGGCAACGGAAACGATGCGGCCGCCGCGGCGGACCTTCAGATAGGTGGCATCGATCCAGAGGCAGGGCCAATCGCCCTCGATGGGCCTTTCGAGGAAGGCCTTCCTTGACATCGATCTCCTCGCACAGGCCGCTCACCTGGCTCTTGGAGATGCGGCTCATACCTATCGCCTTGACAAGATCGTCGACGGAACGCGTTGAGATGCCTTGCATGTAAGCTTCCTGGATAACAGCCGCAGAGCCTTCTCCGCCATGCGACGCGGCGCCAGAAAGCTCGGGAAATAGCTACCTTTGCGCAGCTTCGGAATGCGAAGCTCGACCGTTCCAGCCCGTGTCTCCCAGTCCCGGTCACGGTATCCGTTGCGTTGGGCGAGCCGCATCGGGTTCTTCTCGCCGTAGCCAGCACCGGTCGCGCTGCCGACCTCCAGCTCCATCAGCCGCTCGGCCGCAAAGTCAATCATCTCGCGCAACAAATCCGTGTCGGCGCTCTTCTCAACAAGCGAGCGCACGTTCATCATGTCATTGGTCACCGGTGATCTTCCATCAGGTCGGTCTTGAACAACCCGACCCTGCCGGAAAAACGCTGATGGCCACCTAATCCTCAGGACCTACACCACCTGACCGGACACGATCCTTACAATTCAATTATACGGGACTCAACTGCTTTCATGGCAGCCACCGTTCTACTACTAACATTTAACTTTCGCATTACATTTTTCATGTGGAAATTTACCGTATTCTCGGAGATTCCAAGAATAACACCTATATCCCACGAAGACTTGCCTCTCGCGACCCATAGGAGGCACTCCCTTTCCCGTAGAGAAAGGTCAGTAATTTCCTCAGGTCCCCTGGAAGTTTCGAATTTTCCCATCGCAACCTCTCTTCTCAAGTGAGCCGCGCGCTGCCAAGGGGCGGACAAAGCTTTGCTGTAGGAGATGGCTGTGCGTCCTTTTGTTGGCACTACGGCATCGCTAAAGCGTTATCACTGCAGTTCTGATCAGACCTGGCATGTTATTCCGGCTGAAGTTCCGGCCGGTTCGCATTCAGAGATTTTCAAAAGTCGTGCCAAAGTCTTCGAAATAGCCTTAGCAAACATGTTCTACACGTTTCTCAATGGCTTAGATTGTGGTGCGACAGAACCTAGTTCAAACGTTCAACGTCGCGGACTCGACAAATTCGACAGTAGGTGCTCCTTCCAGGTCCGGCCATAGAAGACCGAGGCCGAAGTAGAGATCACGGATCAGGCTCGTCTCAAGTGGTATAGCTTGGCGTAGCGAAACAGCTCGCGAGCACGCTCTTAGCCGCCGCGCGAGCGGCGGAGCGTACGCCCGTCGATTTTCCCGTGTTGTGGGTTGCTGGTGCCTCAGAGAGAAGGCGCTGCCTCATGTGATTTACCGCCAAATAAACTCATTGCGTATTTTCCGGCGCATTATTTGCTCGGATGAGCAGCGAACTGGAGCGCTGCTTAGCCGGTCTCCGCCCACAGATCTCGCCACCCGTTGCTGGATACATTCGTTGATGAATCTGGCAGGCCCGGGTAATGGCCTGCTCATAGTCGGCCTCCAAGTGAACGCGCAACCTTGAAGAGCCGTGCTCTGTCACCGCGGTTCTTGATTCAATGGAGACCAAGTGACTGCCCGTTAGCGCGACACGCCGAATGCCAAAATCAACGTCGCACAAAATGCAAATGCTGGCCCCGCAATTGTCATCGATGCAGACCGCGCTGACGTCGTGTTGATCGAGAAGTGCGCAAAGCTCGTCGCGTTCTGCAAGACTGCCGCACCGTAATACGGCTGTGTCGCGGGCCACTGTCACGGAACTGGCGTTTCCGTGACCTCCGACAATGGTACCGGTAACAGCTCCGTCGTTCGTGAGCGTTTTGCAAACAATTGTGACGGCGTGCTTTTCGGCATATTCCACCGCCCTGTGGTGCAGTACTTTTGCGCCATGTCGGGACATCCTTGCGATTGTCGTATACGCAATCTCTGGTAGCAACAGCGCTCCGGGAACAAGATGAGGGTCTGCCGTATAGATGCCAGGAACATCGGAGTATATTTCGCAAACGCGCTGTCCCAACATGGACGCGATTACGATAGCTGTCAGATCAGAGCTGTTCCTGCCGAGAAAGGTTAACCTACCGAACTGATCAATTGCCTGGCCGCCTGCGGCAATGACAACGTCATTCTCCTGTAATGCTGCTATAACTGGACTCGCATCTACGCTTTCTACTGAAGCGCGTCCAAATTCTGAATTCGAACGTATTCCAAGGGAATAGCCGTTTAATGACTGGACGCGAATTCCTAACCCACTGACGGCTGCCTCCAAGAGGCAGGCACTGAGCATCTCTCCGATTGCGAGTGCAGCATCAACGTTCGATGGTTTTGGTTGCTTGTTGACGTCTAGCATGACTGCGTTGAGGTCATCGGTCGTTCCCGACATTGCGCTAACCACGGCAACGATTTTGTTTTCGCCTTCCGCTAATCGCTTGGCTAGATGCTGCGCGATTGGACCGAAGTCTCCAGGATGCAGAAAACTAGACCCTCCGAATTTCAAAACGGTTACGTTCATGATCCACCAATCACGTTGTTGGCAATTGCGACCTTGGCGATGAGAAGTGCATTTAGCGCGGCCCCAACCTGAAGATTATCTGCGACGAAGCAAATCCAAAGCCCGCATTGGTCATCGGAGTTAACTTTAACGCGCCCGACGTGAACAACCGTAGGGTCTTGGATAAGGCGCGGCGTTGGATTTGCTTCGTCGCAGATAATCTTCAGGTTGGCTGGGGTCGCTAAGATTGTTTCGATGCCTTGATGCGACTTTCTTCTCGCAACTTGAGCAGCCCCAGAATCGTGTGATTTCGCTCTTCGATCATTTGTGGTATGGTTCTGCCATCAATCACTTCCTGGGCTTGTTGCAAAATGCGTTCACGCAATGCAGGCGTCCAGTCTGGAAGTGGTCCTTCCGTCACGTATGGAGCCCTCCACTCCACTTTCCCGACCATGTCCATGAATGCCCCCAAACCGCCGTCGCCACCACCCAAATGGAAGGTGGCAAAGGGGCCCATGCATGCCCATCGCAGCCCCAGCGCATGAGTTATGCATTCATCGATCTGCGTAACGGTCGCTTGATCGGCCGCGATCATGTGGAGCGCTTCCCTAAAAAGGGCGCTTTGTAGTCTGTTGATGACGAACCCAAAGACCTCCTTCTCCATACGAAGGACTCGTTTTCCGGCTGCTTGGAAGAACGCAGCAGTCCAATCCAAGACCGCGAGATCCGTTTTCTCACCTCCAACGACCTCGACCAGCGGAATGAGGTACGGCGGGTTCACAGGGTGTGTTACGACGGTGCGCTCGGGAAACCTGCAGCGCTTTTGGATGTCCGTCATCGGAAAGCCGGCAGTACTTGAGCCGATCACGATGTCGTTGGGCAGTAGTTCGTCAAGCTGCTTATATGTCTGCACCTTCAATTCGAGATCTTCAGGGACGCTTTCCTGGACAAACTCGGCACCGGATACGGCCTCCTCAAGGTCTTGAGTAAAGCGAAGCCGTCCCCGAGAAGCGCCCGGTCTAAGGCCAATCTGTTCAAGTAGCGGCCACGCCTGATCAAGCAACCGCTCAAGGCAATCCCGTGCATTTTTCCTTGGATTATAGGCTGTCACATTATATCCGCTTGCCAAAAACTGGGCAACAAATCCACCGCCAATGGTGCCTGTGCCAACACAGGTGACTCGTTTGACGTTGTTCGGATTGGGCCGCCTCATTGAATGCTCCATTTCCGCAACCTATCCTGTTGCAGCTCAAGTTGAAGAAAGTGAAGCTCTGTGAGAGCTTCAAAAAACGGTTCTGCCGGTTGAGCAAACGAGGGCGCACATTGCTCGCAAGCGGCTGAGCTGATCACTTCAGCCGGGAAGCGGTGGGGAGTACAGCGGGAATGGCGGAGCGGTGTCATATTCTCGTATATCCCGATCCAGTCACCTTCGGGTTAACTTGTCGGTGCCGCTCCAGCGCCGTCTCTACAGCTCAAGAAAATAGGAGAGATATGGGCTTAATCGAGCAATCTTGTCGTAAAGCGCCCGCGCGCGCACATTGGACTTGTCCGTATTCCAATAGAGCCTCGCCCAGCCCTGGCGACGACCCTCGGCAGCAAGATGCGCGATCATCGCTTCCGCGATTCCTTGGCGCCGCCAGGAATGATCGACATAAAGATCGACGACGAAGCAGAGCATCCGGTCGCTCCAGGTGTGGGAGTGGATGATATAGTTGATGAAAGCTAAGGTAACGCCGCCTGCTTCGACAGCGATGAGCGCCTTGGTTGAGTTGTCTAGGTTCTCGATCCGCCGCCAGATCGTCTCTGCTGACTGTTCGGAGCTGTCGACACCCTGGTCGGTGCAGTACTGGCTCCAAAGTGATCGCCATCCCTGACGGTCGGCACTTCCTGCTAGGCGAATTTCCACGATGGCGTCCGACATAAATATGGTCCCCGGGAAGAGCGCTGGGAATTTTGGCTGAAGCGACGGCCCATTCAACGCCGCGCGGGTGCGGGCTCCAGGGGATATGATCCATCGGCGTCATGGGTCTCGTTACCATGGAGGGCCGGGACAAAGACGCAGACGTTGCGCATTTGCGTGTTGGCGCGAAGGAGATGCCTGTCGTGTTCGTCCAGAATATAGATCGTCCCTGGTCGGATGGGGTAAATCTTGCCGTCCGCCAAGGTTTCGATCTCACCATCGCCTTCGATGCAGAACACGGCCTCGAAGTGGTTCTTGTACCAGATGCGGGTCTCTGTGTTCGGGTACATGGTCGTGATATGGAACGAGAATCCGACTTTGTCCTCGCTAAGGAGAAGGCGAATGCTCTCCCAGTTCTCCGCGGTGACGCGCCGGTCTGATTGCTTCGCCTCGTCTATCGTCCTGATGATCATATGATCGATCCTCCATTGGTCTTATTGCTGCACCAGCGTGGGGTAGGCGTTCGCATGCACAGGTGTAGAGCTGGCAGCCCCCGGGCGGGTGGCGTCGGA
Source organism: Sinorhizobium mexicanum (assembly GCF_013488225.1). Lineage (NCBI taxonomy): Bacteria > Pseudomonadati > Pseudomonadota > Alphaproteobacteria > Hyphomicrobiales > Rhizobiaceae > Sinorhizobium > Sinorhizobium mexicanum. Next base: position 213,398 of record NZ_CP041240.1, on the reverse strand, counting down.
CTCGCAGGGCATTTGCCACATCCAGTGCCGCGGCAGAATCTCACTTTCCCTGCCGCATCGCATTACCGGCTCGTAGATCACGCCGATGTCGGAGCGGTAAGACATGCCCGCAAAGCGTATCTTCTCAATGTTAGTATAGGCATGATGGACGGCTTGCGCACAATTGTCACCGACGCCCGTGACATGCAGCACGCGGCCGCCGGACGTCACAAGACAGTCCTCGGCATCGCGATGGACATTAGCGAAGAACAGATGGCAATTACGGCGATCCAGCGAATCGAGTCCGGAAATGGGGAAGCCGACCTCGAAATCTCCATGTGGCCAGCCGCGGTAGCGGATCTCGCTCCCGTCCTTGTCCAATCGTATCGTCGCCCCTTGTCCAGCTACTACATTGCAGTAACATTTATTATCTGTCTCGATACTCAAAGAGCCAAGGGTTCCCTGAAGGACGCCTTCGCAAAGCCGAACGAAATTGGTTTGTACCTTGGGCAGGACGACCTGAGCTTCCGAGTCGCCAAAGCGGGCATTGATCTCGATGACTTTGATGCCGTCATGGCATAGCATGGCGCCGACATAGATGAACCCGTTATAGTTCAGGCCTTCTCCCAAGATTGCAGCTCGTAGCGGCTCCAGGATCTCGGTCCCTATCTCACGGTAAAGCGCCTTGTCCGCGAGCGGATGCGGGGAGAGCGACCCCATACCGTCGCAATTCACGCCTTTGTTGCCGTCATTGGAGCGCTTGTAGTCGAGGGCCGCCGGGCAGATCAGGAAGTCCTTTCCGTCGAATAGAGCGAAAATTGATATCTCCAGTCCGAAGAGACGCTCCTCAACGATGATGCGGTTTCCAGCATCCTTGTGCGCCCGCGTCAGCATGATGGTGTCGACGGCTTGAAGCGCCGACGCCTGGTCGTCGCAAACATAGGCGCCATTGCCTTCGCACAATCCGTCCGCCTTGACGACAACATCATAGTCGAGCCTGCGGATGTATCGTTTAGCAGGTTCCGGCCGGTCGAAGACCTCGAAACGGGCCGTATTCACGCCATACCGTTTCAGGAGCGACTTCGTAAACGCCTTGCTCGTCTCCAGTCGAGCTGCAGCACGGTCAGGGCCAATTGTCGGAATCCCGCTGGTCTTTAGGAAGTCGACGTAGCCGGTAGAGAGCGCGTCGATGTGAGAGACAAAGACAAAATCTATGGCACGGGCTTGACAAAATCGCACCGCCGATGCCGGATCGCCTAGTAAAACCTCAGGCACCGTGTGGATGCGCTCGTGCGCGACCGCCGAGTTTCCTGGCCCGTAGAAAACCTCGACGGATGGGTCTGTGCGCTGGAAAAGGTCGGCCAGCGCATGCCCCCTCCCGGTCGAATCGATGAGCAGCACGTTGCGTCTGGGATTCGCCATGGCTTTAATCCTCTTGCCCGGTGACGACGTCGATCGCGGTGCCTTGGATTGCGTATTCAGGGAGGCATCCACGCTCCTGCGCCATAAACTATCGGAGCGTGACATACACGGAACTACTCAACCAAGTAGGTTGACACAGTTCTGCAACAGCTTTCTGAGCCAGAAGTGTTTGGATCCCATGCCAGTCTTGCGACGCGCCTTTTGCGGCGTCAGCATCAGAACCCAGGCCGCGACATCAGCGGCTAACGGCCCTATAACACAAGGTTGCGGCCCCGCTCGACGCAGGCGGCAACTCGAGCGACGTTTGAAACGTCGGACGTAGGGGGAGCTCTCATTGCGACCAAAATGGTTATCGAACAAGTGCACGGTTGTCTGCGCGGTAGATACCCGATCGCCGCATGATGGGCTTTCGCGGGAGGGATCTTCCAGTGTAATGGACGCAATGTGTCCGTGGTTCACGTTCACCTGCAACGGCATCAGCGGAATGACCCGACCTACGTCCCGGCAGGGACGTTTCAACGCATCCGATAAGGCGGACGTAATTCAGAACGTCTGGCTATCTACGTTATCGCTCTAACTATCCTCCGGGGCTCACGCAGTCATGCCGGCGGACCGGTCAAAGATTTCGCCCGTTGTCAGCATTCTGTGCATTATCACGGATAACTTGCGCGCCACAGCAACTGCTGCTCGTTTGAAGCCGTCCTTCTCTCCGAGCTTCATCCCCCAGGCACGAAGTGAACTGTCAGCATGGGCCCGGGTCAGGATCACCGTGGCGGCCTCATAAAGGAGGCCACGCAGATGACTGTCTCCGCGCCGAGAGACATGGCCGTCATAGTCGACTTCGCCGGATTGATAGCGCCTTGTCGTCAGTTCCATCCATGCCCCCACAGATCGGGAGGTTCGGAAGTTTTTCGGATCTTCAATCGTCGCAACAAAGGAGGCGGACGTGACCACACCAATCCCGGGAATGGACATCAATACCTGAGATGTATCGCTTTGCCTGATCGCCGCGACGAGCTGACGATCGAGTTGCGCAGCACGGCTCCGGATATTGTGCCAAGCCTCAAGCAGGGGCAGGATGATCCGTTCCAAGCCAGCATTGCTGCCGAACAGATTGCGTACATTCGTTCCAAATACCAAGCCGCCGCCTTGGGCACCACCAGTCCAAAGGTCTTCATCGGCCCACGAATCTGATTGGATCGCTCGGTCGTGATCCTGATCAGTCTCGTCCTTGCCGTCACGAGCGTGCGGATCAGCATGCTGTCATAGCCCTTCACCCTCACCTCGCGGTAGACGCCGACGGCCAGATGTGCCAGGCCGTCGGCGTCGTTGGCACACCTACCTATCCAAGTAGTGTTAGATAATTCGATTCCCGCTTAGTTTATCGGTTGGGCGGGCAGTGCAAATTCGGCTACCGCCCACCTGGCCCCTCCAACATGGACTTGGCAGTCAGCGCCAGATTCAGACGTTCACGCCAATAGCCAATAGAAGGAAGGAAATGACGGCTACTGTTCTGATAGTCGGAGGCTCTCCTCTTTTGCGTACCTACGACTACGGTCGAGTTGCTGGACAGATAGCCGGCCGCTGCAGACGGGGGAAAAGAAGATCTTTGAAGTCGTCAGCGCGACGTCGGGACAACAAACAACGTGAAGGCATGGTGCTTACCGGCAATAAGCGCATCAGCATCGAACCTAGATGCTGAGACAGCAGGTATGGCGTGGAGGAGAGCGCTACTGGACTTTCCAGATGCCCCATAAGGCAAGCGCACCAACCGAGCAGCGACATGACATGTCGCCGCGAATGCTGGCGAAACTTTTGGTCGAATGACGCAAGTGCTGAATACGGTGTCAGCAAACGAAATCTCATTGATGTAGGTGCCCGGAAATGAAACATTCTCTTCTCGAGACCAAAACTTTTCTAAAGGTTTTAAAGAGCTCGCTCGAGCCGTCGTATAGAGTGTTTTGCTTCCCGCACGGGGGTGGCGGCGTCCACTCGTTCCGTGATTGGTCTGAATATCTCCCCGAGGACATCGAGCTGATTTCCCTGGATCTCCCCGGGCGCGGCAAACGGTCAGCTGAGGCCGCCATCCGCAGAATGGACGTACTGGTATCCGTGTTCACTGAGGCGCTCCACGCGTACAACGACAGGCCTTTTATTTTTTTCGGCCACAGCATGGGAGCCCTCGTGGCTTATGAGATCGCTCGCTCCCTGGAGGTCGCCGATAGGCCATCTCCGTTCCATTTGGTCGTGTCCGGTCACGAAGCTGCGGACGTGCCGGTGGATGCGCCTATGTATAAGTACTCAGATGATAAGCTAGCCGATCTGGTCCGGACCCTCGGCATCGTCCCAACGGAGGCGCTAGCAAACGAGAAACTCCTAGTGGACTTCATTTTGCCGCCCCTGCGGGCTGACTTCGAACTTGCGGAGACTTACGACCGAAACCTGGTAACGCCTCTGAAGGCGGCAATCACCGCAATGGGTGGAGTTAAGGACGAAATGCTCAATGCCAATGACCTAGATGAGTGGCGTCGGCTTACGACGTCGCGCTTCGCCCGAATTATGTTTGATGGCGACCACTTTTTCCCCCATTCCATGGCGGAGGAGGTGGTGTCTAGCCTCCTGCGCGAGGTTAGCGAGGTGAAGGCGCAACTTCCAGCTTCCATTCATCACGGCGAAGTCGTCCCATATACTAATCTAACGCTGCATGAACAATTCCGCAGACAGGCGGCTCTCACGCCGGACCGTCCTGCCATCGTGTCAGAGACCGCAACCGTCACATACCGTAAGCTCGACGACCTGAGTGAGACTCTATCTAGGTACCTCCTCGGACATGGTCAGGGCCTGGGCTCGCGCGTGGGTATCCTTATGGATACTTCATCTGAATGCGCCGTCGCCATGTTCGGCATTCTCAAGACAAGTGCGGCCTATGTCATGCTTGACAAAGCTCTGCCTATGGCAGCGCTCAAGCGGACACTCGAGAAGGCAGGCATCGAAATCGTTGTCACCAACAACCGTTTCGCAGCTAAGCTTCCGCCTGACTGGCCTGGTACTGCGCTGTCGCTCGACGAGGGTTGGGAAGCACAACTCGGCAGGTCCAGTCCGGTCAATCCCCAAGCGGTGGATCTCGATGCGCCGGCCCAGATTGTATTTTCGTCTGGCACGACTGGTGAACCAAAAGGGGTCGTCAGCCTTCACCGAAGCGCTGTATCCTCTTACCAGTGGCGCTATAGCGTGCTGCCATATGCACCTGATGAGCGCGACTCGGCCAATCTCTTCTTGTCCGGGGAGATAATGCGCCCGATCCTCGCCGGGATTCCAGCCTATCTGATCCCTGACGACATTATCTATGATCCGCACCAGCTGGTCGCCTACCTGGAACGCAATCGAATTTCGAGAATATTGCTAACTCCTTCCCTGTTGGATGTGCTTCTCAGCAGCGGCTTGCTCGACGTCCCCTCCCGCCTTCCCGATCTCCGATTGATCTTTCTATCAGGCGAGGTATTAATGGCAGCGTTGCTTGCGCGTGTGAGGGATGCGCTGCCGCACGTCAGAATCATCAATTACTACGGTGCATCGGAGGCACACGATGTCACGCATATTGACTTGAGCGAGATCGATCCTGTGACAATGCAGAAGGTCGTGCCGGTCGGTCCGCCTCAGCACAATGTCAGTGTCTATATCCTCGGGGAGCAACGCGATCCCGTCCCACTGGGCTTCTTGGGCGAGGTCTTCGTTGGCGGCGATGTCTTGGCTCATGGATATCTCGACAGCCCAGAGATGACACGGGAAAGGTTCTTTCCCGATCCGTTCGGCGCTGATGGCAAGATGTTCCGCACTGGCGATCTTGGCCGCATGCTGCCCGGCGGGCAGTTGGAGATTGTCGGGCGCTGCGCTTTCATGGTGAAGATCCGAGGATATAGCGTCGTTCCCGGGTCTGTGGAAGCTGCTTTGTTGCGGCACTCTGATGTGTGCTCCGCCGCGGTCGTCCCGGAACTCGATCCGACGACCGGCCAACCTGACAAACTGATTGGCTATGTAGTCTTGCGAAATTGGGGGGAGGGTTGGAAGGCATCTTTGCGTGCCCATATGAAGTCGGAGGTGCCGCACTACGCGGTGCCGACTGACTTCGTCGCTTTGGGGGAATTGCCCATCGCGGAGAACGGGAAACTCGATCGGTCGCGCCTTAGAGAGCTCACGGAAGAGACGTCTCCTCCTGAAACACTTGCCAATGAGGCAGAATCCGCACTTCGCGATGCCTGGCGCGACCTTCTGCAGTCCGACACTCCCGATCCAAGCGACAACTTCTTCGATTGCGGCGGACATTCCCTGCTGGCCGCGCGTCTTTGCACGCAGGTTCGCGAGAGACTTAAGGTTGAACTCCGGGCAGTAGAGGTGTTCCTCAACCCCACCTTCAAAGAGCTTGCGATCCTTCTTCGCAAGCGCCGCGGCGAGCAACGAGTTCACCAAAACGAGACACTCAGAAAGGTGTTGACGGTCTCGGCAGGGAAGGTGCCGACCAAGACATTCGCCCGGCGAGGCGGCACGGCTATGGATATTGCGGTGATCGGTATGTCGGGGCGTTTTCCCGGCGCGGAGACAGTGGACGCGCTCTGGGAGAACCTCTGGCAAGGGGTGTGCTCGATCACCCCGCTCTCTGCGCAAGAGCTGAAGGCCCAAGGCATTCCGCAAGAGGTCCTGAAGCGCTCCGATTATATGCGCGTGGGCGCCCATCTCGCCGATGTTGACCTTTTCGATCCGGGTTTCTGGGGAATATCGATGCAAGAGGCGACGCTAATGGACCCGCAGCATCGTCTTTTCCTGGAATGCTGTTGGAAGGCACTCGAGTCGGCCGGATACATGCCAACCCAACAGGAGGGCCGGACAGGGGTCTTCGCCGGTTCATACCTACCACTCTATCTGCTGCACCATTTAAGGGGGGGCGGTCTCATCGATACCACGGACGCCGCGCTCAGCTGGCTGACTGAACTCGGCAACGACAAGGACTATCTCGCGACACGCGTGTCCTACATGTTGAACCTCAACGGCCCAAGTATTGCGGTGCAATCCGCATGCTCAACGGGCTTGGTGGCGGTCGCCATGGCGGCCCAGTCGCTCTCGGCCGGCTATTGCGATATGGCGCTGGCGGGAGGGGCCAGCATCATCTTTCCCCAAGCGGGTTATCAACATATCGAGGGTTTCATCAATTCCTCTGATGGCTTGTGCCGCGCCTTTGATGCCGATGCGAACGGGACGGTGTTGGGAGATGGGGTAGGGGTCGTTGTCCTCAAGCGCCTCGAAGATGCGCTTGCGGCGGGCGACCCGATCCACGCAGTGGTGAAAGGATGTGCCATTAACAATGATGGCCGCGCCAAATCGTCCTTCTCAGCACCGAGCGTGCAGGGCCAGACTACCGCAGTGCGCCAAGCACTTGCCTCCGCGGCACTCGGGCCTGAAGATGTGGAATATATCGAAACTCATGGGACCGGCACGAAGGTCGGCGACCCGATCGAGATCCGGGCCCTGGCAGAGGCTTATGCCGGACAGGAGGAGATGGGCAAGACCTGTGCGCTCGGGTCGATCAAACCAAATATCGGCCATGCGAACGTCGCAGCCGGAGTCGCGAGCTTTATCAAGACAGTTCTCTGCCTTCAACACGGGGCAATCCCCCCGACTATCAACATCAACCAGCTGAACAAGGACCTCGGTTTGGAGGATACGCCCTTCTTCGTCAACGAGCAGCTTAGACCGTGGCCCCGGCGGCAGGGTCGCCCGCGCACTGCCGGCGTCACCAGCCTCGGTACCGGCGGAACCAATTGCCACGTCGTGCTGCAGGAATGGACCGGCGAGAATGCAAGGGATTGGCCCGGATCGATCGCGCGAGGGTCCTATGCCCTTTGCCTATCTGCAAAGACGCCGTCGGCGTTAAGCCGCGCCTGCCGGAATATGGCCGCGTTTCTGCGGCGCAACAGGCATATCAATCTCGGTGACACCGCTCACACGCTGCGGGTGGCGCGATGCCATTTCGATTATCGGACGGTCGTTGTGGCGCGCAACTTGGATATGGCCATCAAGAGATTAGAAGAAGAGGCCGATCGCCCGGCTGATCGAATTCTTTCCTCGCCTTCGGTCGCGTTCATGCTGCCGGGCGGCGGAGTGCAGCACGTAGGGATGTTCAAGGACCTATTTGATCACGTGCCGAATTTTCGCGAGGCGTTCCTGACTTGTGCCGCCACTAGTCGCCAGGTCCTCGATCGTGATCTGGAATCACTCGTATTCGGGGGAAACGATGCATACGCGGCCGCTTCCTTTGAAGAGATAAACGTCATGATCTTCTCCGTGCAGTATGCCATGGCACGTTTGCTAGAAGCGTGTGGCGTACGTCCCGGCTATCTTGTTGGACACAGCATGAGCGAATACGTCGTGGCCACCCTAGCGGGCATTCTGAAACCGGAAGACGCTATAGGGCTAATGGTCGTTCGAAGTCGCGCGATGGCGAATCTTGGTATCGACGGTGCTATGCTTGCGGCCAAATGCAGCGCGGACGAGGCTGAGCACATTCTCAAAAAGGATGCCTGGCGCGGTCAAGCTGAAGCAGGCGAGATCAGCGTCGGTGTCGTGAACTCAAAGTCAAGCGTTGTGTTCACCGGTAAAAGGGAGCTGCTTGAAAGGCTTCAGCAGGAGTTCGAAAAAGCAGAGATTCCCAACCATACCCTTAACACAGCTGGCATCCCCAGCCATTCTCCGCTGATGAAACCGGCTGCTGATATCATCGACGCACAAGTCCGCACTCTGCAGAAGCGAGTGCCGGATCTGGCCATCGCTCTGAATTCAGGAGGATATTTGCACCCGGCGAAAGTGCCCTTGGCAGAGACCTACTGGAGCAGGCAAGCAATCGGGATGATTCGATTCGATCGCTCTCTCGCAGCCACTATAGCGGCCGGTGCAACTGCGCTCGTTGAGCTTGGACCATCGCGCAATCTGGGACGTTTCGCACGTGAAGCGACCAGCCCAGAGGATCGTGAGACCAGAATTCCAGCGATTGTACCCGCCGCGCGCGACCGGAACGACGAGGAGTTCACCGACCGCCATGTCCTTCTGGAATGCCTTGGGAACCTCTGGGCCTTGGGTGTCCCGGTGGACTGGAAGCGAGCCAGTGATCAATTAGAGCCGTTTGGTGTTCGCCGACGTATTCCGCTTCCGACGTACTCGTTCGACCGTCACCGTTGCTGGCCTCAGGGTCAACCTGCGGGCCTGATGGCTCTGCCGCAGACCGGGGAGCGAGAACGGCGCACAGGAGAAGTATTCACCTATGCGCAGAGTTGGACAGAGAAAATGATTCTCCGCACGATTGCCGGTGACGGAAGTACAAAGCAGCTACGTTGGCTGGTACTCGCCGATCAGCCGTCCAAAAACGCGAAGTCCGCGGGAGACGCACTGGCAAAGAGTATTACGCGGCAGTTGGAGGATGCGGGTCATGAGGTTGTCCGTGTTTGCCGACGAACCAAACCCTCGAACCCATCCGTGGACGTCGAAGGATCTACAATCTTCATTGATCCCAACCGAGAAGGCCTGAAGGCACTGTTCGACGCCGAGATCGCTTCGGATTGTCCCGCTGACCGCATTCTCTGCCTCTGGCACCTGAGCGGCTGCGCGGACGCATGTTGGGATGCGGGTACGGTGCAGACCGATCTTTTGCGGAGTTACGACGCCATACTCGATCTGGCGCGAGTTCTCTCCAAATTAACGTTCCAGACTACGGTCGATCTCTGGATCGTTGGTGACCGGACCGTTCAGGTCGGTGACGAACCTGTAGATTCCGAAAAGGCGAGCGTCTTCGGTCCCGCCCTCGTGCTGCCGCAGGAGAACCCGATGGTCAAGTGCCGGGTTGTTGATCTAAACATCGACGACGCGAACATCGGCGATCGGCTCGTTGCTGAAATCGGGCGGGACGTGCCTGGTCCCGATGCGGTCATCGCGCTCCGCGGGAAACGACGGTGGGTGCCGTACTTTCCCGAGATGATCCTTGCAGCACAAGCTCCCGAAGGCGAGGTACTCAAACCAGAAGGTGTCTATCTAATCACAGGGGCTCTCGGACGGATCGGTATGTCCTTGACTGAACATCTGGTAACTCTTGGGGCGACGGTCGTCGGTATCACCCGCCGTGTGGTGCCTGACTCTTTGGACTGGAATCGCGCGGATCTCGATGAACATGACTGGATGCGTCGGCTGGCCGCGCTTGACACTGCAATGGGTCGGGTGATTATTCGTCAAGTCGACGTATCTGATTTCGATGGTTTGTCGAGCGTGCTCGACAGCATGGTTCGGGAATTCGGGCGGATCGACGGTATCTTTCACGCCGCTGGACTGGGCGGTGCGAAATTTCTCTCTGAGATGGAGGACACGACCTCTGCCGGCGAGTTCGCCTCCAAAATCGCCGGGACGCGCAACCTCTACGCTGCGATCGAGCGAATGCAGTCTACTCGCGCCCAAACACCTGAGTTTGTCTTCCTTTTCTCGTCCCTTGCATCCATCCTCGGCGGACCGGCGATGACCGCTTATGCGGCAGCGAACAGGTTCATGGACGCATTTGCACGCCAGGTGCAGGACAAACTCGGCGTCAGGTGGATCAATTCCAACTGGGATGACTGGGATTACTCTCACGAGTGGCAGGTGACTGCCTCATGCGAGAAATCTCGGGCAAAGCATTTGGCACTCAGTGCCGACGAGGGGATCGGCATCATCAAGCGCATACTGGCAACCGTTGACAACGGCCAGGTGATCGTAGCGACGAGCCCCTTGCCTCCGCGTCTAAAGCAATGGGTCGATCAGGTTCGGGCAATCACGAGCGACGAGCCGGGCGGAGAGAAAACATCTCCGTCTGAAGAAGCTCGACAAAATGAGGAGGGCGTGTTAAGCGGCGGTGATCTCAGGAATGTCTTCCTCGACGAAGTCAAGTCTCTCCTGAACGTCACGGATATAGGACTGGATGACAACTTCTTCGACGTTGGTGGAGACAGTCTTCTCGCCGCCGCACTTCAACTTCGGTTGAAGAATAGCCCCCACTGGAAGCCGCCTCGATTGGATGAGATCTTCAAGGCATCGACGTTCGGCGATCTCTACCAACGGATATGTCACACGTAATCGCCGTCAATCGCCTTGCCCAGCAGAAAGAGAGGAAGCATCCCTGCAGCGCTATTCATCACATCTGGCACGACGATGCGGACGGCTGCTCAACCCTGATTGAAACGACTAACATTCCGGCCAGCTTTATTATGTCTGTTGAGGACAGCGATCCTGTTCCCCAAGGCGAACTATGGTCAGATCGTAAACGGCAAAGATATCGATGCGTGTTGGCCGCCACGCGACCTGCACGGGCCGCTCCGGAGCGTATCGCGGTCTATGGAGTGAGGACATTTGGATACGCTGCTCCCCCCAAAATTTGCTGTGCAAACCTGTCGAGCAATCCAGCCGACGCTGGATATCCGGCCCGGCTACAATTTCAATGTCCTTGTCGATCAGGATATTGTTTTTCTTGGCGCATACCGGAACTAGGCAGCAGCATCCGCGAAATTCGCGGATGCTTTTGATCATGCGCAGAACGTCAACGCGAGCATGATCATGGTCAACGGGTCGGATCCAGAAGGGGACGTCGTGCACCTCATCGCACCGCAACTCCTCAATCTCAGATGGTGATCGCAAGGTTAACCCCATGTTTGGAGCCAGACGACCTACGTACTCGAGTAACCTTGCAGACCAGGAAGCCACCAGCTACTTAATCCCAACAATCTCCAGGCGGATCGCTCTCTCTACAGTCAAAAAGCATGGGCCAAGCGGCCGCGCAGTTTGCTCGAATGTCCGAGAACCCAATCCCAAGCACCGCGCTAAAAGTCGTAGCGCCAATGCCTTGAGCCGAATACTCCTGGGACGAGCCGTCGACGGCTCGAAAAGCGCATCGACGATTGCCCAGAGCGTTTGCCGCTTGGGCGTTCTGCTCGTCACGACTGTTGTGGGCGGCAAGCGTACGGTCGCCGCCTTGCTCACCCCCATCACCTTGGCGCGTTCGGTCGCCGATGTGGCAAAGTCGCTGCGGTCAGAAATGGTCAATGTCTCGGCTAAAGCGTGTCGCAGCTTACATGATTAAGGATTGGACTGACCCGCTTACGCGGGAGAGACTGGGTTTGGATGCGCAGAATCCTGATCGGCGTTGGGGTGTTTAGAACCAACCCCTGACCAGGAGACCTACCGATGACAGAGCCCCGACCGTGGAGAACCCGCTGCGCCGCCGCGTGATCGACGACATGACGCTCCGCAACCTGTCGTCGGCCATGCAACGATCCCACCTGCACGCCGTGACAAAGTTCAGACGTTATTTCGGCCGCTCCCTGGATCGTCTGGGGCTGGAGGATGTGCGCGGTCGAGACTGCAACATCGACCTGCTGATCGACGGTCTTCAGGAGGAGCCGCGCGGTTTACCTTGTGAGCTGAAGTTCGTCGCAGGTAGCCGGCAGCATCTGCCGGTGACCCGCGGCGAACAGTCAACGATCTTGAGCAAGGAAGCGATAATCTTGCACGGGCTTCAATGACTGTCAGTTCCGCAGAAGCAATTGCTCCCATTACGGTCCACAAGCCTAACCCGCAACTTTGATCAGCTTCTTCCACTATTTGGTGTCTACCTACTTGCGGGAACTTTCCGCTCTCAAAAGGCCATAACCTTATCAAAATTCCTGCCAAGGCGCATATTTCAGGAAATCGTTAGTCCGCCGGGCATTATGCTGCCGCTGGTAAGCAAGGGAGGCAAAAATGGATCTAGGGCTGGCCAAAAAGCGCGTATTGATCGCCGCAGGTGTAAGCGGCATCGGCAGACCCGTGGCGGAGGGTTCTCCGCCTCTTAAGAGGAGCGTGTCGGTGACGGCGGAGGCAATCGGGTGGCTGTCGAAGAAACCCATCAAGCCGCGGTGAAACAGGCTTCGATGCGAAGGTTGGTGGGGATGATCCTGTATCTAAGCAGTCCACACGGTCAAATTTTTCGGGCCAATCAATTATCATCGATGGGCAAAACAACGCTACGGACAATAGGTAGCCGGCCTTCGAGTATGCGCTAACGTGATTAAGTCGTTCACGCATCACCACGTCCTCTCGAACGCCAGGCTTGGCGACCCCGCATGAGCCTTACCCGGCGCCCTTAGTCAGCAGAATTCGCGGATAAGAGTTACTCTTTCGCCTCCGAAAGTAACATACAGCTGGGGAACTTGGATGGACATCAGTATGGACAGCAGACAACCACTATCGGAGCTCGGACGCCGTTTTGCGACATTCCGAGATGCATCCGCCAATCCGGATGAATGCCTCGAAACAATGTCGGGGACAACGCGCCAAGTGGGAGGGCTGCGATCGGAATCACTGTTCAGCGGACTTCCGTTGACGATTGATGAGCCTGTCAGCTTCGGCGGAACGGGGAAGGCGCCCAATCCAGCCGAGGTGATGTTGGCAGCTCTCGGGGCGAGCATCGAAGTAACTATGAGATGCTACGCCGATTACTTTGGCATTGTGGTGGAGTCGATCGGCGTAGAATTAACGGCCGAATTGAACACACAAGGTTTTTTTGGAACGAGCCCCGCTGTTCGATCCGGGTTCCGATCAATCAGCGCCAGAGTAAAAATCGTGAGTGAGGAGGAGCCTCACGTTATCTCGAAATTGATCGAGATAGCTAACCGGTTTTGTCCAGTGTTAGATAATGTGAGACATCCCACCGAAGTAACGCTGACGCTGGATATTGCGAGAACCGGTGATTGATCGAGAGAAAAACGAAGGTACGGCCCCAGATACAACGTTCATGTTCAACCACGCCGTGCTCGCTGAATGTCAATTACAAATGCAATTTCGATCAAAGTTGACGCAAGTCAGTGAAGCCAAATTGTGACGACTTGACGCCATTTGCGCTCAGAGGAGAGAGCTCAGTGAATATCGCCGAAACAACCAGGAAATTTTGGAAAGAAAACCTAATTTGGGATATGCTGTATCCCTTGGAGCCCCCGGACCAATCATACGGATGCCCCGAGAAGTACCTCGACCACTATATTGATGCAGGTGTTAGTTTCACGTCGATTGCCTTTGCGGAGGACGGAGGCAACATCGAGTCCGCAGTAAAAACAATTGCAGGTCACAGGAAGCTAATACAAGCTCGACCCGAAGCGTTTATTCACGCGCTGACGGTGGAGGATGTCTTTCGCGCGAAGCGAGAGGGCAAACTAGCCATTGGCATGCAAGTGCACGGCACATCATGGTTCGGAAAGGACGTCGGCGTCTTGGAGGTGTTCCGTGAACTTGGCCTCCGAACCGTGCAAATCGCCTTCAACGCATCAAATTTTGTGGGAGGCGGTTGTTCGGACAGAGCTGACGGTGGGCTCACCACCTATGGCAACAAGGTCGTTCGCGAAATCGAGCGACTGCGCATGTTGGTAGATCTTTCTCATACTGGGTATCACACCACTCTAGATATCTTCGAGATCGCGACCCGGCCACTGGTAATCTCCCATGCTGGCATAATGGCGGTGCATCAGCACTACAGAAACATTAGAGACGATCAACTTCAAGCTCTTGCTAAGAACGGAGGTGTTGTCGGTCTTTCGGGAAATAGCGCTTACATAGGCGACGAGCACGGATCAATGTCGGAGATCTTTCGGCACCTGGATCACGTCGTTCAGCTTATAGGCCCGGATCACGTCGGCTTCGGTTTTGACTTCGTTTTTGAACCGGCTCTCCTTGACGAATGGGCTCGGAAAATTGAGGACGAGTGGCCCGATTCCAAAGCCGCGGGTTGGAAAGGGTTCCGTTTTCAAAGACCAGAGAACGTGATTGAACTAGTGCAGTTGATGTTCGATCATGGATACCCGGAAGACGCTGTAAAAAAGATCGTTTCCGGAAACTTTCTCAGGGTGTGCACTGAGGTCTGGTGACATTATTATTGGTGGTTTGAGAAAAGTTGAGCCACATATATTCACCAATACGCCCAGTCGTCTTTATAGATAACCGCTATTGCTTGGGAACGTATCGACCCATGCATCGCTGTACGCGATTATGCAAGCTGTACAAAAGGAGTACAAAAATGCGCCCCATTCCAAACGACGTCAAACGAGTCACCTGTATAGGCACAGGTACAATTGGCGGTGGATTCGTTGCCCAGTTTTTGGCAAGCGGATATGATGTGACAGCATATGATCCCGGGAAAAATGCACAAGATTTTCTCGAGCGGTTGCTTGATCAGGCGTGGCCGCTACTTGAACAGATTGGCCTTAGACCGGGCGCTTCTCGGGGACGGCTTCGCTTTACTCAAGACCTTGAGGAGGCCGTATCCGGTGCCGAGTTTGTCCAGGAAAGCGTCCCTGAAGATCTCGAATTGAAGGTGCAGACATATAAGCAGCTTGACGAACTACTGCCCAACGACATCGTGATCGGCTCAAGTACTGCCGGCTTTCCGATGACGGACATCCAAAAGCGCTGCAGGTTTCCCGAGCGCACCGTCGTAACACACCCTGTGAACCCGCCGTACCTCATTCCGCTGGTCGAGGTCGTTGGAGGTGAGAAAACGGATCTCGCGGTCTTGGATTGGACTGCTGCGTTCTTCCAAGCAGCCGGAAAACGAGTCCTTCGTATGGAGAAGGAGGTCTTTGGGTTCGTCATCAACAGACTACAAAGCGCCCTTTTTAGGGAAGCGCTCCACATGATCGCGGCCGATCAAGCGACCGTTACGCAGATCGATGAATGCATAACTCATGCGCTGGGGCTGCGATGGGCATGCATGGGCCCCTTTGCCACCTTCCATTTGGGTGGTGGCGACGGCGGTTTGGGGGCATTCATGGACATGGTCGGGAAAGTGGAGTGGAGGGCTCCATACGTGACGGAAGGACCACTTCCAGACTGGACGCCTGCATTGCGTGAACGCATTTTGCAACAAGCCCAGGAAGTGATTGACGGCAGAACCATATCACAAATGATTGAGGAGCGAAATCAAACAATTATCGGACTTCTCAAACTACGAGAAGAAAGTCGCTTGAATGCCTCGAAGAGAACTTAGCGACTCCAGCCAAGCCTTCTTGGGCATGAAGAAGTTTGGCTGCCTTGCGATAGGTCGCGGATCACAAGCCGCGACCCAAGCTTCAGGCGCGTTCGTGGATGGCCTCACCCAAGAAATGGAGAGCGGCTACATAGCTCCGCCAAGCCTCCAACCTGATCAGATCTCATGCTGGCGGATGGCGAACAGGTCGTCAACGGGATCGGAGCCGAAGGCCAGGAGAAGCTACTGGCGCTACGCAATGTCACGGTGTCGGGCATACGCGGCGTACTGGAGCGGGCCAAAGCTATACTGCGGGTGACGACAAATGACGTGGACTAAAACCTGGGAAGGAGTTGTCGAGGAGGACTGGCTAGACGAACTCGGGCACGTCAATTTCCTCACTTACCAGCGCATTGCAGACTTTGCAAGCGTGGACATCTGGCGCCGTGCGCAGGCTAACGAGAGGTCTGCATCAAATGTTCAGTTCGTTGTCGTCGAAATGCACGTCCGGTATCTTCGAGAACTCCTCCTCATGTCACGAGTCGAGATATATTCATCCCTGATTGCATGGGATACTAAACGTTTCCATCTTCTTCACCGCATTGAGAGCGCCGGCGCAATTGCCTGTACGGTTGAGACGATGAACCTCTGCTTCGACGTGATACTACGCAAGATCATACCTTTAGCACCAGCTACATCCAGCTATTTCGCCTCTTGGTGCGAGCCGCCGAAAGACGCCGTTCCGCGGTTATCTATAACTGGAAGGCGCCATGACTGAACAATTGCCTATCTCGACGTCGCGAGCAGGACGAAGCGCATAAAGCTAAGAAGAGCCAAGGGAAGTGTCGATCGTCCGACACATGGTCAAGGCGTCCAAAATTAATACTAGGAGTTATAATGTCTCAAAAGACCATCATTACGTGTGCGGTAACCGGCGGCGGGTCCGCGGTTCTTGAGAAGCACCCGAATATTCCAAAAACGCCAGCTCAAATCGCAGATGCCGCGCTGGAGGCAGCAAAAGCGGGGGCTGCGGTCGTTCACATTCACGTCCGCAACCCCGACACCGGAGCGCCTTCCAATTGTTTCGAACTTTACGAACGAGTCGTAAAGAAGATACGGGACGCGGCCACTGACGTGATTATCAACTTGACTAGCGGAATGGACGGTACCGTGGTGTTCGATTCCCTTGAGCCGCTAGAACTTAGCAAGACGAGTACCCTCAAGGATCCCTTGGGGCGCTGCCTCCACGCCGTCAAATTGCAGCCAGAGCTAAGTACTTTGGATTGCGGCACGATGACATTCGACGAAGAAATTTTCGTCGCGCGTATGTCTGATCTACGGGAGATGGCAAGTCTCATGCGAGAAGCCGGGGTCAAGCCGGAGCTCGAATGCTTTGAATTGGGACACATCGAAAACGCTAAAAAACTCATATCCGAAAGCGTGATTGATAGCGCTCCGCTTTTCCAATTCTGCCTGAGCACCGGCTATGGTGCACCCGCCGTTCCGATTGTTCTGCAAGCCATGCGGGAGCTTCTGCCACCCGGGGCGCTTTGGTCCGGATTTGGCTGCGCTGCCGACGAAATGCCTATGGTAGGACACCTTGTGGCAATGGGCGGGCATGTTCGTGTTGGGCTCGAAGATAACATCTATCTTCGACGAGGAGTCCTCGCCACGAATGCGCAGCTCGTCGAGAATGCAGTTGGGATCATAGAGCGCATGGGCGCAAGCGTCGCTACGCCAGCCGAGGCGCGGACGATCCTTGGCGTTGAAAAGCGGGGATAGCAACGGTGGGTCCTAGGTTTGCTTTACTGCAATGAGCTCGCGACGGGGTCGGCGGCCCGACGTCCTGCGGGCGCCGAACAAAACCTACGCCGCTGGAAAGCTAAACAAACACGCCACCGGTTGCTAACATTTACCAGAATGGCGAAATCTTGGGGTAAGCAAATGTCGTTTGTTGAAAAGCCTGACGTGCCCAAGTACTATGGGGACATGCTTGATGATTGTCCGGCGCCTTGGACCCGACAGGCGTGGGGCTGAGCCCATTGTTGCCGGTGCAGCCTGATTTCGCGGCCAACCAGGTCGTCGTCACCGGGTTTGGAGGTGACAGCCAGGAGGCGTTTCGCAAGGCACTCTTCGAGCCATTCTCGGGATCAAAATTATTGAATATGAATACAACGACAAAGCCGCAAACATACGTGCGATGGGCGAGGCAAATGATGTCGGCTGGCACGTCGTACGCAAGCCCGGGCTCGGTTGACAAGCTGTGCCTTGAGGGCATTCTGGAGACGCTCAATTGGAGGACGCTGGGTCTCAATCGGACCAAATTCATGAGCGGCGACCAGACTGACTGCGCGGTGCTCCGGACATATCTGCCACAGTCATAGTCTATGACGAGGATAAACTGCCGACGGGCTCGAAGACCATCGCCGACTTCTTCGGCACGCGAAATATCCTGGCATTAGGGACTTTGGGAGACTGACCTCAGCAACCTGAATGGGCTTTAGTCGCCGACGGCGTCTGTGCGCAACACTCCGGAGGGGTCGACCGCGCCTTCGAAAAGCTCGACACAATTATGAACGATATCGTCTGGTGGACTTCCAGCGCTCAGCCGCCGCAGCTACTGCCTGTCGGTCAGTCGTTATGACCTCGGCCTGGAACGGCCGCGTTTACGACGGCAACAAAACGCCGGCACGCGGAATAACTACGCGGGCACCTCAAATATATTATTGCTTGTTTTTTGCAGAATTTCGGCGCCGCTCGAGGTGACCAGGATGTTGTATCCAATGCTTATAGTTAAACCATTATATTGTGCGATGGATGGCTCAAGCGAAAAGATCATTCCAGCTTCTAGAATCTCTTCGCTATCCATCAGGATATTGGGAAGCGCAGCGAATGTAGGCGGGTATGCAAGTCCCATTCCAAATCCCGCTCTCGCGGGGATAAAATTTTGATACGCAGCCCGAATCTTCCTGCTTAGGTGATCGACGTCAGCAACAGCAGCGCCCGGCCTTATCAATTCGAATGGCCGCCAAAAGGCCTCGTTCACAATTTTCCATAGCTCAAGCATTTCAGCAGACGCGCGCCCGGCCACTAAGGTCCTGCAAATGTTACTATTATAACGCTTCCAAGATCCGGTGACCTCTGCCGAGACTGGGTCATTTAGCTCAACAACTCTAGAGGTCGGGACTGCGTGAAAATGGCCAGCCCGTGGTCCCGATGCTATAATGAATGGCAGTGTTGGGTACTCTGATCCTGCCTTAGCCATAGAGCTTTGAACGGCTGCCAAAATGTCGTTTTCCCGAGCGCCCGGCTTAAGTGAATCTACTACAGCCTGAAAGCCAACGTCTGAAAACCTCGCTGCCTCGCGCATGTACTCGATTTCTTGAAATGACTTGACTGCTCGAAGCTTAAGTACCCCCTCTGTAACATCAACGAAGTGTACGCCAGGGAACGCCTCAGTAAGCGCTTGGAAGGTTGAGGCCTTCAGGTACCAATTACCCAATTCGACCCCGACACGAACACGTTGTTTGACGCCCATACGTCGCAACTGCCGGATAGTCATCTCCACAGGGTCATCACCGTGTTGCCAGATCATCACATCCGAAATCCAGCATTGCACGCGAGCTAGCTCTTTCTCAGCCTTATGCGTAAGAAGCGTTGGTTCTCTTGAATCCGCCTTATAAAATGCGTGCTGATACAAATAAAGTCCGAGGGGATCAAATCCCGTGAAGTAGTTTAGACTCTCCGGAGCGGACGCGATATAGAGGTCTATCCGTTTATCGTTAAGAAGTAAGTTTAGTTTTTGCAACCTGTCCGCATACTCCTCGGCTGAGAAGGCGGGTTGGCTTTTATGGCTAGTAGGTTCAATTATCCGCATTTGCATCCCGTGATCATCTGTTCTGGCAAGCGATGAAAGCGATGTACTGGATTGGTCACTTGGCCGCATTGTTAGGCGGCGCAAGCAGGCCGAGTTGCTTCTCGAGAAGTTGGGAGACTGCCAACACGGTGCTGTCGGCGAATTGTGCGCCGACGATCTGAAGACCTACCGGCAGACCCGAAGTGTCGAGCCCGGCCGGAAGTGATGCTGCTGGTTGTTGAGTCAGGTTGAATGGATAAGTAAACGGTGACCAATCCGTCCACTTTTCATAGCGCGGATCAGGAACATCCTTACCTGCTTCAAATGGAGCAATGGGCACTGTCGGTGTGATCAGCAGCTCAAATTTCTCATGGAACTCATTCATTCTTGCTTTGAGATTTGCGCGTGCCTCTTGAGCATCTTGATAGTTTGGAAGGGACAGTGACAGCCCCCTTTCGGCGGCCTTCAAAAAACCGGGGTCAAGCAGAGCTATCTGAGATCCGTTGAGCGTCCTCAGGATCCGAGCAAACCCAGCAAAAACCAATGTTTCCATCACATCAATAGGATCCGAAAAGCCGGGGTCTACCTCGGTGACGTCTGCTCCCATTTCGGCAAGGTACTCGACGGCATTTGCTACAACGGTCGCAATGTCGTCTGCCACAGAGGCGTAGCCAAGGGTCGGGCTGAACGCAATGCGCATGCCTTTGATTGTGTGGCTTACGTCCCGCCGATACTGGTGTCTTGGGCCGGCGTGTCCATCCCTCGGATCATTTCCCGAAATGACGTTCATCATCAATAATGCATCTGCTACAGTTCTAGTTATCGGTCCCAAATGCGAGAGGGTCGGGAGTACGCTCGCGGGCCACTGGGGGACATGACCAAAGGTAGGTTTGAACCCGTACGTTCCCGTGAAGCTAGCCGGGATCCTGATTGATCCTCCCGCATCACTCCCTTGATGTAGGAAGCCAAGGTTTAGCGACGCAGCGACCGCAGCGCCGCTTGAAGATCCGCCCGGGGTAAGATCGCTCCTCCACGGATTTCTGGTAATGCCGTAAAGCGGACTATCGCCCAAGCCCTTCCAACCGAATTCGGGGCAATTGGTCTTTCCCAGGAATACGGCACCTGCTTCCCGCAGTCTTGACGCGATCGCCGAGTCAATCGTCCAAGGACCGTCACAGGTTGTTGTGGCGGATCCGCGGCGTGTCGGCATGCCGCGCGAAAGGGTGAGATCTTTTAGCGTGGTGGGGACGCCGTCGAGGGGACCAACAGGGGCTCCCCTCAGCCATCTCTCTTCCGACATTTGCGCTGCGGAGAGAGCCCCATCAAAGTCCACGAAACAAAAGGCATTAAAAACCGCATTTTCCGTGTCAATGCGTGCGAGGCAATCCTTTACAACCTCCACCGGCGATAGATCCTTCGATTTAAAAAGTGCAAGGCAATCGGACGCCGTGATTTGTGCTATAGAATTTGTCGAGGTAGACCCAGTGCCCATCGGTTCTCACTTCTTCTCAACAAAGCCATTTTGTTGGGCGTGCTGTGGTGCTGACTTCAGCTGTTAATTACAATCATCACCCGCTCGGTTTATTGAGTCAAATTTGATTTTTTGGTCCCTGTGACAAATCTCTTTTGCCGATGGCTAGAGGCTTCTATGTGATCGTGATATTCCTATCGACTGGAATAGTGTCTTGAGCCTTGGGGCGGTGTAGTCTTGGAATGTTGAAAAACCTCCCTTCTCTTCAATCTCTCCGCGTATTTCTAAAGTTTATCCAATCGGATTCCGTTAGCGTAACGGCGCAACAACTTAATCTCACAAAGAGTGCGGTGACATATCAACTCCGACTTCTCGAACAAATGGTAGAATTTCAGTTGTTTCATCGACTCGGAGGCCGGTTGTATGTTACTGAACGTGGTATCGCTTACGGCGAGGAGGTGCGGCAGGCACTAGACGCCATCCTTAGGTCGTCCCAGCGGCTGTCTGATGACAGAGCTGCAGGACCGCTGACAATCAGCACCACGCCGGGCTTTGCGGCAGGTTGGCTCTGCGGCCATATCACTGAATTTAAGAAGCGCTATCCCGCTTTGAGAATTACGATACAAACCTCAAGAAAGCTTGACGACGTCAGCGACCGAAATGCTGACGTGTTTATCGCCTTCGGAAACGGCGACTGGCCAAACATGCGCGTCAAATTGCTCTTCGAGATAGAACTCACCCCCGTTTGCAGTCCGGCACTTCTACATCTAAATGGCGGGTTGGCGCATGCAAACGATCTAGGAAAGTTGATTCTGCTGCATGTGGATGATGACGAGCGAGAGTGGGAAAGATGGCTTTCGAGGGCACAGGCTGACGTCGGCTTAGCGGACGATGGCATAAGATTCCACGATGCTAATCTCGCCTACGCGGCAGCTGTACATTCGCAAGGTGTAGCGCTTGGAGACGATTTTTGCTGCGCCGCCGCATTGACAAACGGGCTTCTTGTAAAGCCTTTTGGCATTTCGATTAAGGCGAAGCGATCCTACTATCTAGTGTCTTCAAAAATGCAATCAGATAGTCCTGCAGTCGCAGCGTTCCAAGAGTGGATTCAGCCTGAGTTGGTCCGGAAGACAGTAATTGATGTAAGGGATTCGGGCTACTCGTTACCGTAGTTCCTGCCAGTCTGAGTAAACTAGTGTTCGATCATTACCTAGAAAGTAGCTGGCGTGTTAGCCCAAAGAACGCGCGTTTCACCATCGCTGAGATTCTTGTACCAGTGTGGAAGGGTAGACTCAAAGTAGAAGGAATCACCTTCGTCGAGAATGACGGTTGCGGCGTCGACGTTGAGCTCGAGCTTTCCCTTCAGCACGTAGCCAAACTCTTGTCCTGCATGACTTAATGGTTCTGGATTTCCTCCTCCAGGAGCTATTACGTGGATAGCGGCTTGCATGAGGTAGCCGGGCCCGCTTGGAATAAGCTTCTCAAGGACAACTCGGTTTCCCGCTCGCGGATGCCCAGTAACTAATTTGGGTCTGCTCGATGATTTCACCACAAAAACGGAGCCCTGGGCCGATCCGATATTCGCGTATAGTTCGCTTATGGTCGTGTTCAGAGCAGTCGCCAATTTGTGTAGAGTGGCCATCGACGCTTGCGATCGATCATTCTCCAGCTTTGACAAATAACCTTCCGTTACTCCGATCTCAGCGCCTAGCTCCGTTAAGCTTAGCCCTCGAACTAGGCGTGCGTGCTTGATCCTGACACCAATCTTGGGAGCATCTGAATCGTTACTACGAATGTCCATTATGGTTTCCTACACCTGTCTCAAGTGGGGCTATTACAAGCTGCCGGCTGCCGATATCCTATGGACGGAATAGCATATTCCTAATCGGAAAGCCAATAGCTCTAAACTGGAGCCATTTCCTTCAGCAGTGTGCAACCAATAGTGATTTAGGCACCTAAATACCCAGTCGCCGATGGGAAGTGAACCGCGCCCGGTCTGCGGGAGGCATCCACGTGTGGATGCTCCGACTTATGCAAGCCATTTTCGAACATTTTGGCATATGATTGGGTACGGTCATGTGTTAGGCTGTTCGCCCGGCATAGGATGCAGCCGCTGGTCGTCATAGAGATACGCGGATCAGGCGCAAGCCAACTTAACGAGCTCTTCACTCTGGCAGCCTTGGAGCATTTCGTGGCCCCGATCGAACCGACCCCCTGCCCTTGATGCTCACGACCTTCTCACATGCCTATTCATCCAGTTCTGCGGCTGCGCCGACTGCAACGCCAACTTTTCAAAGGTATCGGTACGTGCGCGGCCGTCGAAGTGTGGCGAATAAAGACGATTAATGCGTACTAAATCACGCCGATTCGTCCTGTTCTTCATCGCGACTGGAGAACAACTCTTCGAGAGGGAAGCCCGTGAATTTTTTTATGGGCTTTGTGACTATGTATGAGTAATACCGCGCAATTCCTACCTCGTTCTCTAAAAGATTGTCCATTAAATTCTGGAAGCTGCCAACATCTTTTGTAACCACTTTCAGAATGTAGTCGAAACCGCCCCCCACGGCGTAGCATTCGACTATTTCCGGAGTGATACGTAATATTTTCTCGAACGCTCTAAAATCCCTGGCCTCATGCCTCTTAAGCTCTAGCGGCACTATCACAGTAAGGCTGTATGTCAGCTTATCTAAGTTAACCTCGGGACGAAACGCCCCTAGCACCCCATCTTTGGTCAATCGTTGGACGCGCGCATGGCACGGGCTCGATGACAATCCAACAGTGTCCGCAAGCCGCGACATTGTCGTGCGGCCGAGACGTTGGAGAGCAGATAGAATTTTTAGATCGAATTCATCGATTGATTTTCGCATTAGGGTTGCCCAATCGGTCACAGGTCGATCGCCAGAAAGTGTCTCCCTGCCATTTACCTCTCCATACGTTGACGTGCCCCATCAGCTCAGTTCGCGAATCGACACTGAACAAAGCGACGCTAGGAATATGCCTTGACTTTAGGGAATAGTCCATGTAGGCCTGCGACATAAAAATTCCGGAGACGCGGGCCAGGCGCGTTATGCACACGGGAGCGAGGCCCAGACTCATGAGGGGAGATAAATCACACATCGATTTTCTGACGACAGTTACAGCAGCAGTGTCAATCAATGCCAAACAAGGGGAACTACCATGGCAGACCGGCTTACCTATAAATTTTGCAAAGCGATTCTATCTTGCGCAGTGCTCAGTGCATTGAGCATTTCATTTGTTGCTGGGCGCGCTAGCGCGGACGACGCGCTGGAAAAAATCAAAGAAAAGGGCATCATCAAGTCCGGAGTTGCCAACGAGGCGCCCTGGATGATCATCAACCCTGACGGTAATTTGTCAGGTGTGGGTCCAGATATCGACAAAGAGGCGCTTGCTGCCACCGGCGTGACGAACTACCAGGCGCAGGCGATGGATTACGGTGCCATGATCCCGGCGCTCCAAGTTCGGCGAATTGACATCATTTCGAGTGGCGCGCTCTTCATTAAGCCAAAGCGCTGCGAGCAGGTTATCTACTCGGACCCAGTCCTGTGCAACTCCGCAGGCTTTATGCTGACTAAGGGCCTCGAAGGCAAGATTCAGAGCTACGAGGACGTTGCAAGAGCTAATCTCCGTATAGGTATCGCACCAGGAGGCTACGAAGCCCGGTACGCCGCAAAAGCAGGGATCCCGCAGGAAAATATAGTACCGATTCCAGATGGCGTTAGTGCTGTAAAAATGCTGCAGGACAAGCGGATTGATTTGATCGCGTTGCCTGATGCTTCTCTGGAAACTCTGCGGGATCAGGTTAAAGATCCAAATCTGGTGGTATTCTTCCCGGTAAAGAATACTCCGATGGGTTGCGCGGGTGCAGCCTTCAATAAGGAGGATGTAGCGCTCAGAGATCTCTACAACGAGGGGCTCAAGAAGATCGTTGCGAACGGCAAGTATGCGGAGATGATGACCAAGTATGGTCTAGCCTCCCGCATACCTTTGCGGGAAGGTCAGACCACCGCTGCGCTTTGCGCCTCTGAAGAGTAATTTTGGCGAAGGCATCCAGATGCCGACCGTTGGACTTGCTTGCTTACGATACGAAAGGAATCGCTTGTGGGACTCTATATCGCTCCAAGTGAGCCCAACAGCTTGCCGATCATAGAATTCAAAGACGTTGTCAAAAGCTATGGGGCGATCAAGGTCCTCGACAGCCTGACATTCTCTGTTAGATCAGGAGAGCACCTCGCGCTCATCGGACCTTCTGGTTCAGGCAAAACAACCATTCTGCGGATTCTAATGACACTAGAGTCTGTTACATCCGGCAACGTTTTGATCAACGGTAGGTCACTCAACCGAGAAGTCAGAAATGGTATCGATACCTCAGCATCTGAAGCGCATTTCCGAAAGATGCGAGCGGAGATCGGTATGGTGTTCCAGCACTTCAACCTTTTTCCGCATAAAACCGCTCTGCAGAACATAGCGCTGGCGCCGGTTTTAACCGGAAGGATGTCAAAGAACGACGCAAGAGATCGAGCGTTACAACTACTCGAAAAGGTCGGCCTCTCAGACAAAGCGAACGAGTATCCTGCTCGCCTTTCCGGGGGGCAAAAGCAGCGGGTCGCGATAGCTCGCGCGTTGGCACTTCAGCCTAAAATCTTGTTGCTCGACGAAATTACTTCCGCCCTGGATCCCGAACTGGTGGAGGAGGTGCTTAACGTTATCACCGACCTGCGAAACGAAACCGACATTACGATGCTTCTCGTTACCCATGAGATGGGCTTCGCGAAGGACTTCGCTGAGAGAGTACTCTTCTTCGAAAAGGGAAAAGTTGTTGAAGAGGGTCCTCCGTCCGAGATTTTCCGCTCACCTCATCACGAGCGGACCAAGAGTTTCCTTCGTAAGGTGCTTGCGGCGGGACAACGTGTCTAACCCAAATATTGGCAATATTGATAGGGCAGCATGATGGACAAGCTTGATGATTTGATCGGCTATGCAACCTTTATCCTTAAAGGTGCGACAGGAACAATCGAGCTAACTATCTACAGCTGCGCGTTTGCGCTTTTGATGGCCATGGTCACCGGGATTGCGCTAGTGGGTCGGCCGTTGATCATACGAAGTTTGGCACGCATTTATGTCGAGGTCTTTCGCGGGACGTCTTTATTTGTACAGCTTTTCGGAGCCTATTTTGTGCTTCCACTAACAGGAATAAGTCTCAGTCCTGTACAGGCCGGAGTGCTCGCGATTGGTCTGAATGGAGGCGCATACGGCGCAGAAGTGGTTCGGTCAGCGATCGAGGCAGTCGGATCTGACCAAAGGGAGGCCACAATCGCCTTGAACCTTACCCGTTGGCAGGCAATGCGGTGGGTGATCATTCCTCAGGCAATGGTCCTCATGCTCCCTAGTTTTGGGAACCTCGCTATCGAGATCATGAAGGCCACAGCAGTTACGTCTTTGATCACCGTAACGGAACTAACATTCCAAGCTCAAACTGTGAGAATGCAGACAGGCCAAACAGCTTTGCCGTTCATGTTGATCTTTTTCACTTATCTAATCTTGGCCTCAGCTCTGATCGCAATCGTTCGCAAGCTGGAGCGAATGTTTGGTCGGGGAATGGTCACACAAGCCGTGGGGGCATGAATGACGTGGGATTGGACGTTTGTTGCTGAGATAACGCCTTTTCTGTTGCAGGGGCTTGTGGTCACCGTGAAAGTCACGCTTGTAGCGTCTCTTTTTGCGATGATCGTCGGACTTGTGTTTGCCATCGCGAAAATGTCTAGGAACGCTTTTGTTAGGTGGCTTGCTATCGCCACTTCCGAGGGGATCAGGCGGACACCGCTGCTGATTCAGCTCTATCTCTTGTTCTACGTTTTGCCCGATCTGGGATTTGTATTATCTCCATTTGTAGCGGGAGTTATTGGCCTTGGCCTCCACTACGGAACTTACATTTCGGAGGTTTATCGAGCTGGCATCATCAATGTCCCCGCTGGACAGTGGGAGGCGGCTAAGGCCTGCAACCTGACACCGCGTCAGACCTGGACTCAGATTGTGCTGCCGCAGGCAATACCCCCTATCATTCCTCCCCTTGGCAATTACGTGATCGCGATGTTCAAGGAGACGCCGATTCTATCCGCGATCACGGTTCTCGATGTGATGGGGCAGGCTTTGGCACAAGCAAACTACAACTATCGGTACATTGAGCCGATCACGCTCGTTGCCTGCGCTTTCCTCGTCGTTAGCCTCTGCTCCGCCGCTGCAATCAGGGCGCTTGAGTACCAGTTGAGGCGGTAGTTTAGCCAGGTTGGAGGACAACCGCGCAGCTCCCCGCAAGTACTTTGTGGTCACTACTGAGTTGAGCCACACTTGGTCCTCGCACATGAAATTAGGACGTGTACGATGAAGATATCACCGGCTTTGATCTCGAGTAATTTGCTCGAAGAGGCCATTAAGTGGAGGCATTTCCTCCACTCGATACCAGAAATTGCATACAATGAAGCGCAAACATCAGCTTTCATTTCTACCCAGTTGCAAAATTTTGGGCTGAGGGTCGATCGTGGATACGGAGGTACCGGCGTTGTCGGGTCGCTGACAAAGGGTACATCTTCGCGAGCGATCGGTTTGAGAGCCGATATGGACGCGCTTCCTGTGATCGAGGCGGCGGATCTCCCGTACAAGTCTCGCAAAGCTGGAATGATGCATGCGTGCGGTCACGACGGGCACATGGCAATGCTACTCGCAGCCGCGCTCTTAGCGACGGAACTGGATTTCGACGGCACCGTTCGATTTATCTTCCAGCCTGCCGAGGAAAATGAGGGCGGGGCACGGCGCATGATAGACGACGGATTGTTCCGAGATCTGCCTGTCGACGCTGTGTTCGGGATACACAATTGGCCTCAACTTCCGATAGGTACCTTTGCTGCGCATGAAGGTCCAATAATGGCGGCATTCTCAATTTTCGATATTGAAATTAGAGGAAGGGGCGCTCACGGCGCAATGCCGCATCAAGGTGTTGATCCAGTCGTAGCAGGTTGCGCCGTCGTGTCAGCCCTCCAGAGTGTCATTAGCCGCAATGTCTCGCCGCTGGATACTGTTGTTCTATCCGCCACGCAAATTCATGCTGGTGATGCTTACAATACCATCCCTGATCGAACCACTATCCGAGGAACCGGACGGTGGTTTTCTGAGCAGCCGGGAAGGCTATTGCAAACTCGTTTAGAAAAAATCGCGACAGATATAGCGTCTGCGCATGGTTGCGAAGCTACCGTCCATTATGAACCTCGTTATCCCGTGACTGTTAACGATGCCAGGTGCGCGCGCTTAGCGCAGGAAGTCGCAGCAGCAAATGGTATGACGATTGTTCAAGCGTTGCCGAGCATGGGGTCCGAAGACTTCGCTTTCATGCTTCAAGTTGTTCCCGGAGCCTATGCATGGCTAGGCAGCGGTAGTCCGACTAACGATTCGCCGCTGCACTCACCGAACTTTGACTTCAATGATGAGGTAATTCCGCATGGCGTTGCGTACTGGGGCGGCCTTATCCAAAGCCAGTTGCGCCCAGCTCCAAGTAGAAACGTTTAAACTAATAGCTGCCTTATTGTCAGCACTTGCAAACGGAACGCCAATGGACACCTACCGCTCCAACCTACTGCCTGAAGGTAGCTGTGAGAAGATCATAGCGCTAAGGAGGTTTATGCATGTCAATCCTGAGTTATCCAACCAGGAGCACAAGACGAAAGCCAAGATCTTAGAGATGCTTCGAGCAGAAGGTGTAAGAAATGTAGGGACTTTCCACGGCACGGGTATCTACGTTGATATCGTCGGCTACGGCGAAGTACCTGTCAATGTTGTTGTCCGGGGAGACATCGATGCGCTCCCGATACAGGAGGATCGACCTGACCTTGAGTATCAATCAACGACAGCGGGGCTTATGCATGCTTGTGGTCACGATGCCCATGCTGCAGCCGCTTTCGGAACGGTTCTAGCTGCACTCGCTAACAGGCACCAGTTCGGAGGCAAAGTTAGGGTAATTTTCCAGCCGGCCGAGGAGGCTGAGCCGCTCGGCGGTCGAACCGTAGCGAATGACGGCCTCTTGGACGGGTTTGATTATGCGGTCGGCCTCCACGTCAATCCGGAAATACCCTCCGGCAAGTTTGGTGTGCTAGCCGGCCCGGTATCAAAATCCGCTGATGAATTTGAGGTCATCTTCACTGGCAAGAACAGTCACGCAGCTATGCCAGAACTCGGTGTTGACGCGATTGTAATCGCCTCCTCGTTTGTGAACGAAGTTCAAAAGCTTGTATCAAGAGAGAGTTTCTCCGAACACGCCTCCACCATTTCCATAGGTCGTTTTCACGGCGGGGAAGCAACGAATATAGTATGTGATCGCGTGGTGCTAAACGGAACAATCCGTACCCGTTCTGCGAGTGCGCGGACCGCATTGCATGAGCGCCTGCTTGCAATTGCAGACGGCATCGCTCGGATGCATCGGGGCGAAGCACGACTCACTATTACGAAGGGAGAGCCGCCGGTAATCAATGACTTAGGTGTCAGTGAGCTGGTTCGTTCAACTATTGTGGCTACTTTTGGCGAGAACACTTTACACCCCGCAAAGCCGATGGCCGGGGCAGACGATTTCGGTTTTTACTCAGAGACGCTTCCCTCAGTGTACTTCTGGATAGGTTGCTTTAATGAGAGCGCCAATAACGTAGCCCACGTTCATAATCCTCGTTTTGGTGTTGCTGATGCAGATGTTCTAAAAGCAGCCGAGGCAACTTGGGCCGTAGTAAAGTGTCTTCAACGCCAAAACGTCGATTCTGATGATCCGAGGCCACTTTTATAATTGGACCTAGCGGAAATGATCGATTCTGAAGAAAACACCCCCCCACGGGCGCTCGTAGGTCTGATGCGACTTGATGAACCGGTCCCAGAGTTTCCGATGGAGCGGGATTTTGATAATCAAAATACATTGCCGTGGCCAACGTGTCATAGAAACGTTCCAGGAGCCTCCCTTGACGCAATTCTCAGCGCTGACCCGCAACTCGCACAGCCTTTCATTGAAACTGGGAGATCGCTGAAAGCTGAGGGGGCCAGCCTCATCATCAGCAATTGTGGTTACACGATTGCCTTTGACAAGTTAATCCGAGAGAACGTTGGCGGACTGGTTGCTACGTCGAGCTTGTTACTGCTCCCTTTCATTGATCGGCTTGTCAGCGCATCAGGCCGAATCGGGATTCTAACTTTCGACGCCTCGAAGCTATCGGACCCACATCTCGAGCTTGCGTGGCCGGCGTTCGACCGAGATAGGTTGTTAATGAGTGGTCTAGAAGGTTCCCGTGCATGGCACGAAATCACAACTACCGGCGTCTATGACAGGGATTTGCTCCTCCAAGACTCTCTTTTCGCTCTAGGCAAGCTCCGCGATAATTCCAGCGTAGAAGCCGTACTAGTGGAGTGCTGCGCATTGTGCGCGTTTGTGCCGGCGTATAAAGCGCATTTAAAGAAGCCTGTTTTCGACGCTGTGTTGATGGCGCAGACGCTGATAAGCGCGTCCGCCGCAGAAGGCTAACAGCTATGACCATTATGGAGGGATTGGGTGTCTATCAACATCGCATTTAGCGTGGACGAGTTTGAAGCTCGCTTATTGGCCGTAAAGCAGCGCATGGAGGAAAGGGGGGTTGAAAGCCTCTTTCTGATCAATGAATCGCATATAGTTTACCTTACCGGATATGAGGGGTTTTCAGCTTACGTTCCGCAAGGGGTCCTAATCACGTTGGCGGACAGCCGGCCAACGCTCATCCTTCGAGAGATGGATGTCCTGTGTGCAACAGGTACCGTTTACTTGGAAGACGATAATATACTTGCATATGATGAGGAGTTGTTAGGAGTAGGAGAGGCGCCGGTCTGGAAGAGGATTGGTCAAATCATCGCGTCTCGAGCGTCGCGTGGTACTCTCGCATTGGAGCGAAATGCTAGAGGGCTCACAGTCGACAATTACGGTGCATTCCTCGACGGCCTAGGGACAACTCACATCGTGGATGGCAGTGGTTGGCTCAATGCAGTGAGGGCACGCAAATCTGCGGCAGAACTAGAGTACATGCGGAGGGCAGGCGCAATCGTAGACCACGCGCTTCTCGCCGGAATCGGTGCGATTGGCCGCGGCGTCAGGCAATCTGATGTCGCTGCGGAAGTGAACCGCTGGATATCGGCCGGGACTGAGGCCTATCCGGGCAATCCGCCGGTCGTGGGCCCTGTGATGGCCGTTAGCGACGTTGCCAACGCACCCCACTTGTATTGGTCGTCCGGCGTCTATCGCGACGGGCTACAAACAAACTTTGAGACAGGCGCCTACCAAAGGAGATATTGCACTGCGCTGTCTCGTACTGCATTTCTGGGTAAGCCATCGGATCGGCTTTCGTTTATCGACGCTAAGGTTAGAGAAGCGTTTGAGATAACTCTGCCAGCTTTTAAGACTGGCGCTAGATGCTGCGACATCTATGAGCAGTTCTGGAAGAGCTTCAGCGCTGCTGGGATTAAGAAAAGCTCGCGGATCGGATACGGAATCGGGATTGACTGGGCAGAAGGAGGTTATAGCCTTCAGCGGGATGATACCAGCGTCTTATCTTCCGATTCGACTCTTCATTTCATTATTGGCATTTGGGAACGTGAGGAGGGATATGTATTCAGTGAAACGCTGAGGGTTACAGATAACGGAGCACAGAGCTTCAGCAGGCTTCCACGAAAAATGTTCGTCATAGAATAGAAGAGAGACCGGAATTTCCCTGCGACACTCATGGATCGCTTTAGTGTTGGCGTCGATACCCGGCTTGGTTAGGCTTTGGATATCTCTGTCAGTGCCCTCAATGACCTCACTATCCGTCGCCTGATGACGCTGCCTGGCATCGATGTCGCCGTGTCTGCGAGTGTCGCCTCGGCAATTGGCGACATCGGTAGGTTCAGCGATTCTCAAAAGCTCGTTGCCTATTTCGATTCAACCCCAGCGTTCGCCATCTGGCGAGGGCCCTGCCTATCACGGTCGCATAACGAAGCAGGGACGAGGTCACGCGTGGGGAATGTTGGTCGAGGCGGCGTGGGCGGTCGCGCGCTCAACTGGACCTTTGCGCGATTTCTACAAACGCATTGCGTCGCGACACACCGTGCCTATCCTAACTTCTCAGATTCTCAACCCGATGCACCCAAAATACTGTGAGATATCCGAGCGAAACACCATCAGTTCGGCGAGGCCGTAAGAAGACTGGACGCGCCTGCCGTCGCCACCGCAGTAGCTGATGCGCCACGTCAGCGACAGGTTGAAAGCTCCTTCACGTCATTGGGCCGTCGCCCGCCGCCACGACGAGGATAACATACGAGGCTCTTTTTCCTGCTATTCAGCAAAAAAAAAGAAATTTTCATCGCTTGCAGAATTTCAACAGCACATTTTCGCGGTCGGGCCTGATAGGATTTGCGGATTAACACCCATAAGGGAAGAAAATAATGATCACAACATCGCGGCTGGAGAACCCGAAAGGCACGGCGTCTGCTGCCGCGATCCGATCTTTTTATTCGACCTGAGCGTATCAACATACTCGATATCGGGGAAGCGCCGCAGTCGATAGGCCGGACTAAAACGGTTGCTGGGACAGTTGTACACCTGCAGCCCCTCAGCCGACGTGCACGTTGTGCCCGAGCTCTGCTTCTGACGATCTCGTCTTCTAGCTCTCACGGTGGATGCATTTCATGAAATTCGGAAGGTCATAAATGCAGACAACCACGGGGAGCGCCCTGCTAATCGCATCTGGGGTATCGCACCGAACTAGGGCGCCCAACCCTTAATAATACAATTGAGGAGGTCATGTTATCATGATGAATACGGAACGCTGTGTTGGGGTACTCAACGTCGAGTGTGAACTCCCCCCCGGAACTGACCACTTAGCCGGGTCCATGATCAATTCCGAAACCTTTGGCTTGCCCGTACTGATGGAGACAGTCAGGGGAGCTTCGCTCGACTTAGTCATGCGAGGCGATACAACTTTGGAAGCATCCTATGAAGCCGCTGCCCAAAGGCTGGTAGAACGCGGCGCAGTCTTGATTACTTCCTACTGTGGAGGTGCAATTCAATATCAGGCGGCAATCGCCGCTGCGGTCAATGTTCCAGTGGTGACTTCTAGCCTCATGCTTCTGCCAGTTTTGCTGCGCCAGATACCTCCAAGCGCCAAAATTGGAGTGATGACCTTCGACGCCAGAGCTTTCCGTGACGATTGGCTCGGAATCACAGACCCGGCCAGCCGCCATCGCGTGGTGATAGGCGGAGTCGAGGGAGGCGCACTGTTTCACAATGAATCAAGTTGCCCGCCACAGTCAACTTCCGTCGCTGATATAGAAGAGGACGTCTTGACAAGCGTTGCTCGCTTACGTGCGTCAAACCCCGAAATAGCTGCACTTCTCTTCTCATGTACACTATTTCCTCCAGCAGCGGCGGCCGTACGTCGCTCAACCGGTCTCCCAGTTCATGACATTGTGACCCTATGCCAAGCAACGCTCAGATCGGTTTCTTGAGCAAAGGCGCCTAATCAATGTGAGGGCAATCGCCCGGCGTTAGCGGTGTTGGGAACGCCGCAACCCGAAATCAGTTAGGCCATGGTATTTTGGCCCATAGAGGTGGTCACAAAATAAACCAGCAGGTCGTTTCTGCCGGTCCGGGGCGTAACTCATTCTTGAGAGCACTGGCGCCGTGCCTGCCATTAACAAAAAAGGCAAATAAACATGACAATCAGTACTGCGGAAGTCGCCGAGAAAGATCGCAATTCTGTGCTGCATCCGTTCACGCAGCTGAAGGACTTTGCGACCGGAAAGCTTGGCGAGCCGACGATCGTCGACACGGCCAAGGGCATTCGCATCCAGGACGCGCATGGCAATCAGTTGATCGATGGCTTTGCCGGCCTCTATTGCGTCAACGTTGGCTATGGCCGCACGGAAGTCGCCGAGGCGATCTCGCGCCAAGCCTATCGCTTGGCCTATTATCACTCCTACGCTGCGCACACGACGGACGAGCTTGCGATCCTCTCCGACCGCCTCGTGAAGATGGCGCCCGGCAAGATGAGCAAGGTGTTCTACGGCATGTCCGGTTCGGACGCCAACGAGACCCAAGCCAAGCTCGTCTGGTACTACAACAACCTGCGCGGCAAGCCGACGAAGAAGAAGATCATCTCGCGCGAACGCGGCTATCATGGTTGCAGCGTGGTGTCCGGCTCGATGACCGGGATGAGCTTCTACCACGACCATATGGACCTGCCGCTGCCGCAGATCGTCCATGCTGGCGTGCCGCACCACTACTGGGGTGCTAATCCCGGAGAGACGGAGCGGGAATTCTCCGTCCGTCGCGCTGCCGAGCTCGATCAGTTGATCGAAAGCTTGGGTCCCGACAATGTCGGCGCCTTCATCGCTGAGCCGGTTTTGGGCACAGGCGGCATCACGCCTCCGCCGGAAGGCTATTGGGAAGCAATCCAGGCGGTGCTCAGAAAGCACGACGTACTCTTGATCGCCGACGAAGTGATCACCGGCTTCGGCCGCACGGGCTCGATGTTCGGCTCGCAGCACTACGGCATCGAACCCGATCTGATCACGGTCGCCAAGGGTCTGACATCGGCCTACTTCCCGCTTTCGGCTTCGATCGTCGGTGAGAAGGTTTACAAGGTCATGGAAGAGGGGGCCGACAAGGTCGGCGCGTTCTCGCACGGCTATACCTATTCCGGCCACCCGATCGGCGCGGCCGCCGCAAATGCGGTCCTCGACATCGTCGAAAAGGAAAACCTGCCCGGCAACGCCCGCGAAGTCGGCGCCTATTTCCAGGCCCAGCTCAAGGAAAAGTTTGCACAGCTGCCGATCGTCGGTGAAGTGCGCGGTGTCGGCCTGATGGGCGCCATAGAGTTCGTCGGCGACCGTGAAAGCAAGAAGCGTTTCGATCCGTCGCTGAAGGTCGGTGCACGCGTTTCCAAGGCCGCTCGTGACCGCGGCCTGATCGCCCGCGCCATGCCGCATGGTGATATCCTGGGTTTTGCTCCCCCGCTCGTGACCACCACGGCGGAAGTCGACGAGATCGTTTCGATCGCTGAGACGGCCGTTCGCTCCGTCATGGATGAGTTGGTACGCGACAGCCAGAAGGTCTGATCGATCGTCAAACCATGGCGGCCGGTGATGCCGGCTGCGTGGCAGCCGAAACGGGGCGGGGGATCACCCTTGCCTTGCGGACAAACTCGACCTCCAGAGGGGAGGTCAATCAAGAATAGGGAACCTAGCCACATGACTGCCGCCAAACTCCACATGAAAACCAGCCTGGCGCCGATCTCTGTTCATAACCCCTATGACGGGTCGCTGCTTGGATCGGTCGAGGCGACCGATCCTGCGGAGATCGATCAACTGCTGGCAGCCGCTCGCCGCGGCGCCGAGCTTTCGCGCAATCTGCCGAGGCACAAACGGGCGAGTGTCCTGGAAGGTGCCGCGCGGATTGTCGAGAGCCGTCGCGACGCTTTTGCCGAGACCATCGTCCGCGAAGCCGGCAAGACGATCGTTCAGGCGCGGAAGGAAGTGCTGCGCTGTGTCAACACGTTGAAGCTGTCAGCCGAAGAAGCAAAGCGCAATGCCGGAGAGATCGTGCCCTTCGACGCCTATATAGGATCGGAACAACGCCAAGGCTGGTTCACGCGCGAGCCGCTCGGCATTATCACCGCCATTACCCCTTACAACGACCCTCTCAACCTTGTCGCGCACAAGCTCGGCCCGGCTATTGCCGGCGGCAACGCAGTGCTGCTGAAGCCATCAAACCTGACACCGTTCTCGGCGATCAAGCTGGTCGAAGCGCTACGTGAGGCGGGCCTGCCTCAGGAGGTCATCACCGCCTCCCATGGTGACAGAGAACTGGTGACCGCGATGATCTCTGCACGCGAGGTGCGGATGGTCTCCTTTACCGGCGGCTTTGCCACCGGCGAGGCAATCAGCCGCGCGGCGGGCCTGAAGAAGCTCGCGATGGAGCTCGGCGGCAATGCCCCGGTGATCGTCATGAAGGACTGCGACTTCGACAAGGCGGTCGAGGGTTGCGTCTCCGGCGCCTTCTGGGCTGCGGGCCAAAACTGCATAGGTGCGCAGCGCATCCTGATCCAGGCCGAGCTCTACCACCGCTTCCGCGATGCCTTTGTAGCAGCAACACAGAAGCTCAAGGCGGGAGACCCGCTGCAGGAGGACACCGACGTCGGTCCGATGATCTCCAAACAGGTCGCGGAACGCACCGAAGCAGCCGTCAACGAAGCCCTCAATGCGGGCGCCAGGCTGCTTTGCGGCCACCGTCGTGAGGGATCGCTCTATCATCCAACCGTTCTCGAAGGCACGCCGCTGACCTGCAGCCTGTGGCTTGAGGAAGTGTTCGCACCCGTGGTCATGCTGGCGCCCTTCGACACGCCCGATGAGGCGATCGAGATGGCCAATGCTCCCGACTACAGCCTACATGCCGGCATCTTCACCAACGATCTCAATGTCGCGCTCGACGCAGCCAACCGGATCGAAACGGGTGGGATCATGATCAACGACTCCTCCGACTACCGCTTCGACGCCATGCCCTTCGGCGGCTTCAAATACGGCAGCATGGGCCGCGAGGGCGTCCGCTTCGCCTATGAAGACATGACCCAGCCAAAGGTCATCTGCATCAATCGGCGGTGACAAGCGTGGCAGGGCGGCCGACAACATATTTTACCTTCCAAGGTAGCGTGACTGTCGTCCGATGTTTCGGCAGCAGTCACGCAATTTTATTCACTGCGGCTGCTCAGCATTATGGCAGACCGCCCAACCTGAGATCGAAGTTCCATAAGATAGATTATGCGATGTTATAACATAACGACTCGGGCCCAAGTCAGCCTCAAGTTCGGAAACATACCGGAAGAACGTGCTCAGAAGATTTATGAAACCATGCCCAGCTACTCAATCTTGACACCTTTCAGCCGAATGAGACCGAACCGCCGCAATCGGGCTTGGCGAAGCTCTGCAATGGCCGGCGAAGAGCCATCGCCATGTGCATTGCATCCTTGCGACCGGATGGGACGTCGATGACCGCCGCCATGTTCCGGCTTTACGACGTGTCGCTTGATAGTTCCTTGAGCGGCCGCAACTCGCACCTAAAGCGCGAACAAGCGATCGCCATCGATGACTTGCTTGAGTACAACACCTTTGTTCCCGTCGGTCATGAGGGCGGCCCCTATCGTCTCAGTCTTGCATTGGCAGATTCACGCTTGGCGCTGCATATCACTGCGGAGAACGGCGCGCATGTGGTGAGGCACTCCTTATCGCTCACTTCGTTCCGTCGGCTGTTCAAGGACTACTTCCTGATCTGCGAAAGCTATGCCAATGCCTTGACACAGCCGAACACCCAAAGGCTCGAAGCAATCGACACGGGCCGTCGGGCAATTCATGACGACGCCTCCGGCCTGCTTCGAGCGCGGCTCGCACCGAAGATTGCTGTTGACAAAAATACCGCTCGGCGGCTGTTCACGTTGATTTACGCGCTCTTTGCAGAACGCCACCCGGCAGCGGTCCCAGAAGTGCTACAACACGGTCTGAGCAAGCTCTGCACCGGTGCTGGAGTGGGCATCGCCATCGGCATTGAAGCCTCGCGAGCGGGGCAACGTTGATGAGTGCCGCCGCTTTCCGACTGGGCCATGTGACGCTTGGCGGCTCGTTCAGCAGCCGCAATCCCCACTTCGAGCGCGAACGCGCCATTGCCGTCTACGACCTGCTAGAGAAGAACACCTTCATTCCGGCCGGTCATGACGGCGGACCCTATCGCCTCAGCCTCGCCTTGGCGGGGGCGCAGCTAGCATTGCATATCTCAACCGAGGCGGGAGCGCATGTCATGAGCCATTTTCTGTCGCTCGCTCCCTTCCGCCGGCTGCTCAAGGACTACATCCTGAGCTGCGAGAGTTTCTACGACGCAATGCCGGGCGCGAGCCCCGCCAGGTTCGAAGCAATCGACATGGGCCGTCGTGCCATTCACAACGACGCCGCCGAAGTGCTGAGAGAGCGCCTCGCGGCCAAGGTGCTCGTCGACAAAGACACCGCCCGACGACTGTTCACGTTGATCTACGTGCTGCTCATGCGAAGATCGCCGATCGCACTCTCCAGCAGTGAAAGCCAAGGCGCAGGACCGCGCCATCAGCTACCCCGTCGCGGTTTGATCACCAAGGACCATAGCCGATGAGTGTGCTCAGAAGTACTGGCTTCGAAGCAAGTTCGAACGATGCGATCCGGCGCAATCTTGATGCCGTCGAACCGACTTGGCGGTGGACGATCACGGCCCATTCGGATGAGGATTGCTCTCTCAAGTTCAGGCGACAATATCTACACTCAAGCTCGATAGTGACCGTCAAGCATTCCGTCGGTATCGGCGCCGTCGCCAGACGCAATACGGCGCGCGTTAGTATCTATTTCGTGCTGGCTGGTGCGATTGAAATCGGCGATCGCGCGACGCGCAAGGTTCTGTCCATCCCCGCGAACCACGTTGCAAGCGCCTGCGAAAGTTCTGGAAAACGTCTGGCTATCGAACCCCACAGTTCGTGGTTGGCGTTCCACATTCCCGAGCCCACCTTGCGGCGACACTTTGAGGACTTGACCGGGCGGCCATATGTCCAGGAATTCGTGCTGCCGCCGATCAGGTTTTGTGAAGGAGATGGGCTGGGCCTTTATCGAACGCTCAGACAGGCAGAAGAGGATCTATCTTCCGCCTCTTCTGAGGAGAGACCGCTATTGGCAAAAGCCTACCAACAGTTGGCACTGGCGAAGCTGTTTGCCAAGACGCCGCACAATCTCGCCGAGGCATTCGGGCGCGGAACTCTGTCGGATGCACCAAGGCAACTCCTCAAGGCCGAAGCCTTCATGCGGGAGAACTTGTCCAACCCGATAACGATCGACGATCTCGCGGTCGCTGCAGGCTGCAGCCCGCGGGCGCTGCAGAGGATGTTCCGCAGCTATCGCGGAGACTCGCCCATTGGCATTCTCTGTAGCTACCGGCTGGCTGCAGCGCATGGCGCGATCAGGGCCGGCCGAATGACGAGTATAACCGACTTGGCGATGAGCCTTCAGTTTTCCAATCCCAGCCGCTTCTCGGTTCTCTACAAGAGAGCCTACGGCTGCAGCCCCTCGGCCACACTGCGCTTCGAACGCGATGAGGGTGAGATGGAGAATAGTGAAAACGACGATCTCCGATCATAATAATCATGTGTCTTTTTTCTGCCCGCCTTTGCGGGCGGTTGCGGTCCCGCAGGCTACCGCGGGTATACCGCCATCTTCTTGACCATCCCTCTGTTGTCCTACCCCCGCCCTTTTCGTCGCCGCGGCCCCGCACCACTCTTGAGGAACCAATCCTGGGGCCGACGATTGAGCCGCCAGCATTGTGCTCGACCAGGCTTCATGCGCGAGCAGATCGGACGGAGTTGGCTTGCGGTTCGCTGACACCCACCTGTTACAACAGAGCTCAAGCGCCGCTGCTAATCCCACGAGAAAATTGCCAGACACAACCAGGCAAAAGGGAAACTCACGTCGCTTCCCGTATAGACAGCGCAGGGCACGCC
This sequence comes from Sinorhizobium mexicanum, assembly GCF_013488225.1. NCBI lineage: Bacteria > Pseudomonadati > Pseudomonadota > Alphaproteobacteria > Hyphomicrobiales > Rhizobiaceae > Sinorhizobium > Sinorhizobium mexicanum. Next base: position 174,012 of record NZ_CP041240.1, on the reverse strand, counting down.
TCCTAGTTGGGAATTTCGTCGACAGCATGTGTTTGCTGAGGCGACGCTGTCGGGGCGGCCCTCTTCTGGGCGTGGCGCTGTTCGAGCCCTTGAACCAGCGACTGAAATGATCGCTTCGTCGAAGGTAAACAAACACCATGCAGCGTGAAGACTCTCGTCCGGCCATTTCGACGGCGCTAGCCCCTCTTCAGAACCCGGTATTCCGTTCAATCTGGACGGCCACCCAGATTTCCAGCCTGGGTTGGCTCGTGCAGACAACGGCCATCAGTTGGCTAATGGCCACGATTTCGACCTCCGAGCTCATGGTCGCGCTCGTGCAGGCCTCATCCACGCTGCCCGCATTCTTCCTGTCCATCCTCGCCGGAGCCATTGCCGACAGTTTCAGCCGACGGGGCGTGATGCTCGCCGGGCACCTCCTGATTGCTTTGGCCTCTCTGACTCTGGCAATCTCCGTCGCACTGGGCCTCGTCAGTCCATGGCTGATCCTGGGGCTCGGTTTCCTGGCCGGATGCGGCTTTGCCCTGAACGATCCGGCCTGGCACGCCTCTGTCGGTGATATTCTGGAAAAGCGCGACATCCCGGCGGCGGTGATGCTGATGTCGGTTGGGTATAACATCGTTCGAAGCACAGGCCCGGCCATTGGCGGCGCTATCCTGGCCTTCTTCGGGACACTTGCCGCTTTCGTCCTGGCGGCGCTGAGCGATCTGATCCCGCTTGCCGCTATATCGCGCTCGAAATGGCACGTGCGCTCGTCCTCGCTGCCCCGCGAGCGCGTCGCGACGGCCATCCATGATGGGCTGCGCTTCACCGCAATGTCCTCGGAAATCAGGGCGGCAATCGTGCGCGGGACGCTGTTTGGAGTGGCGAGCATCTCCATCCTCGCGCTGCTGCCCCTGATCGTCCGGGATCATTTGGAGGGCGGTCCGATCGTTTACGGTGCCCTCCTGGCTGCTTTCGGCATTGGTGCCTTTACGGCTGGTCTCAGCAGCAGCTACCTCAGACAGATCGTCTCTCAGGACCGGCTCGTCGCACTTGCATCCGTTGCCTGTGCAGTATGTTGCTTTCTGCTTCCTCTCACGGCGTCGATCTCCGTTGCAGCCCTTGCGCTGGCAATCGGCGGTGCGGGCTGGCTCCTCACCTGGACCGGAATTGACGTTGCGATTCAGCTGTCGAGCCCAAGATGGGTCGTCGGCCGGACGCTTTCGATCTACTACGCCCTCTCCTATGGCGGCATGGCCGCAGGCAGTTGGATCTGGGGCGCCGTTGCCCAGAACTACGTCCTGACGATAGCTTTCGAGGGTGCCGCTGCGGTTTTGCTCCTGGTGGCCGCCGCAGTGTTCGTGCTGCCGATAGAGTTATGGGAAGAATCGGAGAAAGACGCCCCGGAGTTCGTACCGCCGTCGCTCGCACTCGACTTGAAGCCGAGAAGCGGACCTATCGTCGTCAAAGTCGAATACGCCATAGCGGAGCAGGATCTCGAGGCCTTTCTCGAGTGCATGCGCGAGCGGCGGCGCATCCAGAGCCAGGCGGGGGCACGCAACTGGACGCTCCAGCGCAACCTGCTGACCCCAAATCGATGGACGGAGACGTTCCGGACGCCGACATGGATGGACTATCTTCGTCTGAACCATCGGCTTTCGGCAGCCGATAACGAACTCAGCGAGCGACTTGCCGCCCTTCATGATGGGATGGGCGCCCCTGAGACCGTGCTGGCGATCGAGCGAGCGACAACCTGGGTTCGCACCCGTAGTCAGCCGATAACGCGTGTCTCACGTCCCTGAGGTGCGCTTGAGATGAAGCAGAAGATCGAAGATCGGCAATACGTGCATCCTATGTGCGACGTCAGCACTTTTGCTAAACCCTCGACGATCGACCTTCGTCAGCATCGAGCTGAACAAGCTCCTGACCTGCGAATGGCATCAGCACCAGCCGCGCAGGGCCACTTGGCTGCCGTCGAACAGGTCCCGACGGCAGCCGCTTTTTCTTCGGTTTGCAGTGGTGTCCGTGCCACCGCCTGGCCGCCGGCGACGCTTGTGGCGCTTCGCCAAGACGATCCCCACGGTGGCGCTGACGTTCGGAAGCGACTGCACAGCGATAAGGACCGGCTCTGGTTTCCGCGTCGAATTCGCGGAACAAGGTTTTCGTACAGATTTTCCTTTTGCCCAGCCTCCCAGGGCAAAGTGGCTGTCGCCGGACCCGTTCCGGCGGCAGCCACGTCTTGTGCTTCGGCGGACAGGCTCGGTCGGGCGAATATAGTCGCCACTGCTCCGGGAGGCAGTGCGCGATGACCTGCGCGAGAACCGCTCCATCCCTTTTTCGGCTCTGCGCTATTTCGCTCGATCCGCCTTTGGGCTGCCACACGGATGCAACACAAAAACGCGAGCAAGCTGTCGCCATTTTCGACCTGCTGGATAACAACAGGTTCGCGCCCATCGAGCATCGCGGCGGTCCCTATCGGCTGCGCCTGTCCCTGGTGGACAGGCGACTGGTGATGTCGGTCACCGCCGAGAACGGCGCACCGGTTCTGTGCCATCACCTATCGCTCACGTCATTTCGCCGGCTGCTCATGGACTACCGACTTGTTTGCGAGAGCTATGCAAGCACCGAGGCGCGGCTCACCTCCGATCGGCTGGAAGCCATTGACATGGGACGGCGTACCATCCACGACGAAGCTTCCGCACTGCTGATACAACGCCTCAAATTGAAGATCGAGATCGATCGGGGGACAGCCCGCCGGCTGTTCACCCTGATCCATCTGCTTGTCTCGCAGCAACTGCTTGGAGGGGGTCATTTGACGCGCAAAACAGACTAGTGGAGCAACCTCAACCCCGCGCCGTTCTATAATAGAGATTATTCGATTTTCGCCTTAGCCAGAGTATATTCTGGCATGAAGCGCGAAATCGCAAGGGTGAAATATGTTTATACCGCGCGCCCTCGCCGCCATATTGCGGAATAACGTTTATATGTGAGTGGTTGATGCTTGACATAAATCTTCTCTACAAATATTAAAGCAATCGCCTAATTGAATTCTTCGCATTATCATACTAGATGGTATCTATGCCTCTGCTCGCACCACTTTCACCTCCTTCTTCCGTCTACCTTGAACCGCTCGATGATGTCGTCATCAAGGTGAGCGACATCACCATGCCGGAGCAGCTCAAGCATTTGATGGCCGCAAAGCATGCGGCGATAACGACAACGAACGTGAAGCTTTGGAAAACCCTGAAAGCCTGGATCGACGTCCTTTCACGATTGAACTTGAGCCAGCTATGGCTGCACCTCACAATCGCGGAAATCTCCCCCGACTTTCCGCTCAGAGCGTTGCTCACCGACGGCGGCCATGCAGCGGATCGTCAGATTCCCGTTCGAAGGAACAACTCGTCGGGCGGGGCTTCAGGTTATCTTGATCGAGCACGCATATCTCAAGAGAACGCAGACTACATCGCGGCGGTTGGGCATTGGCCTCCCGAGACAGGTGAGAAGTTGATCCCTTCAGATTGGCCGGCTCGAAGCTGGGGATGGCTGCCCAGTGACGTTATCATCAGGATGCGTGGGTAGGTGTAAGTTCTCCTCGGCTTGAAATGCGGAGAGAAGTATCAACGGATCGACGAAAAAGGGGAGTTCTCGGTTTGCACGGGCCCAATCGATCAAGTCTGAGAACAGGGCAGCCGCTCTGACAGCGGGACTTTGTCTCGCAAAGAAAAAGGCGAGACCGCGCCAGCGGCCTCGCCTCTCGGTTGGTCTGGTTGGCTCGCGACACCGTCAGACTAATCGGCCTCGCGGAGTTTTACCAGGCCCACAGAGCATTGGATTTTACTCCTAAAGGCAATTTGATCAACCAGTCGCGGGAGTGAATGTAATGAAGAAGCCCATTGGAACGACGGCCCGGACAGGCGAAACTTGCCCCGAGAGTGGAGACTGGGAGGTCGTCGGCTCGCCGACCACCACCGGTCCTTTCGCGAAGGGCAACCGTATGCCTCCCTACAGGGGGGAGGCTGTTACCTGGAGGCTCATCAGGTATGCCTAATAAGTAAAAAATTGAACGCCGGCCCCTGTGAACACGTCGCAGGGGCCAACCTGACACCATGTGCACCAGCAGGTACTCCCAGAACTTTCGGAGCGATCCCAGGATAGTAAGCCAGCACCCTCTGCCTCGCGGAGGGTCCTGAGAGTGAATCAGACGCAGCAAACGATGGAGTCGGATTGACCCCTTAAAGCGTTCTGCCTAGGCACACATTCACTTAATCCAGGCCCTGCCGCTTGCATTTCATGGTCGTGATGGCAAGGGTTGGCCTACCCAATTGCTGCAGCATGCATAAGTCAAGTCAGCGTCATTTTGTTCGCTGTAAAGGCGGAGGAAGCAGAGCCCAAAAGGATTGGGTTTGTGCTCTTGAAGAAGCTTGAGGATAGCGCAAGCCAGGAGGACTGAGTCGTAGCCGGGCCGGACGAGGCAATAACCGCGCTTACCCGCGACGGAATTGAAGAGCTGGAGCAAATCCTTGCCCATGCTCGCCGCACCGCTGACGAATGGAACGACTTCCTCGAAGCTTTCGTCGATGATGAGGAACTCACCGCACTGACCAGGCGGACCATATGTTCGGCACTCGCGATTGCAGCCAGCAATGGCTATCAGAAGCGTGAGCGATTGCACGAAGGCCTCGGCCTACGTATTAGTCCACGGCCCGGCACAACCAAACGACCTTCCGGCAATACGCCCGTCGCTTCGACCACGAGACCCACGGCAGGTCCGGTTTTCCGGACGGCTGCCTTACGCGACATCATTAGGAGGCGGAACAACGAGTCGGGTTCAGGCAAAATTAACCAAGACGGGGATTGGTGAAGGTCTGCGCCGCTGACCGCCGCGTTTTGCTCTCATTCGCCTCTCCATGATGGGGCATGGATAAATCTGGAATCGGCTTTCTAGCGCTCATAGGCATTCTCATTGTCATCTTGATGAGTATTCTGGCGATCAAACCAGCGGATGAGGCGCCACCCCCTGTACCGCCAATGATGCCGGCCAACTCCTAGGGCTGTCTCGGCAGGCGTGGATACCCAGGTTGGGCTAGGCGAAAATCCAGCAAAATCTGAAATAACCGGGAACAGTTGCGGAACGCTTCGCGCACGGAACACGGTCAAAAACATCCATGCTTAGCTCAAATGAATGAGGAACAAGCGTTCTCGTAGTACAGAGAAACGGCGCACTTCTCCCCGTGCGCCGAGTGTAGTAGTCCGGCAAGTGTTCCTCAGTTGAGGTTTCCGCAACTGTGCTTGGCGAACCTATAGCGGACTCCGCTTGGTCGAGGACACACGGGCTCTCCTGCACTTGGGCAGGATCTCGCGTAACTGACCGCGCAAGTGGTGAACGCGCTCAAGGCGCTCGCTCTTCCTCTCCAAGCCTGCCTACCGCGTGTTCGATAGAGATCAGCGCGACCCATGCAGCAATCACTGACAACAAGCGGCCTTCCGATGTGTTGGCCCACATCAATGAGCGGCAGCAGCAGGCGTCACCGAAGGTCAGGACCAATAGCGAGAAGAACGGCTATACGCCGCGGGGTCGCAAGCCGGGCAACGTCATCGCTGGAAGTAAGGATGACGACGTGAAGCATGGCTGAGTGTTCTGAGTCGTCATGTCCTGTTTAATCTTATTTGCAATTCCTCGGTTACGTCGGCAAGGTTCCCTCCGCCCGGGATAGCCGCCGGCCCGCGTCCCGAAAGCATGGGCACGGACCGTCCTTGCCGCACGCGAGCGCCGATGCGCGAAGGTCGTCCGTGGCCGGTCTGAATATGGCAGCATTGTGTATGTTTTCGCCCATGCCCGGTCGATCTTGCGGATTTCCGCACACGATTGTTTTGCGCTCCCAGCGCTCGAAGATAAATGCCTCAATATTTCAGGGTGCTAAACGAGCCGCGGTCGGTTGGCATGCCATTTGCTCGATAGGTCTACAAGGCAGCGGGTGCTGTCGGTCTTCGGAAAAGTGGCCTGGGAGGCCCGGCCTGTTGCCGGACTAGGCCCGCGTGGAGGATATCATGATCGCACAACATTCCGCGGAGGTCCGCGGCAAGACACCCCTTTACCGCCATCTCTATGTCCAGGTTCTCGCGGCGATCGCTGCGGGCATCCTGCTGGGGCATTTCTATCCGGATGTCGGCACCGAGCTCAAACCGCTGGGCGACGCCTTCATCAGGCTCGTCAAGATGATCATCGCGCCGGTCATCTTCCTGACGGTCGCGACCGGTATTGCCGGCATGACCGATCTCGCCAAGGTCGGGCGCGTTGCCGGCAAGGCGATGATCTACTTCCTGACCTTCTCCACGCTCGCGCTCATCGTCGGTCTCGTGGTCGCGAATGTGGTCCAGCCTGGCTCCGGTATGCATATCGATCCGGCCTCGCTCGACATGAAGGCGGTCACCACCTACACCGAGAAGGCGCATGAACAGTCGATCACCGGCTTTCTCATGAACATCATTCCGACGACGCTGGTCAGCGCTTTCGCCGAGGGCGACATCCTGCAAGTGCTGTTCATCTCGGTCCTGTTCGGCATCGCGCTTGCCATGGTCGGCGAGAAAGGCCAGCCGGTGGTCGATTTCCTGCATGCGCTGACGCTGCCGATTTTCCGCCTGGTGGCGATCCTGATGAAGGCCGCCCCAATCGGCGCCTTCGGTGCGATGGCCTTCACCATCGGCAAGTACGGCGTGGCGTCGATCGCCAATCTCGCGATGCTGATCGGCACATTCTATCTCACCTCCTTCCTTTTCGTCTTCATCGTGCTTGGCGCCGTCGCACGCTACAACGGCTTCTCGATCGTCGCGCTCATCCGCTACATCAAGGAAGAACTGCTGCTCGTGCTCGGCACGTCCTCCTCGGAGGCGGCACTGCCGGGCCTGATGAACAAGATGGAGAAGGCGGGCTGCAAACGCTCGGTCGTCGGTCTCGTCATCCCGACCGGCTATTCCTTCAACCTCGACGGCACGAACATCTACATGACGCTTGCCGCGCTCTTCATCGCGCAGGCGACCGATATCCCGCTGTCGCTCGGTGACCAGGTCCTGCTGCTGCTTGTCGCCATGCTGAGCTCGAAGGGGGCTGCCGGCATCACCGGCGCGGGCTTCATCACGCTCGCTGCAACGCTCTCGGTCGTCCCGTCGGTACCGGTCGCCGGCATGGCGCTGATCCTCGGCATCGACCGCTTCATGTCCGAATGCCGCGCGCTCACCAATATTATCGGTAATGCAACTGCGACGATGGTCGTCGCGAGGTGGGAAGGCGAGCTCGACCAGGCGCAACTTTCTGCGGCACTTGCGGGTGAAGTGCCGGTCAAAACCATCCCAGCGGCCGTCCAGCCCGCCGAATAAGCTGCCTCCCAGGGCAACGCACGGTAAGTGCGCTTTGGCGCGGTCTGGTTTTCCAGATTGCGCCCTTTTGTTTATGCACCAGAGACGGTTCCTGACTGTCAAATACTGTTCAAACGCGTGCGTCGCCTTTACGGCAGTGCGCCTCGCGGACTCGTCCGCCCGAGCTAGGTCGGAAAGGCTAAGGGCCAAACTCCTCCGTCCGATGTAAAATCAGCATTTGCTGAAATGAGGTGGGACTCACTATGCCAAAGTGCGGCCTATGCGCCCTGATCGCCCTAGCCCTCCTATCGTGCGATGTCGCCTATTCGAGGGATAGCACCATCCAGATTCCCGGCCACAAGTTCCGGACTGCGGTGAATTGTGTACGCCAGGCGCCGATTGGCAAGTTCGATCGCAAGTGCGACATTCCGATTGTCGGCTGGCGTGGCGCCAATGGCCTTTGGTTACCGAGTGTCGCCCAAGGTGCGCCCGGGGGGTTCGGCCTCTAGTCAAAGTGTTGTCGATTGCTTCGGCAAGCGTCTGGCGGCGGCACCTCGACCAGAGATTACCCGACACCTACTTGTCGGTTTGTCGAGTCCGCGACACGATGCTGTTCGATTCCTACGCCTTTCATAGGCCTTTGATAATATACAGAGAATTATTCCTGTTCCCTCCCCTGCGTAGTTGGCACGACTTTTGAAGCTCCCTTGTCGCAAGGCGGCAGGAGCTGCCAACCGATTTCATGTCGTGGATGGCAACATCAATAAACATTCCATTTCTGAAGCATCTCGGACGGACGCAGTGCAAACACGCTACTTAGGTTTTGGACGCGCTTGCGGCGCTTGCCGGCGCTCTTCCCCGGCTCCACATTCGGACAGACTGCCACCACCACTAACCTCAACGTCGGACGACGACCACCGCGAACTGTCAGGTCGATTCCGCGACCAATCCGGACTTCAGCTCGTCTGGCGTCATAAGCGCGGCCGCCGCCGCCGTCACATGCAACAGCGGGACGACCAACGAAATCGGCGGCTTGGTCCCGACACCGGCTCAGTCGAATACTCGCCTTTCCAGAATGCGGGCCCCACTCCGGTTCGGAGTACACTTCGGTGTCGCGGCGGTCCTGGATCGACACTTCTCAACCTATGTTGTTTGCTGCCTCGCGCCGGCTCAGGACAGGCGCCAGCCGGATACCCACACCGACATCATAACGCACCCTGACCTGGTGATTGTCTCGCCTACGAGGAAAACTCATGCTCAACGAAGGCCGGACTGCGAAGTCCGAATTTGTCGGAAGTCAGCTCATCGATGTAGTTACGGCTATCGATGAAATTGCGGCGTCGTTCCCGGACAGGATAGCGATTAAACATGGCGCGGAAGAACTCACATATGGTGAGCTGCAGCTGCTGTCGGACAAAATTGCGAGCACACTGCGAGAGCGCAGCGCAGAGGGCACAATCGTGGGGTATTTCGGTGAGCGAAATCCCAATTGGGCAGCAACAGTAATTGCAATTCTGAAAAGCGGCTCAACATATCTGCCGCTCGATCCATCTTTGCCGGCCTCCCGCATTTCATTCATGATCGAGCAAAGTGGATGCACTCTGATCATCGGGCCGGAAACACTGGAGGAGCTTGGCCTCTTTCAGGAAAGCAGCAACGGCCGGCAATTCTTGACGGTGCAGACGGCGCTACGCGGCGCCCGTGCCTCCCCTGGAATGCCGGCTTCGGCTGAGGGCCATCTCGCTTACATTCTGTTTACGTCCGGTTCGACAGGGAGACCCAAGGGGGTGATGGTCAAGCGCGCAGGCCTGAACAACCACTTGAGGGCCAAGATGGATGCGCTCGAGCTAAGTGAGAAGGACTGTGTCGCACAAACTGCCTCCCATAGTTTTGACATCTCGCTGTGGCAGCTTTTGGCAGGGTTATGTGTCGGCAGTTGCGTCGCGATCATAGATGATTCGACAGTGAGATCTCCGGCGGCCCTTCTTGAGGCACTGCAGGCAAATCGCGTCACAATTGCCCAGTTCGTTCCATCGGTGCTAGCCGTCTTCGTTGAGTATCTCCGGACACTCTCAGTCAAGAAACGGTTTCTTCGTGCCTTGCGCATGGTCTCCACGGTCGGCGAGCCGCTGACGCCTGCCTTGGCGCACGGGTGGCTGACACTCTTTCCTCGCGTCCCAATTCTCAATCACTACGGACCGACCGAATGTGCGGATGGGGTTACACACCATTTGATACCTCTCCCGCCCAGTACAACTGACACCTATTTGCCCATCGGTAAGCCTATTGCCAATCTTAGGGTTTATGTCGCCGATGGTTCGCGTCTGTGCAAGACGGGAGAAGTTGGAGAGATCTGTGTTAGCGGCGTCGGTGTCGCTGATGGATACATCAACGATGGCGTGCGTACCAAAGACGTCTTTTTGTCGAACCCGTTCTCGGACGATCCATCCTATCGGCAGCTCTACAAGACCGGCGATCTCGGACGCATCAGGGCAGATGGCCTGCTGGAGTGTCTTGGTAGGCGAGATCGTCAGATCAAGATCCGGGGGCACCGGATCGAACTTGGAGAAATCGAGTCTCGCCTCTGCGCTCATCCTTTGGTAAGTGCCGCCGTTGCTATGGCACCCGTCAACGAGAGCGTGAAGCTCACGGCTCGGGAAATAACCAGCAGCGATCGAGAAACTGGGCCAAGACGAATACTGGCCTATGTGTCGGCTCCTGCCGAACTTTCAGAGGGTGAACTCCGGAGCTTTGCTGCCGAAACGCTTCCCGGCTACATGCTTCCGGAGCGAATCATTCGTGTCGACCGGATGCCGATCACCCGAAACGGGAAGGTTGATCTCGCGTTACTGCCAGATCCGACAACCGTTCGCCCGGCGCAGCTCGGTCCGCCCGAACAACCAAAGACAGAGCTTGAAAGCACACTACGAGATATCTGGTCCAGCGTTCTTCGGATCGAAGGCATTGGCGTCAATGACCAATTTATGGATCTTGGGGGCGACTCGCTCCGCGCGGTACTCATATTGGCTCAGATTCAGAGGCAGCTCGGAGCAAATGCGGATTTCAGGGTTGTTCTGAATGGGACCATCAGGTCGCTTGCATTGTCTATATCAAGCCAATCCGAAACGACAAAGAATGTACTCCCCGCGTGTGGAAAGCTCAGACGAGCGCCCCTGACGCGAGTGCAAGAACACCTTTGGTTTCTCTGGCAGCTCGATCTGACCGCGAAAAATTACATCATTCAGGGCGGCGTGCGTATCCGAGGTGCTATCGACCCAACCGCATTCAATAAAGCCTGGAACGATGTTGTTCAGGCGCATGACGCGCTTTCGGCGCGTTTTATCGACGAAGATGGGCCGGTTCAGATTTTTGATGATCCGCAGATCTCCGATATAGAGTTGGTGGACGCCACTCACCTGCCTCAAGAAGAGGCCGAGGAGCTTTTGGCGGAGTTGCGGCGGACGGAGCTCAACAATCCCTTTGATCTCAGTCAGGGCCATTTGTTTCGTGCGCGCCTGATCCGTCTTGGCGCCGACGACCATCTCATGCTGATAACCGCGCACGAAATCATCATAGATGCATGGTCAATCTCTGTCCTGCTAAGAGATTTACAAACGAGATACTCCAATGCCGCTGCAGTCTCTCCGGGAGATCGCCCTTCACTCTCGACCTACGCGCTCTGGGAAAGCGTACACGTTACACCGGAGTCGCTGAGTGATCAGCGACGCTATTGGCGTCGTCAGCTAGGCGACAATCCTCCCGTACTTTCGCTCGGGAATGATCGACCGCGGCCGAAAGTAGGCTCCTACCGCGGGAACTCGCATGCGGTTCTCCTTGGCGGCGAACTGTCTGATCAAGTGCGAGATTTTGCGCGCCGGCACAGGTGCACGACTTCCACAATCCTATTGGCATGCTTCAAGCTGCTGTTGCGGATGTATAGCGGCCAAGACGATGTGATCGTTGGTATACCGCACGTGGTGCGCAGCCAGCCAGGCACCGAGGAGATCGTGGGATTTTTCCTCAACATGCTGCCAATTCGAACCACGATCGACGTCAATAAGTCCTTCGCGGCTCACGTAACTCGCGTGCAGGACCTCATAAGCGATGCCATCGCGAACTCGGCGTATCCATTTAGCTGGATGGTCAGGGATACCCGATTTCACCGCGAGCCCGGTCGATCACCGATCTTCCAAGTCATGTTCAACATGTACTCCGAGCCCGCGGAACCTCCTGCCAAACGCGATTTGGAACTGACATTTCGCGAATACGACACAGGTTATGTGAAATTCGACCTCACGCTTTACGCGCAAGACGAAGGCGATGCAATTGCATTGCAACTGGCTTATGCGGAAGACATCTTTTCGAGCGATATCATCGCCCGCATGGCCGATAATCTTCGCCATCTCCTTGCTGCCTGTGTCGAGAGATCGGCCGAGCCGATTGTCACCCTGAGCAGCCTCAGCCCGTCGGAAGTTGCCATTCTAAACTCGCTCAAGGGTGAGGAGCGGTCATATGAGAACGAGCCTTCGCTTGTCGAGGCGTTCGATCAGGTGAGCGCTTCAAACATCGATCGGGTGGCTTACTTCGGCGAGTTCGGAGCAATCACGTTTGGCCAACTGCGCGAACGCATGGTTGCGATCCAGTCCGTTCTGCGGAGGTGCGGCGTGGGGCCGGGTGACATCGTTGCGATGCTGGTCGACAGGTCGCCTGATGTAGCGGCCACAACTTTGGCCATCCGGGATTTGCAGGCAACTGTCGTGCCTATATCGCCAGATTACCCGGAGGAACGGGTCGGCCATATCGTGAGGGACAGTGGCGCGAAGCTGCTTGTTCACGCCAGCGAGGACGAAGAGGTCGATTTGGGTGTGCCGTGCGTTAATCTGTCTAACCTGGAGGCCAGGTACGCCCCCGGCCGGCTAACGCACCGAACTGTCGAATTGGCCGATGAGGGCGCAGCCAGCCTGATATACACCTCATCGTCGACGGGAAGGGCGAAGGGCGTTCTCATACCGGAATCCGCAATACTCAATCGGCTGAACTGGATGTGGCGATGTTTTCCCTTTGATCGCTTCGACGTGATGGCTGTGCAGAAGCCCGCGGCACTTGTTGCTGCCGCATGGGAGTATTTTGGAGGACTCCTGAAGGGGGTGCCCACGCTAATCCTGACGCAAGAACAGTTGCACGACCCCGAGCTCTTGTTGAGGGCTTTGGCACAGCATCACGTCACGCGGTTGTTTGCCTCTCCGCCCATTCTGTCCGGTTTAATTGCCGCTCAAGAGCGACTGCCGAAAACGACCAACCTGCGCCTGATTACAAGCAGCGCTGAGCCGATGCCGCCATCGCTTCCTTTTCGTTGGCGAGAGTGCTTTCCAGATGTGCCGCTGTGGAATTTTTATGGCACTACGGAGTGCGCGTCCAATGCAGCGGTATACGGAACATCGGATGCCGACGATGGCTCTTCAGCTGTGCCCGTCGGGCGCCCGATCGATAATGTGAGAACGTACGTCCTTGACGCACAGTTGAAGCGGGTTCCCGTGGGAGTCGCAGGTGAACTCTGTGTGGCAGGGCGGTGCGTGAGCGCGGGATATTGGAAGGATCCAGAGCGAACACAACACTGTTTCGTTCCAAATCCGTACGATAAAGGTCAATACAGCGTCCTTTATCGCAGTGGTGATATCGCCCGCGTCTCAGCCAAAGGTCTTCTGGAGATTAGCGGTCGAGCGGACAATCAAGTCCAGCTTCGGGGGTTCCGAATAGAGCTCGAGGAAATTGAGACGGCGCTCGTATCTCATCCTGCCATCACGCAGGCCGCCGCATTCGTAAAGGGCGAGGATGATGATCGGCGACTGGTTGCCCTTGTGGTCCTAGCTGACGACAGCCTGACCTCCGGAGACATTGTGAGCCATCTGCGGCAGACACTGCCATCTTACATGATCCCATCCGATGTTCAGATGGTGCACCGTATGCCGCTCACAGCGAGCGGGAAGATCGATCGGGCTCGTCTGCCGTCCGTCGCATCCCGTGCAATGCAAAAGGCCAAGTCCGTTGAGCCAAGGACGGAGAGGGAGCGACTTCTCGCCAATATCTGGCAAGAGCTGTTGGGCGTTAAATCTATTGGAATCGATGATAGCTTCTTTGATATCGGTGGAAATTCGCTTCTGAGTGTGCGGTGCGTTACACTGGCGCGTAAAGCGGGACTGATCCTAACAGTCAACCAAGTGCACCGGACACCAACCATCCGGGAATTGGCAACGGACCAAACCTCGGCCGCGACATCTGCCTTAGCGGCTTCCGATGGACCGCTTCCAGTGACCCCTGCGGTCTCACATTGGAATCGTTGTGTCGGAATCGGCGAGCACTACAACATCGGCGATCTCTTCTTCATTCCCGCCGGCACTTTGAATGTCTCCGTTCTTGAACGTGCGCTTGCCTACGTCATCGGCCGAGAGGAAGGACTAAGGCTCCGAATCGCTACATCGGAGAGCGGCTTATCTCCGGTAATCGGATCGATACCGGAGCCTATCGTAGAAGTAATAGACCTTATCGGCATGGCCACCGCGCAACAACTCACAGTGATTGAACGCGGCTGCGCGAACCGTCAGCACGCATTTCGATTTGACGGTCGGACACCTCTTATCAGAGTCTCAGCCTTCCGGACATCAGAGAGTGGCGATTACTATTTGCTTGTTCTGCTGCACCACTTCGTAGCAGACGGGCTTGGATACAGACTGTTCCTGAACGCACTCGAGGCAGCTTGTGTTTCGTTCACTGGAGGCAGCACTACTGAAGATCCAGGGACGACGACCACCCTGTCTCAATGGCTGCAGCGATTGGATAATTACGCGAATGGCGAAGCGGTAACCGAGCTCGAGCATTGGGAGGGACTACGGTATGACCTGTTTGACATAGGTGTGAGCGACGCTGGCCGGGATGCGGCGGGGTTTTCAGCTGAGACTGCGAGGTGGCTCCACTATGTAGGCTCTGAGGAACATATCGATGAAGAATTCTGCAGGCCACTTTGGAAAGATCAGGCCACGTATCATCTAAGGATCGGCGAGGAAACAACGGGGAAACTTCTCAAGGTTGCGGCGGCATCTGCGCAATGCGAGGATTTTGATCTCTTGCTTGCGGCTATTTCGGGGGCATTTGGCCGCGCTTTCGGAAATTACTCACTCTGGATTGACAGCCTCACTTCGACCAGGGGACGGCTATTCGACGACATCGACCCGTCTCAAATCATTGGCTATATCGGTGAACTGGTGCCGATTCCGTTATACGTTACCGGAACGGAGTCTCGTCCAGACCGCGCCCGCTCTATATATCAGCAGCGCAGCTCGTTGCCGCGCCAAGGCATAGGCTTCCGCGCTTTGAAGTTCTTGAATCGGCATCCCGCCGTGCGGGAGCGGATCGATTGCCTGCCGTTGCCCCGCATCGGAGTGAACTATCGAGCGAGACTCCAACGTCATTATCCGCGCCGCCTGTTATCCAGACATCCACACCCCTTGTGGATCGGCGACGATATGGATCAGTCAGTTATGAACTATCTCTTCTGGTTTCGCGTCGGGTACCAATCGGGCGAACTACAAATCGAAGTGAGATACGATCCACGACAAGTTGGCTACGAAACGACCCGCAACCTCTGCACAATCTTGCACGAGGAAATCCTACAGACTGTCGATGCTTTTCGGGAATTTGGTCAACCGGGCAATAACTGATGAGGCCGTCGGAGCGACCGGTGAAGGGTGACGGCGAGCGCATGGCTTCACCGGCAGAGCATATCAGTTTGTCGAATGGCAACGTTCCCCGCCTCATCATACGGCTTGCCATTCCCTCGATTATTGGTTTGTCGATCAATGCACTTCAGCAGTTCGTGAATGCAATCTTCGTGGGGACGCTCAGTGCGCAGGCTATCGCCGCGGTCAGCATAACTTTGCCCATCGTACTCCTGCTCACCTCAGTCGGACAGGGAATCGGTGTCGGCACAGCTTCGTTCGTGTCGCGCAATCTTGGCGCTGGCAACTCGTTAGAGGCAAGCCGAGGCGCGAGCTCGGCACTCGCTCTAGCGGCTCCGATCGGGGTCGCACTTACTGTCGTTCTGCTTCTCAGTCTGCGCGACGTTCTCGCTTTGCTCGGCGCCAGTCGGACGATAATGCCAGCCGCGCTCGACTACGCATCCACGCTCCTATTTGGTTACACTCTCATACTGTCGAACATGGTCAACGGGTCCATCGTAAGGGCTGAGGGTAACACTCGATTCAGTATGTGGACCATGATTACGGCTTTTGCGCTGAATGCGCTGCTCGATCCGATCCTAATTTTTTCGCTGGACCTTGGAGTTCGAGGCGCGGCGCTCGCAACACTGTTGTCTCAGATCGCCGCCACTAGCCTCTACGTCCTATATTTCGTGAAGCAACGTGGGATTGTCCGGGTCCGACCTTCGTACATCGCTTTGAAGGGCGACCGCGTAAAGCAGATCAGCGCCATTGGAGCTCCCGCAACCGTCACCGGTATGTTGTCCGCTGTTGCTTTCGTGCTCTTGTACAGGGCTGCTGCACCATTCGGGGACGATTCCATTGCCGCTGTGGGTATAGCCGCACGGTTGTTAACAATCGGGACACTGCCGATCATGGGCCTGTGTATAGGCTCCCAAGCGGTTCTCGGTTTCAGTTGGGGAGCACGGGATTTCGCTCGGGCGCGGAAGGCCGCGAAGTTCATGCTATCCGTGGCCGTTGCATTTTCAGCTACCTTTTCTGCTGTGGTCGTGATTTTTGCCCGGCCAATCGTCCGACTTTTGAGCGATAGCGAGGACGTCGCTGAAATCGC
Source organism: Sinorhizobium mexicanum (assembly GCF_013488225.1). Lineage (NCBI taxonomy): Bacteria > Pseudomonadati > Pseudomonadota > Alphaproteobacteria > Hyphomicrobiales > Rhizobiaceae > Sinorhizobium > Sinorhizobium mexicanum. The sequence continues at coordinate 157,857 of NZ_CP041240.1, read as the reverse complement.
TGTCTCGACCTGCATCATGTTCCATCTCTTTTTCGGGCTCTTTGGTGTTCAGTACGTTGTAATAACCATGCTTCAGTCGTTCGGGAGAGCACGTCTGAGTGCGGTCGTTTCCTTCGCGAGGCAAGGATATCTCTTCGTACCAGCCATACTAGCGTTGCCGGATATCTGGGGCTTCAACGGAGTATTGATCAGCCAGGCAGCTGCTGAGCTGGTGGCAGGGCTGCTGGCTGTATTTGTAATAATCAGGCAGTTCGGCGATCTCAAAGATAGGCTCCCTTCCCGGCCATCAAGCGGCGAAGGCTGAGAGCTGATGCGAACGTGGCGATCATTTCGGACCTGCCTGGGATGTAGCTGACCAGCCGGATCCAATGGAGAAGTCATGCCTACCTTAGCTGCTAATGCTGAAGCCGGTTCAACGGCATCGGCAGGGATGCGTCGTCGGCCCCAAGCGCGATTTTGCATGAGGTTCCCAACAGTACTTTGTGCCAGAGCGCGAGGAAGTCTCAGGTGATAGAAACGCTGCTACCATCGTATGTTGCCGTGCAAACTTGTCGAGCAAGTGAAGGCAGCGGGTTCCAAGTGATGCCTGAAGAAGAGAGTGCAATCGCTACCGCAGTCAAAAGCAGAAGGCGTGAATTCTCGATCGGGCGGGCCTGCGCCAGAGCGGCATTGTCCAAGCTTGGCTTTCCTCCGTGCGCGATCCCGAGTGGGCCTCACCGAGAACCGCTTTGGCCGGCTGGCATCGTTGGCAGCATAACACACTGCGCTGGTTTCTATGCCGCGGCTGTGGCCTTGCAGGAAGACTACGTTGCGCTTGGAATCGATGCGGAAGTCGACGAGGAGCTGCCCTCAGGCGTGTTGTCGCTCATTTCGGGTGACGAGGAGCGATATTGGATCGCCAACGCATCCGGACGCCTCAATTGGGGACGGCTGCTCTTTAGCGCCAAGGAGAGCATCTTCAAGGCGTGGTTCCCGCTTACACGCGAGTGGTTGGGCTTCGAGGATGCCGTGGTCACCATCGTTCCGGACGATGGCTCATTCGTTGCTCAGCTTCCGCACACACTCGTGCCGGCGAACGTTTGTCCGGGGGAACTCCGCGGCCGCTTCATTATTGCAAATGGACTAATACTGACTGCAGTTTTCATTGCGGCCCCGCGATACAAGGGTGATCATTTTGCGCTTGAACCGGGCGGCAGGGGCGTTGAGCCCGGATATTAACCTACGGCTTTCAGCGACCTCGCATATGCCGTCATTAGGTGTAAAACAACGACGGCAGCCAGCCGGGCCGCCTGCGAGCGTTCCGCATTATCGCCTGACGAAAGGAGATTCACCCACGTTTCGTTTCACTTTGGGCGACCTTCACGTCCTCACTCCGAGCGACGTAGAATTGCTGCAAGGCTTGTTCGACGAAGAGCTCAAAACACGAAAAATGCGGATTCCCCCGCCGCTGAGGAGCTCGCGGCCAAGCTTATCGAAATCTACCAAAGCGGCACCAGGAATCCTGGCCATTCTACGCGAAGTGCTCAAATCAAGCTCCTAAGGATGGCGACGGGTTCTGGCGGCGGTGGGGTTTACCAGATCGCGATCAACCAGCCTCTTCTTCGCACTGAGCCGGGCTACGTCCTAAGAGCGGAAGAAAGCAGGGCGGCGTTTCTCGCGGGACCGGTCCTTCATGCAGCACGGTCCGCATCCGCGGCGTCACCTTCAGACCTTCAACAGCATTGATCTTCTCGACGAACGGAACACGCTTGTGAGACATCCGGTCTTGGCATTATGGGAGGTCTGGCAGAGTTGTTGCTGCTCATGAAGTGGAAGCCATCACGTTCTTATCAGTTGGGCAAAAGGAATTCCTGCGGGCAAAGGCGAGGCGTCCCAATTCACTGACCCCCACGGGTAACTGGAACCGTTCTGAAATCAGACGTCATGCCCAGACGTCATACGCGGCGATACTAAGCTGTCACGGTCAGTCAGTAGCAGCGCGTCGCCCTCACCCATCCATCTGAACGCGCTGTCGCGCACTTGCCTGGGCTGTCGCACGCCCGTCGAGATCTTCAGGGCGCATTTGGGCGAATGCGGGTAATGCCTTGCCGTCCACTCGTCATTGTGGCGCTCGGACTGGATTCTCCACTTCTGCCTTCGAGAGGTGGAGAGCGGCGGAACGAGGCAACACGGCTACTGCTCAGCCGTCTAAAAGTCCGGGTGGCGATCCATCGTCGAGTGTGTCATATCGAACCCGCAAGTTGAAAAATAATGTCGACCGCAGGTCGCTTACGCAGGAATGATCGATGAGAGTATTGATTGCGGGGGCAGGAATAGCTGGACTTTCGGCGGCACGAGCATTGGAAATGAAAGGCGTCGAGTGCGAGGTCGTCGAACGGCGAGAACGGCCGCCGACCGAGGGCGCGGGAATCTTCCTTCTGGGAAACGCCGCAAGAGCGCTCGGCGACCTGGGGCTGCTCGACGAAGTCAGGTCCGTCGCCTATCCAATAGCTTCTCAACGAATCCTTTCGCCTTCGGGTTCAGTTCTGAACGACGTCAGAACCGCAAACGTCTGGAAAGATTGCGGGCCCTGTCTCGCCCTATCGCGCCAATCTCTGGCAGGCATCCTCGAGAATTCGCTGAATCCTGGCACCGTGAACTATGGCTTGGAAGCGGTTTCGACGGTGTCCGGGGGTGATAAGCGCATAGTGCGCTTCTCCGACGCTCGAGAAAGAGAATACGACCTCGTGATCGGCGCGGCAGGCGTCAATTCGCCGCTACGAAGCGCCGTGTTCGGTCCGAATGCCGCTCGCCAGATCGACATCTCCTGCTGGCGTCTGGTCGTCCGCAACAACGGCGAGATCGATGGCTGGACGGCGATGATCGGGAAAGGCCGCACCCTGCTCGGCATTCCGATCAGTGAAAGGGAAACGTACATATACGCCGACTGTCGCTCGAGCGAATTCGACGACGGCTCCGTCGATGTTTTGAAGCGGCTGTTCGGCGACTTCGCTGGGCCGCTAGGCCCGATTGTGACGGCTCTAGATCCGGACACCGCGGTCCATCGAGCCGTTTTGCAGGAAGTTCCCGCAAGACGGTGGGTAGCGGATCGTTGTGTCCTGATCGGTGACGCAGCGCACGCCTCATCGCCGAGCATGGCCCAGGGCGCCGGCATGGCAATCGAGGACGCGGTCGTTCTTGCAGAGCTTGTCACCAAGGGCGGGTCGATCGAAGGCATCCTCCAACGGTTCCACGAGGCCCGCATTGGCCGGGTCGCATGGGTACAGAAGAAGTCACGCGCACGCGACAAGCTCAGAACGGGTTCGAGTACGATACGAAACGCTGTCCTGCGGCTGTTCGGCGACTCGCTGTACCGGCGCACTTACGAACCCCTCACACACCCGCTCTTGTCCTGACACAGCAAGGCCCGCCTAAGGTCAGTCGCTGGAGAAAACCAGGCTCACGACATCTAAAGGACGAGGTCGTGGCAGCGAAGTCGCGATATAACGTTACCGACGCGCCCTGCGCCACCCGGCCGCGCGTGTCGCCTTCTCGGAACGCTGTTCATGATCGACAGTGAGTGGCGTCCGCGATCTTGATACCGTGTAGCGGCTCTTGCGAGCGAGGTTCGTCCGGCATGGATTCTCCTGACCGTGACGAAGGGCCAATTACCCAGGATGACTCCTCATCCCTGCGTGCTATGCGGGAGCCGTTTATGTTTCACCGGCTGTCGCTTTCAGCGGGAATCTTCTTCAACACACTCGTGAGCAATCCCTTCAACTCGGGCTCTTGAACACGAGCGGCGGCGTCAGTCGGCGAAAGCCACGCGAGTTGTCTTTCTCCCTGCTCTGGAAACTTGCTGTGGACCCCGTCCACCTTGAGCAAGTGCGCCGCGACAACCGGAGCAACTTTCCTGCCATTCGCGAGTGTCTTGAGATAGGTGTAATAGCCCCAAGGGCGTTTCTTCGCTTTTCCTGTTATGCCGGCCTCTTCCCACGCCTCCCGCTCGGCAACACGGTGAGGTTTCAGATCCTTGATAGGCCACCCTTTTGGTATCGTCCATCGGCGAGAGCTTCGCGTTGTAATCAGAAGAATCTGAACGCTTCCGTTCTCACCGAACCGGTGGCAGATCGCACCGATCTGCTCGACCGCGCCATTTTGCATCATGGTGGCGGCCAATGGCGCAAGGCGCGCAAGGCAGCGTTCATTGTTTCTCATTGCGCACCTACCAAGACAGGCGGTTTGACCAAAAAAGAGCCGCGCGGTCATCGACGCAGACGGCAGACCGAGTAACCTTTGATCGACCGCAGGGTGAGTCCAGGACCATCCGATGGCAGAACCGATGCTGCAGGACGTGCGCGAGGACGGCTTGGCCTGACATTACGTCAAAACGAACCGCAAGTTCAGGTCCCCCTCAGCAAAATGTGATCGAACGGTTCTTCAACAAATTCAAGCAGTTCCGCAGCATCGCGACGAGATATGACAAGGAACCCGCCACTTTCTCGCGGCCATAAGCCTGGCCGCGAGACGCATCTGGATCAGGTCGTTACGACCCCATGCCCCGCCGACAGATATCGGACTAGAAACGATAGGTAACGCCCGCGCCGATCAGCCATGGATCGAGCTTGGCCTTGCCGCTGACACCGGCGCCACCGACATTGGCCTCGAAATCTGGTCTCAGGAAGATTTTCTTCGCATCGAAGTTCACGCCCCAGTGGTCGTCGACCATATAGTCGAAGCCAGCCTGTAGGGCGACGCCGAAGGTGTTCTTGACATCAAGGCTACGGGCACTTTTGCCTGACTGGTTGTAGAACAGCGTATAATTGACGCCGGCGCCGACATAGGGCCGAAAAGTGCCGAAATCGGTGAAATGGTATTGAAGGGTCAGGGTTGGCGGCAGCAGCCAAGTCTTGCCGATCTCTCCGAGCGTTGAAATTGAGCCACTGCCGTAAACATTGGCGTAGGTTGTGCCGAGGATGAGCTCGGCGGCGATATTCTCGTTGAAGAAATACGAGATGTCGAATTCTGGTATGACCGTATTCGAAAAGGAAAGGTCCGAACCCTGCAATCCGTCGACGCGGCCGGAGTCGTTGGTGATCACGTTAAGCCCCCGCAAGCGTATCTGCCAAGGGTCGTGTCTGCCGCTGCAGCAGCGGCGGGAGCCGTAAATTGTGCCGTCGTCAGATCCGCCGCTTCGGCGGTGCAGGCAGCAACCAATGCTGCGGCGGTGATGATGGCGCGGACGATATTGCTGGATATCATTTTCCCTCCTTCGACCGAGATTCGTGGTTCTCGCCTTTCCTGAGTCCCTCACACCGGTACAGCTAGCGAGGGGTTTACATCGGCTAACGCGGTGACCACCGCGTTAGCCGAGAGGCAAGCAACCATCGTGCCGAATGGGAGCATTGTTGCAGATCAATTGGATGGCATGCATAGCGCCTTGTGCTATCTCCGACAGTTGTCGAAGTTCTAACAACGCGTCTAACCGGCAGTGCGTGCGCTTTGTCGTCTCCCGCACCCGTATGAAGGTGGAGCCATCGCCATCAGCGCCACTGTAGCCGCCCCGCAGCCCAATGTGTACGGGCCGCCGGTATACGCTCAGCGTCCGACAACATGGGCGAAATCATTCTGCATCACAAAAATTATTTATCGTATCACTTTTATTCTTGCCAGCGGCATTAAATGTGATACAACAAATGCATGAAGATCACCCACGACTAAACCAAGCGCAAAACCAACATCGCCAAGCACGGCTATGATTTCGCCGATCTGGACATGGAATTTTTCGCTTCGTCTGTGGTGGTCCCGGCCAAGGAAGGTCGCTTCACGGCGATCGGCGTTCTGCGCAATGGTGTGATTGCCGTAGTCTTCGCCCGCCTTGGTTCGGAAGGCGTTTCGATTATCTCCATGCGTGACGCCAACCGGAAGGAAAGGAGCTTACTATGACCAATCTATCCCGCCGCATCCGCCGGATCTCCGACAAGGAGGAGGCAGATATTCAGCGCAAGATAGCCAGCGACCCAGACGCCCCAGAGGCCACCGACGAGCAGCTTAGGCAGGCAAAGCCTTTTGCTGAGGCTTTCCCGGACCTGGCCGAGAGCATCAAGCGTGCCAGAGGCCGACCGGCAGTTGAGAACCCAAGGCAGCAGATATCCATTCGCCTCGATCCGGATATCATTGACTATTACAAAAAGAACTGCGGCAAAGGCTGGCAAAGCCGGATGAACGACGACCTTAGGAAGGCTGCCGGGTTGAAGAAGGCCGGTTAACTACTTCGCCCTCACCTTGAGCCGCACTGTCTGGTCGTACGTCCTGCCGCCCGCCGTCACGACACGGTTGACGAGGCTGTAATTCGTCCCGTCCGTACCGGAGGAGAGCCAGACAGTGGGAGGCGGCCCTTTTGCCCTTGAAGAATCCGAGTGCCGTCGAGCCGTTCGCAGGACTTCATGCCACTTGTTCGCTGGAGAACATGTTAGCCGTCGTAGGGAGCGGTGGGGTATGCATACATAGGGTCACTTATAAACCCGGACAACCAGGGGAGCTGGTCGGCCAGTATCCTGCTCGAGGTGAAGGACGACGGCTCGTCGGACAGTTGGCTACGACTACTGTGACGCAGACATTACCGAATCTCTCGCCTCGGCCCACACATGTCTTCATTCATCCGTAGGGTGGATCGGCGCCATCCAAGAAATCGATTTTTGCGGTTCGTACGGGATGTTGCATTAGGTACATGCCCAGGGACACGTCGACCTACACGCCGAGCCCCTCAGAACCGGTGTCAGGACACCTCCCAGACGTGTCCCTGGGTACTGCTTTCAGGTAAAATCGCCGAGGAGGCGAGCGCGATCAGGCGCAGCTTTCCAGCGCGCTCGCAGGCAATGCGCTCGTGCGGTCGCTGTTTCGGCAAAGATATCCGCGCGGCGGTGTCTGCCTCGTGCTGACAATTCGATCGCTCTTCAGCAAAGGACAACGACATGCGCCAAACGTACGTGCAGTCGCCGGACGGCTTGACGCGGGCTGCCGCTCGGCGGCAGCGCGAAGCGGTTCCATCAACGGCGGTGGCGTGCGCTGAGCGCAAGTCTAATGCCCCACAAGAGCGTTAGAGGCGTGGAAGCTCAGGCTCGACACGGAGGCGGTGGACGAAACACGTGGTCAGCTGATCAAGGCGCGTCATCGCCGGATCCGCAGTCAATTCCTATTTTTTGGTGGCCACTCCGTCACTCGCTGCCGCACACGACGTTCTGTTTTCCTCCGACAATGGCACTTTCATCGCTTTCGGCGGAATCGGCCTTACTAACATCAAGGCCCAGGAATTTGTCTACAACGGCTCACAGTCGTGCACAAACTCGGGTTGGGGAGCGCAAAGGGCCACAAGTGCAGTCAGCTGAACTGGGAGAGCAAGGGGATCACCCTTTTCACCGCCGGTGCAGACGCGCAGATCGACGACGACCGGGAGCGTGAAGGGCAGCGTCAACTTCGGCACCGGCGGCACCTGGTCATATGGTCGACACCGACTGGCTGAGTCCTGGGCACGATGACTGGAGCGATCGCTCAACCCACCCCAACACCGATCATTATGTCGCCGGAGCAATCGAATTGGATCGGATCATCTACAGCAATGAGACCAGCAGTATCACGATCGGCGCCGGTTTGCGCTACACTGACATTCAGTGGACAGCCTATGGCGGATCGGGCACCCATTCGAGCGAGGATGGCTTCCGCGATCAGCCCGTTGTATGGGCAGACCGGGAATTAGAAACAGCTATCGGCAAAAGGTTCCGGTTAGCTTCATCGGCCTGAGCGGCCATCAGGCCATCGGCGATCTCAGGATCCGCGGCGGCATTCAGGGCGGCTTGAGCTTGGGTATCAGGGACATCGACGGACCACCTCGGCGGCCCGGCGTTATCTGACGATATGGATCCGGCGCCGGCGATTGGCGCCACGGTTGCGGTCAATTACGCATTGACGCCAGGTGCTTCGCTTTATCTGTCCGGTTCGTTCGAGCGCGTGTTTCACAACCGCGGCAAGATGGAAATACGGGACCTGTTGGACGGAACCCGCCTCCCGTGGACGAAGGATGAGGCGGGGCGAATTTCGAGGCGATCTCGATCTCCTTCGGGCTCAAGGGCTCGTTCTGACTTCCAAAGACGTCAACGCAACCATGAGGACGAGCACCGGGCCGGATCACGAGCTGGATGATTCGAACCCATTTGTGGATCATGCTCTACCGAGCAGCCCTGATGAGCTTCTCAGCAAGTTTCGTCTTTCGAGCGATGATCTCGGAACCTTCATAGGAAAGATGACCGCTGTCTCGATAAAGGAATTTGCCGTCGATCTCGGTCTTGCATGTGATGTCGTCGCAGAGAAAGTCGTGGTAAGAGACAACCTCTACGTCAGCCTTCGAGGCCACTTGATTCAAGAACTCGAGCGTGCGCGATCGCATCCGGCGATAATCGCTGACATGTATCTTACAATCACTGTAGCGCCCGAGCATAACACCTCCCCTTGCCTTTCGCTCAAGGCAATCGGCGATATCGAAACTTGCGACTGGCGGAGGAGCAACAACGACCACTCGCTTGCCCAGGGCGCGAACAGCTTCGACGAGAGACTTGATACCCTCGGCGGCTCCATCTACCGAAGCTTCAACCTCCGCGAAAGTATCATTACTCCTTTTGAGCAGCATAAAGTCCTTCGATACGGCGGTGGCAAATGGGCTTGAAATGACGACGGTGCTCACCTCCGGGGCGATTTTTCAGGATGTCCAGAACACTGTCATTGAAGCGAATACAGTCCATGCCAAAGGCACGGGGGTAATAGGGAGTGGTTGTTGAGCTCTTCGAGAAGGCAGCAACGCCAATGGCGGGGAGGCATGCGCTCATGGTGAGCTGAGCCAGTCCGGCTTCTCCGACTGTTTTAGCCAAGCCGGGAACCAGTGCCATCGCAAATGAATCGCCCCAGACCAGCAAATCGCGGCCTGTCCCGTCGTCTGGCAAGCCTCCGGGATACCCTGAGGAGGCGATCCGGGACTGAAAACACATGCGCTTCCCAAGCCGTAATTGATGCGTCGGATCTCAGCAAAGTCGACCTTACTTTGGGTTTCGGCAATTGCGACTGAGGGTGCGAAGCCGAGAATAAACCGATACGGCGAGCAGGCCTGAGGCCATCCTCCTGCGAGACATGACGAGCCCCTGCCGAAACGGCTCCTCCACGAAACGGTGAAGAGCTAAGCTCGCAACAAAAGAGAAAGCAACTGCCGCATAGATCGCAAGCGCAGGCGGCTCTGCCAGCCAAACAGCCCTCACATAGACGAGCACGGGCCAATGGATCAGATAGAGCGAGTACGAGATGTCCCCAATCCTCGCCATGCCTCGAACTGCCACATTATTCCTGCTGGGTGCAAGCAGGAGGATCAGGGTTCCCAAACCAACCAAAGCTGCATCCACGCCAGGGTGCTGGGAGCCAACAGGGGCAACGGGAATAACAAGGAGAAGCGTGAGCGCCGGGAGGCGCAGCGCCGCAAGCTTGGCAGCACGCGAGGGCTGCCGGGAAGCAAAGCCCCGAACGAACCAATGGCTATTTCCCAAAATCGGGTCGGTAGAAGATAAAATGCAGCGGATGGGTCACGAGAAGCCACGTAAAGGCATAGCACGACGCTGGCAACGAGGAGCGAACTAACTCCCGTGAGCCACCATCTCTTGGGAGTCAAAGCCAAGAAAGCAGGAAGCAGCAGATAATACTGTTCTTCGACAGCGAGCGACCAGAAATGCAGAAGGGGCTTCGTTTCGGCGGCTCCGCCAAAATAGTCCGACTGAAACCAAAAAAACGATACCGGCTGTAAATGTAAGCGCCCCGAGGACCTGAGTACGAAACTCCCGCAGGCCGACGTCTGACAGAAAGAAGGGCGCAGCGATCGTTGTGAGCGCAATGACGACATAGGCCGCCCGCAACAGACGTTTCGCACGTTGATAATAGAATTCCCAAAAGCTGAAGCGTGATTGCTCAAGCTGCGTCTTGATGAGACCTGTGATCAGGAAGCCCGAAATCACAAAAAAAATATCAACGCCAAGATAACCCGCTGCAAACGGCTCGACACGGGCATGATAAACGACAACCAGCAGTACAGCCAGACCTCGCAATGCCTGGATATCAGTTCGAAATTCTCTCGGCATGGAAGACCTGATGAAATTCTCGATTTAAGTGGATGAAACTGAGGACTCGAGGCACGTTGTCAGCCATAGTTGTCTGTAGGAACGAAGTGAAAAATGGCGCCGTCTGGAATCATTCGCTGGATTGATTTCGACACGTTGTCCGTTTCCTCCCCAATGACGAAGAAAGTCGCCGGCAGCAGGTGTTGTGTGCTTGATTTCGGTCAATTGATGCTCCTCTAATGAAGCATGTCCGGTAATTCGTAAATCGATTGTTTGGATGACCTGCATCCAGGCGCTGGATCGCTCGCATACTCGGAACACGCGCTGACTATGGCTTTGCTCTTCGAGAAGACGAATGCGATGATCTGATAAAAGCCCAGGAAAAAAAGGAAAATGGGCGAAACGATCACAGGTCATGCGACAGGCGATCCTGGATGGTAAGGAGCGCTTTCTGCCAGATCCCGAGACGCTGCCTTTTCTGAAATTCATGTTTCCGGCAATTGGCGCGCGGGTCGAAAAACTTCTTTCCTCGGGCTTGGCGAGGTAGCGATCTTGATCGCCATGTAAAACCATACTTCCTCGACAACTGGCTTCATCGTCGATTTGGGCAGCGGGGTATGTCTCTGGATAGATTTTCGATGCGTTCCAAACAAGCCAGAGCGTAGGTTCTCGCCTCGCTTCAGATCGCGCAACACTCCGACCTTGAATGTCAGAAAAATGTGGGCTATTTTCTGACATATGAAAACCACTGCGACCTCAGTACCGGATCAGATCATGAGGCGCGCCCGTGCACGCGGGCGTGGTGGGGTTTTCACGCCTAGCGACTTCCTGGATGTGGCTGAACGCGCGGCGGTCGACCAGGCGCTCTCCCGACTGGTCAAGGCTGGAAAGCTTCGGCGCCTAGCGCGAGGCCTGTACGACTTCCCGAAGGTCCATCCGCAACTTGGTCCCCTTTCGCCGACTCCCGACGATGTCGCGCAAGCATTGGCGCGGGAGACTGGATCCCATGTGCAGATCGCGGGTGCGCGTGCAGCGAACGCGCTCGGTCTTTCCACTCAGGTTCCGGCAAAGAGCATCTATCTGACCGATGGCCCCTCCCGCCGTGTCGTACTGGGCAAGCGCGTGGTCGATCTGCGTCACGCCTCGCCCAAGCATCTGATCGCTCCGGGTAGCGCGGCCGGCACAGTCGTACAGGCCCTTCGTCACGTGGGGGCGGTACGTGCCCGCGACGTTGCGCAGATCGCGGCCCGTCGTCTTTCGGTCAGCGACAAGAAGAAGCTCGCATCGACTGCGGTCCAAGCTCCCGCCTGGATGCGGCCGACGCTTGTTTCGATCGCCAATGCGGCGTCGGGTGAGATCGATGGATAAGGTAGCTCTTCTTCCAGCCGGGGATCGGGCAGCCCTCTTTGGCGAAACAGGCGCTGGCCGAGGAGTCGCCAATACGATCATCGAAAAGGACTTCTGGGTCTGCTGGACGTTGAAGCGGCTTTTCGGCCTGCCTGAGAAGGATACCGCCACCCTTGTCTTCAAAGGTGGCACGTCCCTTTCCAAGGCGTTCGGCGCAATCCGTCGCTTTTCCGAAGATATCGACCTGTCTTTCGATCGAGCGGATCTCGGCTACACGGGCGACCGCGATCCCGAGAAGGAAGGCATCAGCAAGAAGCAGGCGAACAAACTTATTGAAGCCCTGGTGAGCGATGTCGAGAAGCATATTGCGGAGAAGCTGCTTCCGGCTCTTCGATTCGCCATCGTCGAGCAACTCGGCGAGCCGACCAAAGGCGAATGGTCGTTGGAAATCGACGCCAGCGACGCGCAGACGGTGAACTTCCTCTATCCGACCGTGCTACCTACCTCCGAATATGAAGGCATGGCCTACATCACCCCACGGGTGAAGCTCGAACTCGGCGCGCGCGGCGATCCATGGCCCACTGAACAGAGGATCATTCGCCCATATGCGGCGGAGGACTATCCCCACTTCTTTGAGGAGCCTGAGAGCACCGTCACCGTCCTCTCCGCCCGCCGCACCTTCTGGGAGAAGGCGACCGCATTGCATGCGGAGGCACATCGCCCCGCCGAGTCTCCGACGCCGCAATATTTTTCGCGACACTACTACGATCTCGCGATGCTCCTCGGCACGGACGAGGGCAAAGCCGCCGCCACCGATTTCGAGCTTCTCGCTCAGGTCGCCAAGCACAAGGCAACCTTCTTTCGTTCCGGCTGGGCCAGTTACGACACCGCCCGTCCAGGCGCGCTACGGCTCTTGCCGGACGAAAGGCGGATCAAGGATCTCCGCGCCGACTACAGGGCAATGGCCCTCATGATGTTCGATGAGAGCCCGCCACCCCTCGTCGAAATACTTGAGAAACTCGCGGCTCTCCAAGAAACAATAAACAAATAGCACAAGGCGACCCTGTGGGGAGAAAAGTCCATTAGACTAGCTCGTCACGATCCATTGACCTGCGCCTGTTTGACTGACTTCGTCGACTTCGCTCGAGGGGCGGATACGTGCTGGATTTCTCGGATTCGAGTTTCTCGGAATCACAAGGCGATCGAGTTCCTTGAATACGCCTTGATGTCATGAGCCTGTCGCGCGAGACGCTCCGGACAGGGGCAAATACTTGCCGCGGCGCAAGCCGCAGCAACCCGGCCAGTTGCGATCGGAGCGTTCGTCCTCGTAACGCGTTCGCCAGAAGGCTCGATCGGCTGCATCCGGTGCTTCGGACCGCATTCGCTGGAGCAACAATCACTGCCACGACTACCTATCGGCTTGGAATGCCGGTTTACGATCGCTGGGTGCCTGTGGCGAAGACTTAGGTCAAAAAGCAGAGGGAGCTTTTTATCACGCCGCAAGACAGCGCCACCGCATGCATGCTCAAGAGGGCCTTCAGCCATTGTGCGGCAACGGCGAGGCATTTGCCGGATACCGCAGTCCTTGGGTATGTTCACGGGCGGTTCACTCCGACCCAAGAAATCAGCTGCGTTTCGAAAGGTGAACTGGATCCATTGGAAAAACGCTCTAACGAGCAGCTTTGATCAGCCTCTCTGCAAGTCTCGCCTTTCGAGCGATAATTTCGGAGCCTTCATAGGAAAGATGACCGCTGTCTCGGTAAAGGAACTTGCCGTCGACCTCGGTCTTGCATGTGGTGTCGTCGCAGAGAAAGTCGCGGTAAGAGACAACCTCTACGTCAGCCTTCGAGGCCACTTGATTCAAGAGCTCGATCGTGCGCGATCGCATCCGGCGGTAATCGCTGACATGTATCTTACAATCACTGTGGCGCCCGAGCATAACACCTCCCCTTGCCTTTCGCTCAAGGCAATCGGCGATATCGAAGCTTGCGACTGGCGGAGGAGCGACAACGACCACTCGCCTGCCCAGGGCGCGAACGGCTTCGACGAGAGCCTTGATACCCTCGGCGGCTCCATCTTCCGAAGTTTCAACCTCCGTGAACGCACCATCACGCCTCTCAAGCAGCATGAAGTCGTTGGATACAGGGGAGTCAAACGGGCTTGAGATGACGACAGTTCGTATCTCCGGCCGACTTTTCAGGATAGCCAAGACACTGTCATTGAAGCGAATGCAATCCTCGCCGAAGGCGCGGGGATAGGGAGACGCTGCACGCTTGGAGAAGGCGGCAACGCCAATGGCGGGGAGGCATCCGCTCATGGTGAGTTGAGCCAATCCGGCTTCTCCGACTGTTTTGGCCAAGCCGGGAACCAATGCCATGGCAAATGAATCACCCCAGACCAGCAATTGCGGCCTTTTCGTCGTCTGACAGGCCTCCGGGACACCATGAGGAGGCGATCCAGGTGTGAGATCACATGCCCTTCCCAGGCCGTAATTGATCCGCCGGATCTCCGAAAAGTCCGCCTTGCTCTGGGTTGCGGCAATGTCGACTGCGGGTGCGAAGCCGAGAACAATCGATGCGGCAACGAATCCTGGGGCCAGCCGTACATGCGACGTGACCACCCCCCGCCGGAAGGGTTCCTCCACGAAACGGTAAAGAGCCCAACTCGCGACAACTGAGAAGGCAATTGCCGTATAGATCGCAAGCGCAGGAGGCTCTGCCAGCCAAGCAGACCGCACGTAGACGAACACGGGCCAATGGATCAGATAGAGCGAGTACGAGATGTCCCCGATCCTTGCCATGCCTCGAACCGCCACATTATTCCTGCTGGGTGCAAGCAGGAGGATCAGGGTTGCCAAGCAAACCAACGCGGCATCCATGACCGGGTTCTGAAGCCCAGTAGGGGCAATGGGAACAATGAGGAGAAGCGCTAGCGCCGGGAGGCGCAGTATCGCAACCTTGACAGCCACGCGAGAGCTGGCGGGAAGCAGCGCCCCGAGCGAACCAATAGCCATTTCCCAAAAGCGGGTCGGCAGAAGATAAAATGCAGCGGATGGGTGACGAAAGGCCACATAGAAACATAGCACCGCGCTGGCAACGAGGAGTGAACTAACCCCCGTGAGCCACCATCTTTTGGGGGTCAAGGCCAAGAAGGCAGGGAGCAGCAGGTAACACTGCCCTTCGACAGCGAGCGACCAGAAATGCAGGAGGGGCTTCGTTTCAGCGGCTCCGCCGAAATAGTCCGACTGAAACCAGAGAACAATATTGCCGGTCAATGTGAGCGCTCCGAGGACCTGATTTCGGAACTCCTGCATGCCCATATCTGACAGGAAGAAAGGCGCAGCGATCGTTGTAAGCGCGATGACGACATAGGCAGCCGGCAACAGACGTTTCGCGCGCCGATAATAGAAATCCCAAAAGCTGAAGCGTGATTGCTCAAGCTGCGTCTTGATGAGGCCGGTGATCAGAAAGCCCGAAATCACGAAGAAAATATCGACGCCAAGATACCCGAACGGCTCGATGCGGGCATGATAAAGGACGACCAGCAGGACAGCCAAACCCCGCAAGGCCTGGATATCGGTTCGAAACTCTCGTGACATTAGTGGACCTGTTGAAATTTCGATTCAAGCGGATCAACTGAGGGCTCGCAAAGGGTGGTACTCAGCCAGAGTTGCCCGCAGCAAAGTTCATGCCTTCGGCAGTCGTACGTTGCTTTAGCTTGCCGTTCTTCCGTTTCTTCGCCGGTACAAGAAGTCGCCTTCACGTGGGCGACCACAACGAGGATTTCCGACATGCCGAACAGATGAGGACCGTCGTCGTCGAATGCCAAGTGAATGCTGTGCCGCCTGTGCACTCGTGCCAAGCAACCACGCCGACGTTTTGAAACGGCTCAGACCGCCCAAACGAGCAGCGACATCACTCGAATCGTAGGCGATCGCGCAAGGCTCAGGTCCGGCTGCGGTCCAACTTCGAATTGCCTTCGAATCGTCTTGCGTTGAAGGCCCCTGTCGGCCGGTACGATTACAAAAGAGCTTGGCGACTTCGACATGGTCGGCGAGTTGCTACCTACATTCCCGGTGCAGCTTGCACTGCACCTCAGAGCACATGCAAAGACCTCCGCCTTCTTGATCGTTCCCGAGGCAGGCCGCGATCGAAGCCGCTCCTGATTGGTGCGCATCAGGCGTGGTCGCCAATTATTGCGATGCTCTCAATTGGCCGGCATAATCCTTGCGTCAAGTTCCGGTCCGATCTGTTCTTAAGCCATTCCCGTCCTTCCAGCGCTCGCAGTGGGCTGTCGATGTGATTGATTTCATTTGATTGATGTTCTTCTATGAGGTGTGTCGGCTAATTCGTAAAATCGATTATTTGGATGATCCCCATCCGCGCCACGGATAGGGCGGTCCGGTACGCCTCTTTAAAGAACACGCGGCACGGTAAGCGCTCTTCGGATCCTTCGCGATTGCTGGCACGCATGCGGGTCTGCTCCATCACCAGTATTGTCGCGATCGATCGACTGAGAAGCGGCTTGGTTTCGCGCGACATCAGTGTGTGTGCGCTCAGTTCGCGGTGCGTGACCAACCCGGCAATGATGTGAGGCGTGGGCCTTTCGGCGCCATGGAAAAGAGGTTTTGTGACGCGCCAGTCAAGATTAGAGCCTCCAACAGCGCACACGCCGCAAAGTCGCGCTCAGCATGAACGCAGCTTCAGATGCGACCTTCGACTATCCATGACCTGGATGTGTTCAATCCAATCATTCGATTTTGCCGAACTTACGGGATGTTGCATTAGGACCGACCGCACCGAGAGCGGGTGGTTTGAACAGTACCCCCATATACGTTGGCCATGTACCGTTTTCGGGTATGGCCCGTTGTAAAATTGAACTGAGGCGAAAACGATTTTGAGACGTCGACTCAAGCCCCGCAGCCGGATCTCCGCAAAGACGAACGCGTGATCCTCGCAAACGGCGCGACCATTCAGTTCGCCGATGTCTAATGCTTGATCGGGCGGCTCGCCCGGAATCCGAACCCGTTGTGCTTATTCGCGGTCGCACGGGGGTATCAAGAAGATCTAACAGCACGAAAGGCAATTGAATGCTTAGTTCCGCTCACTCCGATCCGAAGGATCTCGAAGCAATCGCCCGCAGCGGCGGGACTGTCCGCCGCATAGCGGCCCGAGTTCCTACGTATCTTACGGATGTGCGGGAGAACCCGGCTTGGCTTCCAATGTTCCTATTGGCTCGCATGATGCCTTTCCGCAAGGCACATTGGCTAACCGCAAGACCCGTTGTGCGGGACAAGAGTGCTACGCCTTCCATTTTCGGCGGTCTCCAGGCCGAAGCGATCGCGGCGGAACTGAGAAGAACGGGTATTTTTACGGGCCTGACCCTGCCAAGCCCAATTCAGGAAGCAATTGCACGCTTCGGGCACGAAACCCCTTGCTTCGGCAATTTCGAACGCAAGCTCGAGTTCCTGGCCGGCGATCATGCCGAAGCCGAGCGTCGCTTCGGCCGCACTATTTTGAGCGGCCATCATTATGAGCGGATTATGCAATGCGACGCCGCCGTAGCCGTGCAGCAAGACCCGCTGCTTCTTAATGTGGCAAGGCACTATCTCGGCGGCGAAGCCAGATTGATCACGACGCGGACGTGGTGGAGCTTCCCGACACGAAATGCCTCCGATGCGGATCTCAGCCGTGCTTCCTTCAAGTTCCACTTCGATCTCGATGATTGGCGGATGCTGAAGTTTTTCTTCTATCTGTCCGACGTCGATGCGACTTCCGGCCCTCATGTCTACTTGCGCGGCAGCCACAATCGTCGACGTTTGAAACATCAACTGACGCTGCTCGTCGGTCATCCTGCCCAGGAAGTGCTGGCGTTCTACGGTGAAGAAAACGCCATCACTTTAACCGGCAAGGCGGGCACAGGCTTCGTCGAAGATCCGTTCGGCTTCCACATGGGCACGTTGGCAAAAGAAAAGCCGCGTCTGATGATGGAGGTCGGATTTGGCGTCTCGAAACCATCAAAGCGCCGATACCACGGTGAGCCAGTCATTCGGTAATGCCCGTCGTGCGGCCGCAATCATGGTGATCCAAGCTTAGGTTCCAAAATGGAACCTTAACAGCTATACAAGGCTATGGCTGCTCGGCCATAGTGACTCGCCCGCCAGTTCTACTGGATTGTGAACGAAAAAACTCACTCAAGGAAAAGTGCCGGCGCAAACGTCTGCATCAAGCGGAAGCAACAGTAGAGCGCGATAGGTCAAGGGAGGGATACCGTCGCGAAATAAACATGGAGAAATGCATGCTTATTGCGAACCCTGGACAGAAAAAAGCGGAGCCCAAACCTGTTGATTTGCACGTCGGCCATCGAATTCGTATGCGGCGTGTTTGGATGTCAATGTCACAGACGATCCTTGCCGAGCAAATCGGAGTGACGTTTCAGCAGGTGCAAAAATACGAGAAGGGCATCAACCGAGTCGGAGCGAGTCGCTTGCAACAGATCGCCGACGCGCTGGACGTGCCGCCATCGTACTTCTTCGAAGAAATGCCTGGCGCCGGCACGAACGGCTTCGATCGCGGCGCCGTGCAATCCCAACTTCAACCTGAAATTATCGACTTCGCATCGAGCGACGAGGGGCGCGCACTGATTAAGGCCTTCTCCCGTATTGGGGATGCGAGCGTCAGAAGCCTGGCCATCGGCCTTTTGAAGGCTGTCTCGCGGATCGGAATGCATGAAGATCAGGCTTCGGAATCTGAGGAGCCAAGGAATGAGCAACATCCAAGATAGCCCCGTTCAACGCGAAAGGCAGTTTGCAATGGCAATCTTCGGAAGGTCGTGATCCGATCAGGCCCCAGGGGCTTCGGTGGAACCTGCAAGTCCGTAGATCCTGAAGATTGCAAGGCGGAATTTCCTTCGGTTGTCTTAGTAGTCGATTGACGGCTGGCCGGCTCCATGAGGTACTTCGGCCTCGCTCCTCCGTCCCGTTTCTGAGCCCAAATTCTAATCCTCCTGCTTCATCTGTCGAAAATATACGCGAACAGGGGCGTTATCGGCACAACAACGAAGGCCATAATGGCATCAAGGACCCTGCTTTCGCTAACTCAGGAGGAGCAACTCCTAAATGCCACGTGCTTGAGGCGGCAGGAGCGCATGCGCTGCCCAGGACATCCCCCGAAGCGGTTCCGACAGCTGCGTCCTAGGCAGGGCGCGTAACCCCATTCCTTCGAAATCGCGAGAGCGCTCTTCGGCGACAAGCGCTCCCGGCACCCCCCGAATTCTCGGCGGCAGGACCGTGCGGTCGAAAATGCCAGCAACGCATCCGCTTTTTGATAACTGGGGATACTGATGTTTTCACCGTCGCTCAGCAGCAGCTTGTGACATTGTTCCTGAACTGAGCTCACTGTCGCGAAGTGCCTTGGTTACCGGACGCCGGCTGTACTGGCATATTTGTGCGAACGCGGGTCAACCGCAACCCTTCAGACGCCATCGGCACCCGGCATATCTTCTCCAAAGCCCCTGAAAACGCATGTCTTTTATCCATGGCGCCAATAGGTTTCATCCAAACAATAAATTTTGCCAATCCGAGGCAATGTTGCATGAAGTCAATCAGACCAGACCGGAGGTGATAACAGCGGTTTGAGCGTCCCCGGGCGATGTACCCAGGTCGCTGAGACTCAGCGGCCGGATGTATTTGTTTCATGCACAGAAAAGGAGCTCGTGATGAAGCTTTCGCCTCTCGCTTTGCCGGTGATCTAGCCGGGACCGACCTGCGGTTTATGTGGTCACCGCTTTCGGCGAAACCGCGGATGAGAAGTGGTCATCGTTAACTAGCATTCGGCACGTCCTTAGTCAGTACAGAGGGCCAATGGTGAAAACAGGACAGGCGCAGCCATGGGATGGCAATACTTCTAAAGAAGACAGCCGGCAATGTGCGGGCACTCAAGGTGATCTCACCACAACCGCAGCCGATAACTTGAGGCGGGCGCAGCAGTTGTCCGCGGGCCTTACCGGCAATCCGAGCCTTGCCACAGCCCTCCGCGCAACATCGCTGGACCAGATCCTGGACGAGTGGGCTGCCGAAGAGGGGCAAGGGGAAGATGAGGGTCGGCAAGAGGCGGTGAGACGAATCAGTGCTTGGGTGGATGCCGGCGACCTCGACGCAGCGCTGAACCTGTCATGCCTGCGCCTTAGGACCCTGCCCGCCGCGTTGCCCGCCGGGCTCCGGCACTTCAATGCCGACTGTAATGAGTTGACCAACCTGCCGGCCGAGTTCCCGGTCGAGCTTCAAACGCTCAATGCCAAGTACAACCAGTTGGCCAGCCTACCCGACCCCCTCCCGGCCGGACTCCAGACCCTCGAGGTCAGCTACAACCGTTTGACAAGCCTGCCCGATGTCCTACCAACTACGCTTCGGTGGCTCGACGCAGGCGAAAACCAGTTAACCAGCCTTCCAGACAAACTCCCGTCCGGGCTTCAGACGCTCAACGTCGACGGCAATCAACTGACTAGCGTTCCCCTCAACCTCCCGGCCCTGCTCCAGACCCTCAACGCCGACGGCAATCGGTTGACAAGCCTTCCCGACAATTTCCCGGCCGGGCTCGAGACGCTCAATGCTAGCGGCAATCAACTCACCGACCTTCCCGGCGATCTCCCGGCCGGACTGCGGACGCTCGGCGCGGCCGGCAACCGGCTGACCGGTCTGCCAACCAACCTTCCGGCCGGGCTGCGGAGGCTTAACGCCAGGTGCAACCTGTTGATCAGCCTGCCCGATAAATTGCTGGCACAGCTAGGCTCCGGGTGCATGGTTTTCCTGGAATCTAATCCGCTGTCCAAGCGGGTGCGAACGAACCTGGCGGCAGCCATGAATGCAGCAGACTATAGAGGCCCGCGGGTCTTTCTCTAGGGGACCGAGGACGAGTTTGGGCAAAGGATGGCCGAGGACTGGCAGCGCCCGTCAGTCCCAGTAGATCGCCACAAGGCGATCATCCAGGCATGCCTGCATCTCGGCTTCAACTGGCTGGCTCAGTGCGGATATTGGTAAAGCATTAGCATACTGTGGCCGTTTGGCCTGGAGGACGTGAAGTGCACCGTTCGGGCGGATCATCGCTGGCACTCACGTATCAACGGACATTGAAGGTCGGAAACCATACGCTGTCGCACTACGGCGTATCGAGAACAGCCGATAAGTTGAGTTGAGGTTGGGGTATGTCCCCGACTTCACAATCACCGATTTAAGATCATTCACAGCTACGAGCCGCTCGAGAAGGTCGTCACGGGCATTAGTGCCGAACCCTAGAAGGATTTTGCCTCTTTCCGTAAGAAATTCTCGGCCTTCCGACAGAAATCTCTCGAGCAGTCTGTAGCCGGGATCAAATGCTCCACGCTCGACGTCATTTATAAACTCGAAGTCTTCCGGAGCGAAGTTCCAAGGGTGGTTCCAAAATATAACGTCGAACTTCCTCCCAGGAGGAATGCTACTGAAGATATCGCTTTCGATGACCCCGACGTTCTTGATGCCGTTTCTTGCGGCATTCTCCAACGTGTTCGCGACAGCCTTCGGATTGATATCGCAGGCTAGCAACGACAGCGCACCAGTCTTTGCCAACAAGAGGCCCGGGAGACCGAAACCGCAGCCGATTTCCAAAATGGTCTTTCCATTGAATGGAGGGAAGTTCTCGCTAAACCAACGCCAACTTTGGAAATCTTCAGGAGGAAAAACGCCTTCTCGTACGATCAAATCGAGCCCGAACTCCCGCATCTTCCGCGGGAAAGTTCTCTGTTGACTAGTCCTGAGCACTGTCCTGATTCTATCGAGCTCACTCATACGTTCTCTCCGAAGACGGTCGGTAATGCTGTTGAGTGTTCAACAGTTTTCTGGCGCTCCTTCAGTTGAAGAGTGCTTGTTGGAAAGATATGCAGCGGGCCCCTCTGGGGGTCTTCGTATGTCGGAAAAACATTGCACACATCAAATCCCCACCTGCGTCGCAGATTAGGCGATTGGGAATGCTTACCTCGCTTGTCCAAATGACTATGGCAACTAAGATTTACTACACACTCTGGTAAGCGCTTGTATCCTCCCTGATACAATTGAACCATGTTCCGACCAACGCGAGAAATTCAGGAAGGATGCCATTCCGGACCTTGCGGGAAGTCGTGGGTGTCGACATCGAGCTGCTCCGCTCCTGAGGGAAGTCAATGCCTACAAGCAAGCTCCGTGCCCAACCGGAGAAGTCTCTGTGGAAGCTATCACCGGATTGAATACGCCCCTTCGGGCGCCGGCGTAATACAGGGTATTCCCTGTTGCCAGTTGCAGGCGCAGCGATTGTCATCGGTGACGTTGTCGTGTGTGCCGGCACTGACGTCGACGAGGCGCACTTGGCTTCATCTGGCCAGCAATCTAATGCTGTAGCTATCCAACGCGACTGCGGTGGATAGCGGCTGAGCAGTTTCCACAGCGACAAGGGCGTTAACGAGGGGTCCCTGGAAGACGCCTCGCCTCCAAGCAGGAGGCTTGTCCGCTCGAAAGGACTGTAAACTGACCGCTCCTATCGCGGCACGTGGTGTGCTCGCTATGCGCCAGATACCATCAGCGGGATGCTCAAGGCGGTATCCGCGTGATCGAGGATTTCGAAAGTGTATTTCCCATCCGGACCCACACTAACTGAGTAGCTCAACCGGTCGCGTATATGATTGTTCTCATCGAACGTGAGGACCTTCGGCTTCAACGAGGTGATCTGGCGTTCGTCGAGATAGACGGAGTTGCAAATGATGATCTGGTCCCCCCGGCTGACAGGTGCGTGCCGCGGCTCCGTTAAGAATGCAGCACCTTGAGCCGCGTTCACAAAGGATAACGTACGTGGAGATCCGTGCGCCGGAATTCTTGTTCCAGATTTCAACGAACTCCATAGGCAGTATGCCGGCTTCCTCGCAATGATCCGGATCCAGCGTAATCGATCCGTGATAGTTGAGATTTGACTCGGTCACGTGGATGCCATGCAATTTGCCTGCGACCAGCTTTCTCAATTACTTCACCGTCACTTCTCTCGTCGCTCTAATGGACAAAGTTTGGAGTCGAGGGTTCCTCGCCGAAGTCCAGGCGTGGCTCGCATTGCTCGTCCAGCCATGGCGGCAATCTTAAGGTGGACCTTGCTATGCGGCAGCAAAGCGCTCAAGCATCCTCTTGAGCTGGGAGTTCTGTGCACGAAGCTGTTCAGCCAAAAGCCTCTTGAGACGTCTGTTTTCTACGTCAAGGGCCGCGAGTTCCTCGAAAGAAATCAGATGATTTGCGGTGTTGTGCTGGCTGCTTCGATCGCTGCGCACAGGCCCCGACGTAGGGGAGATTGCGTTCATATGTGCCGTGCGCGTACGAGAAGCGCCACGTGATGCTCTTCGCGCCTGCGATGCCGGCTGGCTTTCCTGCGCTTGCGCAACAGGTTCGGCTGCCGGACCTTCCGCCTCGGGCTGCTTGGACGCTTCGACTCCTGCCTCTGCGACCGCCGACACTACTGGTGGGGCGACTTCGATGTTGTCTGCGCCCTCGCTGGCAGAGCCTGCATTTAACGGCTCAACCGGCGTGATGTCAGTGTCAGGCGTGACAGGTGCTTCAGTTGAATTGAACAGGTGCGACGCCTCATCTTCCACTGCGCGGGAAAACGCCTTGAGGTCTGTGTCGCCCCAAATTGAGTTCGTCTTCGCCTTTGGTTGTCGGCGCGCCGACTTGATTTCAACAACGAAGTTCCGTTGTGGCACTTTCATATACCTGAACCCTAGTAATCCCTGAAACAACACTAATCGGCGCCACTGCGCTCGCCGGCGGACCCATATATCTCCTTACCGCACGCTTCAACTAACAAGCGCGCGAGCGCGTCGACTTGTCTCTCGCGACACCTCGTAGTCGGCATGCGTCTGACGACGCCGTTTTTGCGGAAACATTCGAGGCCGGCCCCAAAATTACTCCTGTCACGCAAGATTGGGACGATTGAGTAAGAGCGCCTGCGCAGCCTGAATCATCTAATCCAGGCCGAGCCTCTTGCGCAGTTCGGCATTTTCCGCGCGCAACTTTTCCGCCAGAATCTTGCGAAGCCTCTGATTCTCCTCTTCAAGCTGGACGAGATCTGCCAATTCATCTCCAGCCGGAAGGGGCTTCTTGCCCCCTTCATCAGCGGACTTTGCAGCCCGTTTCCACTGATAGTAGGTTTGCTCCGATATGCCGGCGCTCCTGATAGCGTCCTTAAGTGTGCCTTTGCCTTCCGCGACCTGCGTTTCGATCAGCTTGAGCTTCTCGCTTTTTTCTGGTTCGCTATATTTCCTGGTCTTAGCGGCCGGCTTTGCGGCAGTTCGAACCGGTTCGGCAGCGGTCTTCTGACGCCGTGGCGACCTCTGCTTCTTACCCGTTGGTGGTTTCGCTTCGGCATTCGTCTCTGCAACCGCAGAGATCGGCCCTGTATTACTCTCGTCAGCCATCCCTAGACCCTCCTTAGCCATCGTCTGTTGTCGGCTGAGTGAACTACAGAGTCAACAGAACCGTCAAACTCCTATTTTTCGCATGGTTGATGTTGCATGGTTGATGTTGGGTCCGTGCCGATATGAGGCTGTGGAGCGGCCACCTGTCCGCCCTGATCGGCGCCAACGCTGAATGCTGGGGGAAGTGTGGTAGCGGAGTCCGTTCTGGTCTCTATCACCGACTGGACGGTCCAGGGTTGATCGACACGGGAACTTGGCAAGTTGCCCTTGTCCGAGCGATCCGGCAGTACTTCGATCGCCCCGCCCCGATGGCAGCCGACGTGGATACTCAGCCGCAGACGATTGGCAGCGGCTCTTCCGGATGACGGCCGATCCGTGCGACATGGATGCAACATGTTAGGAGATGGCCAACCGGGAATGATTTCTAGTCGCGCCGGATCAGGTTAAGCGGACACGTTGTTCTCTTCGATGGCGAACGCCACTTGCAGCTCCATCTGTACCGCGTGCATGAATAGGCCGGCTTGGCGCGATATCTCTTCCTCGACAACACCCGACCTTCTGAGCGCGGCGGCAAAGTCGGTCATCTCAGACCGCCAGAAACGGTTTGCTTGCTCTCCATGGAGCCTCTGGAGGGCTTCTGCGCAGCGTTTGACATCGCCCATGCGCCGATTAGCCGGGAACTGCAGAACCGTCATGCTGTCTCCATCATTGGCAGGCGAATCGCCTGAGGATGTGGCTACAATCGCCGCCAGTCCTTCACAAAGATTAAACAGATTGCTCATGCCGGCTCAAGGAAACGCGAACCCACGCGACATGAATCGGTGCAAAAAATATCGGAAACAAAAAAGCCCGCCTCATTCGCGAGGCGGGCCAGTGTGGCAAATTCCGCTTGTCCATAGCTTGTCACCGTTTATGGTCACGCCCTCCCGTTACGCTCTTCGGCGGTTGCGTTCGGATATCGCGGCGCTGCGAGCATGAAACGAGAGCAACATGCATCGATCCTCCTCGCCAACATTTCAGCGAAGTGCGCTTGAGTCGCGAATTCACAAATTGCGTTTTCCCCAACAATGATCCAAACCAAGCAATGAGCCTCACCACCCAATTCATTGCCGAGCTGATCAGAGCCGCCAACGAAGCGGACAGGCTGACGCCGTTCGAGGTCAAGCGGCTCCTCAATCGCTCGATCGCGACGATACGCGACATGCGCGAGGCGATCGGGATACCAGGCAGCAACCGAGCGAAGGATGTTGTGATTGATCTTCAGGTGGCGGCGGCCCGAGCGGATAGGCTGACCGCTGCAGAGATCAGAGACACTCTCATCGATGCCGCCGATGTGATTAGGACGTTGAAGATTCTGCTTGATGGCAAGGAATGAAATGCGTTTACCCTGCCCCGTGTTTTTTGAAGAGGCGTAGCGGAAACGCGGAATCGGACTTCCTCTCTGGTGAAAGCGTAGATAGCGTCTCTACGTAGCTGATTCTCTTCGGCTGCGTCCCCGCATCCAAGGAAGGCAACTGGATGTGGGATTTGCCCCGCCCTCGCGCGGGGCTTTTTCGTGGCCAGAGGAGGCTAGGCGACGGGATGCGCTGGCAAGCCAGCAATCGTGTTCGCCCACGGAACGTGTTATGAATGTCCATGCCTGAAAGCGACCAGCAATACGAGTTTTCTGAATTCTCCGGCGAATTTGTCGACGACGATGTGACCGTCATTTTGCGCATTTACCGTCCCGCTGGCACAAACTCCGACTGGACGCTCGAGGTGTTCGACGAGGAAGGAAACACTACCGTCTGGAATGACACCTTCGACACCGATCGAGACGCATTCGAAGAATTTCTGGCCACCGTTCAGCGTGATGGCATGCGGAGCTTTCTCGACGAGCCGGTGCAGAAATTGCATTGACACCTGAACCCGCCGACCGACGAGGCGCGTGAGTCGTAGTCGCTGATGCCGTGACATGAAGGAACCCCTCACCGTCCGCCGCCGTTTTCCGTCATACGCACGGAGGAAGTCATGGCAACCAAGGACACCAACGCAAAGCCAGAACAGGCGACGCCTGCCGACGTCCATCAACCCGCGGACCGCAAGAAGCATCAGGATGAGGAGTCGATTGCACCGTCTACGGTTCAGCCACCTGGCGCTAAGGACACGAGCGAAAAACCGAAAGTGAATCCGGTTACAGGTGGGACGGCATAGGTCTGCCGGCGGCATCCCGCTGCACACGGCACCGACCGAACGCGTCAAGCAATTGTCACCTCGTCGTCATGCTCGACGGCTAAGAGGTAGCAATCTCGCCATTGACCACGGATGTACTGGCAATGGCTGCAGGAAGGTCGGGGTAGCCCCGGCCTTTTTTGTTGCCTACTGCTCGTGAGATGCCAAACTCTCTGTACGGATACAGATGTCGCGGGAGAGATGGCGTGGCGAGAAGCAAGGAACACATCGATAACCTGTTGAGATTGCGTCAGGAATTGGTCGAGCGTCGACGCGCGGTTGCCAGCAATAGCGAGCCAGGGGAGATCGTGGCAACTGCAAAGGGCGTGATTGAATTTCAGATGAGTATCGAGGCGATCGATCGAGCCATAGACGACGAAAGAAGACTACACGGGGCACCAGTACCCCGTTTGGGCGGCGCTCCTAATCCTTGACCGCGACTTGCACTGTGACAGCCTACGACCTGTCGGTTGCAGTGCGTGGGGGTAGGAGATCGTTCGTGGATTTAGCGTATCCTGGGGACGCGGCGAGCGTTCACGACATTCTTGAGTTAGCGGGGCATTACAGGATGGCCGCTAAATTGCTTGGCGAGCACGCGCCACGGGGTGAGCAGTTATCCCACGCTCCCCGCCGGCTTCTGGCCCTCCACTCGATTGAGCTGCACCTGAACGCGTATCTCATCACTATAGGGTACGACTCTAAGTCCCTTCGCGGCCTTCAACACGATGTCAGCGAACGAGCGCGAATGGCGATTGATGCAGGCCTACTCTTGCGCAAGCGCACAGAACAGCACTTGGCGACCCTGTCATCTAGCAGAGAATACCTCGTCACCAGATACGGCCCTGAAATGACCGCCACCCTGTCGCAAGTGAACCGAGTTATGGCAACGCTCGACGAGTTGTCGCTGAAGATAGGGAAGATCTTGCACGGGCGCGGCGCGCCTACTGCTTCGGCCGGGCGGCCACGCTAGAGGCTGAGGATCGAACGCGGTGGCGCGGGGGATCATCGGCAGATCACGATGTCCAGTCGTAAAAAGGCACCGGTCGCGCTGGATGGGACAACAAATGACGAAGACTCTAACCGGCATAGCTAAGCGACTCAGAAACGAACTCGCAAGCGCTGCGACACGTGGCACATTGCGCCTAACTTATGGACAGTTCGGCGACCTGGTCGGCATCCCTCCCGTGTTCTTCGAGTGCAACAGGACGGAAACGCATCGGACTCTGGCAAATGCGAAAGGAGTCGACAGGGTCAAGACATGACAAAAAAGACGGGAATCTGTCGAAAAAGACAAATCAGCATCTGTTACCGCCTTCCTTCCGGCCGAAATACCTGCACGTTAAACGAATCTGACCGATGGAGACAAAGGAGAAGACGTTGAGTGAATCACGTTCGGGCAACGAGGAACGGAAGCTTGAGCTGACGAGCCGAATCGTCGCCGCTTATCTGAGCCGCAATGTCGTTCCTGTTGAGGGCCTGCCTAATCTTATTGAGCAGACGTTTTCCTCATTGAGCAGCACATCTCAGCCAGATACGGCCGCACCTGTCGTTGAAGAACGTCGCCCCGCCATTGCGATCAAGAAGTCGGTGACATCCGATTTCATCATTTGCCTCGAGGATGGCCAAAGGTTTAAAACGTTAAGGCGGCACCTGATGGCAAAGTACGGGCTCACACCGGAGGAATATCGGGCAAAATGGAATCTTCCGGATGACTACCCGATGATTGCTCCAAACTATGCTCAACAACGCTCGGCCCTCGCGCGCGCAACCGGTTTGGGCAAGAATCGGTAGGACCAGAGTTGGAGCCCGCAGCTTCGGCGGGCCAGCGATCGACCTGAAGTGTCGTTAAATGGTCTCGGGCATAGCTGTCACACCTTGCGCAACTTGCGCAGCTGTCTCGTAGAGCCGTCTTTTTCGCTGTCGTTCGAAATGGAGGCGCCGCAAGGTTGCGGCGCTCGTGCCGTGAAGCTTAGTCGAGTTGCAGCACCTGGTCTCAGAGGCGATGCGATGCCTGAGTTATTGCAGACCGGTTCGCTGCCAAACGGATCACGCGCCGACGATCGTGCGCGCCGCCGGTCTCTTTATCACGGTAGAAATCCGGCATGAAAACAGTGTACAGGGACGACACCAGTTGGCCGGAACTGAATGGAAGCCATGATCGCCGTAAACGACGACACAATTGCCAGCCGCATCAGCCGCATCCTCGCCGATCGGATTGTCACTGGCCAGCTTGGCCCAGGCATGAAGCTGAAGCAGGACAAGTTCGCAGAGGAATTCGGCGCGAGCCATGTGCCGGTGCGCGAGGCGTTTCGGCGGCTTGAAGCGCAAGGCTTGGTTGTCAGCGAGCCACGCCGCGGCGTCCGAGTGGCCTCCTTCGATCTCAAGGAGGTCCGGGAGGTGGCGGAAATGCGGGCAGCACTCGAAGTGCTCGCGCTCAGGCATGCGGCGCCGCACTTGACGCCATCCATTCTCAACGAGGCAGAAGAAGCGACAGTCGCAGGCGACAATTCGCGTGATGTCCGATCGTGGGAGGATGCGAACAGGCGTTTCCACAGGCTCATTCTTGCGCCTTGCGGCATGCCGCGCCTGCTTGCTGCAATTGATGATCTACATGCCGCAAGCGCGCGCTTTCTGTTTGCGTCCTGGCGGTCCGAATGGGAAGTGCGGACCGACCACGAGCATCGTGCCATCCTTGCCTTTCTGCGCGAGGGAAAAACCGAAAACGCCTCGGCAATTCTGGAGCGTCACGTCCAACGGATTGGGCAAAGACCGATCAACGGACCCTCCGGCGCGAGGCGCGATATCTTCGCAATCGCCGGCTGACAGCTAAGCCCCTCCTCCCGACCACTTCATTCACCACGACGCCTCTCCCGGCAGTTGAGTGTCGGAGGGTGCATGCTCTCGGCGTGCTTGCTTGCATCCAACCGCAAATTATAGATAGAAATAAAATTCTATTGATAATGATTCTTGCGCGCGGAGGCGAACTTGCCGGGAAAGCTGAACCGAACTGTCGCAACCGAACAAGAATCGAAGCGATGGATCCCTTCGGACGCCAAAACAATCTATAATTTGCCATTCAACGATTTGCTGTACCGGGCACAGACGGTGCACCGGGCAAATTTCGATCCCAATGCAGTGCAGATGAGCCGGCTGCTTTCGATCAAGACAGGCGGCTGCGCCGAAGATTGCGGCTATTGCAGCCAGTCGGCTCATTATCCGACGGGGCTCAAGGCCTCGAAGCTTATGGAAGTTGAAAGAGTTATCGCCGAGGCGCGCAAGGCCAAGGAGGGGGGCGCGACACGCTATTGCATGGGTGCGGCCTGGCGCAGCCCGAAAGACCGCGACATGGACGCAATCGTCGCTATGGTTCACGGCGTAAAGGCGCTCGGCATGGAGACGTGCATGACGCTCGGCATGTTGTCGCCGGATCAGAGCGCGGCGCTCGCCGACGCCGGTCTCGATTACTACAACCACAATATCGACACCTCGGAGCGCTTCTACAGCGAAATCATCACCACTCGCACCTTCGCCGACCGCCTCGAAACCCTTTCGAATGTGCGCGACGCCGGCATCAAGGTCTGTGCCGGCGGCATTCTGGGGATGGGCGAGACGGCCGATGACCGCATCTCCATGCTGGTGACTCTCGCCAATCTTCCCTCCCCGCCCGAAAGCGTGCCGATCAACATGCTCATTCCGATTCCCGGGTCGAAACTGGCCGATGCGGCTCCGGTCGACCCGATCGAGTTCGTGCGCACCATCGCGCTTGCGCGCATCCTGATGCCGCAATCCCATGTGCGACTGTCGGCGGGACGGACGGAAATGACCGACGAGATGCAGGCTCTCTGTTTCTTTGCCGGAGCCAATTCGATCTTCGTCGGCGACGCGCTGCTGACCGCCGACAATCCCGGGGAGGACCATGATGCCGGGCTCTTCCGCCGACTCGGCCTGAAGCCGATGGCACTGGAGCCGAACACATGAATGGCAGCGGCCTCGACCGCTACGCCCGGACATTGGTGGGGCTCGAGCGCAAGGGACGACACAGGGCGCTGCTGCCGCCGGGTGGCATCGATTTCACGTCCAACGACTATCTGGCACTCGCCGGTTCTCCACGCC
The DNA here is from genome assembly GCF_013488225.1 of Sinorhizobium mexicanum. NCBI lineage: Bacteria > Pseudomonadati > Pseudomonadota > Alphaproteobacteria > Hyphomicrobiales > Rhizobiaceae > Sinorhizobium > Sinorhizobium mexicanum. The sequence continues at coordinate 127,600 of NZ_CP041240.1, read as the reverse complement.
TCAAGGCTGCCATCGCCGCCGCGATCGAACGCGGCGTGCCGGTTGGCGCCGGCGGCTCGCGGCTGCTGCGCGGCAATCATTCGGAGCATGAGGCGCTCGAGGCAGAGGCTGCCGCCCATTTCGGTATGGAACGCTGCCTCTATTTCGGGAGCGGCTATGCGGCCAACGCTGCGCTCTTTGCGACCCTGCCACAACGGGATGATCTGATTGTCCATGACGCCCTGGTGCATGCCAGCGCGCACGAAGGCATTTCGGCAAGCAAGGCGCCGGCAGTCTCCGTACCGCACAACGACGTCGAAGGTTTTGCTGACGCTATAAGACGATGGCGACTTGCGGGCGGGACCGGCCATCCGTGGATTGCCGTCGAAAGCCTCTACTCGATGGACGGCGACCGCGCTCCCCTCCCCGAGCTTGCGGAACTCGCGGACCGGCATGACGGCTTTCTGGTGATCGACGAGGCGCATGCCACGGGCGTCTTCGGCCCGCACGGGCGCGGTCTCGCCCACGGTCTGGAAAACCGCGAGAACATCATCGTCCTCCACACCTGCGGCAAGGCGCTTGGTGTCAGCGGCGCGCTGATCGGCGCCAGCGCCGTGATTTGTGACTACCTCGTCAACCGGGCAGGTGGCTTCATCTATTCGACTGCGCCGTCGCCGTTGATCGCCGCGGGGGTGCGTGAAGCGTTGAGGATTGTTGCCGATGAGCCCGAGCGCCGGTTCGCTTTGGACGTGTTGCGAACATTCGCCAATACGGAACTCGCGGCCGTGCTCGGCGTAGAGGGCAGCGGCTCGCAGATCCTGCCGGTCCCGATCGGCGACAATGCCCTATGCCTGAGGATTGCGGCGCGCATGCGTGCCGAAGGCTTCGATATCCGCGCGATACGGCCGCCGACCGTCCCGGAAGGCACGGCAAGGCTTAGGATCGCCATCACCCTCAATGTCGACAGGCCGACGATTTCGCGGATGCTCGCGCGGCTCGCCATGATCATGGCGGAGGAAAAGCCGTGACGTGTCGCCTCGTGGTCACCGGAACCGATACCGGTATCGGCAAGACGGTATTTTCCGCCGCCCTGACGGATGCACTCGGCGCCTGTTACTGGAAGCCGGTCCAGTCCGGTCTTGAAGGTGAAACGGACAGCGAGACGGTTCAGCGGCTTGGCCGGATACCGTCCGCGCGCATCGTGCCGGAAGCCTACCGGCTGCGCACGCCGGCTTCGCCGCATTTGGCGGCCAGCATCGACGGAATCCATATTAAGGCCGAAGCGCTTGTCCCGCCTGTGACGGAGGGGCCGCTGATCATAGAGGGCGCAGGCGGGTTGCTGGTGCCGCTTACCGCAGAGACCGTCTTCGCGGACGTTTTTGCCCGCTGGCAGATACCCGTTGTGCTGTGCGCCCGCACGGACCTCGGAACCATCAACCACACACTCCTGTCGCTGGAGGCGCTGCGCGCGCGCTCGATTCCAATTTTCGGCGTCGCTTTCATCGGCGAAAAGCAAGCGGATACGGAAAGCATCATCGCCAAGATGGGCCGCGTCCGTTCGCTCGGGCGGCTGCCGAAACTGGACCCGCTGACCCCGGAGCTGCTGCGCCAGGTCTTTCGGGAGAACTTTGATATCGGCCTTTTCCTGAAGGAGCCGGCATGATCCGCTCACCCATCTGGCATCCCTTTACCCAGCATGCGCTCGAGCCGATGATGAAGCGCATCGCCAAGACCGAGGGCGCCTATCTCATCGACGAGGACGGCACGCCCATTCTCGACGCAATCTCGTCCTGGTGGGTGATAACCCACGGCCACCGCCATCCGGCGATCATGGAGGCGATCCGAACGGCCTGTGAAACCTACGACCAGATCATTTTTGCGGAATATTCCCACGAACCGGCGGAGAAACTGGCGACGGGCCTGATCGAAGTGGCGCCTGCCGGACTCGCCCACGTCTTCTTTTCCGACAGCGGCTCCACCGCCGTCGAGGTCGCGCTGAAGATGGCGCTTGGTTTTTTCCATAACATTGGCAAGCCACGGAGCCGCGTCGTGGTCATGGAGCACAGCTATCATGGCGACACGATCGGCACCATGTCGGCGGGAGAGCGCGGCGTCTTCAACGCGGCCTATGAGCCGCTGCTCTTCCAAGTCGATCGGCTGCCGTTCCCTCAGGCAGGCTCTGATCAGGCGACACTCGATGCTTTCGAAGCGATATGCCGTTCCGGCAAGGTCGCCGCCCTCCTCATCGAACCGCTCGTTCTCGGCGCTGGTGGCATGAAGATGTATCGGGCGTCGCTGCTTGCGGAACTGAAGGATCTCGCCCGGCGGTACGGCTGCCTGACGATCGCCGACGAGGTGATGACCGGCTGGGGGCGAACCGGCAGCCTCTTTGCCTGCGAACAGGCAGGCATCGCGCCAGATATCCTCTGCACGTCGAAAGGCTTGACAGGCGGGGCGCTGCCGCTGGCGGCGACGCTTTGCACCGCCGAGATCTTCGAGGCGCATCTCTCGGCGGATCGACGCAAGACCTTCTTCCATTCCAGTTCCTACACCGCCAACCCGATCGCCTGCGCGGCCGCCGTTGCCAATCTCAATATTTGGCGGGAGGAGCCCGTGCGGGACCGCATCGGCGCGCTCGCGAAGCTTCATGAGAAGGGGCTCGCTCGCTTCGCATCCGACCCCCGGTTTGCCAATCTTCGGCAAATGGGCACGATCGCCGCTCTCGACGTCGTGGTGCCGGAGGGCGGCTATCTGTCCGAGATCGGACCCCGCCTTCGAGCGTTTTTCCGCGAGCGCAAGCTGCTGATCCGCCCGCTCGGCAACGTCATCTACCTGATGCCGCCGTACTGCGTCACCGCTGCCGATCTCGAGCGGGCCTATGACGCGATCGACGAGGCGGCGGGCCTTTTTGCGGCAGGGCGGCTATGAGGGGCGCACCTGCATCGCGTCTTGCGGGGCTCGGCCACGCCGTGCCGGACCGACGCGTCGAAAATGCCGAGATCGAAACGAGACTAGGCCTGGAGCCCGGTTGGATCGAGCGCCGGACGGGTATTCGAACGAGGCACTGGGTTGACGATGGCGACACCCTCAGCGGACTTGCGGCGAGCGCCGGAGAGGCGGCTCTCGACGACGCCGGCATCGCGCGCGGGGACATTGCGCTGACGCTGCTAGCCACATCGACGCCTGATCATCTTCTCCCGCCGTCTGCCCCGTTGCTCGCTCATCGTCTTCGCTTGCCCAATAGCGGTGCGATCGATCTTGCCGGCGCCTGCTCGGGCTTTCTCTATGCGCTGACACTTGCCGACGGGTTCGTGCGCGCGCAGGGGCGGCCGGTCCTGGTCGTGGCGGCAAATATCTTGAGCCGGAGGATCAATTCGGCCGAACGCGCAAGCGCGGTCCTTTTCGCGGATGCCGCCGGGGCCGTCGTGCTGGCGCCGTCGGACGAGGTCGAGAAGGGCATTCTCGGTGTCGATCTCGCCTCGGACGGAAGCCGTTATGATCTGATCTCCATTCCTGCCGGCGGCAGCAACCGGCCCTTCGCTTCAGGCATTCCAGCGGAGGATTTCCTGATAACGATGCGAGATGGCCGCGAGATGTTCGCGCAGGCGGTTGAGATGATGGCGACCTGCGGCGCCCGGGCGCTCGCCGCCGCCAGTCTGGACGCGACAAGGATCGACCGCTTCGTGCCTCACCAAGCCAATGCCCGAATTTTTGACGCCGTCAGCGACAAGCTCGGCATCGACCCGGGACGAACAGTGCGAATAATCGACAATTATGGGAACTCGTCAGCGGCGACCATAGCGCTTTCCCTGTCGCTCTCGCATCAAACGAGCCCACTTGTTTCGGGCGAAAAGCTGTTGCTTACCGCCGCTGGGGCCGGCTTAACCGGAGGGGCTGTCGTTTTCGGGGTATAGTTGGTGGGTGCTGCGGAAACACCCCTCGTCGAAGGTTCCGAATTTGAAAACTACGTTGTTGCACATGCAAAGGCGCCGTTGACGAGTCCAAGTGATCGCCTGAGCGAGCTGCAAGGCGGCGTGCCCGGTCGAGAAGACGTTTTGCGGCATGCGTTCGGGGGATCTGCCGTGCCCGTAGCCGAGTTTGAAGTGTGCCGGGCATTCCCCACGTACCGGCTTTCCCTCCTCGGCCGAGGCGTAGAAGCAGTTCGGCCAGGCTTGCACAGGGGTGGCCGCCGATAGCAGCGCCGCGCGAGCGCCTCCTATCGATCTCAACAGGGCGGCGGGACTGTGAAATTCGAGCGCGGATGGCTCTTTAGTCGCCGTGGCCCCCGCTTCGCAGTTTACACCGCATCCGTATCGGGGACTGGACGCCTGGTTCTTGTGCCGGGGAGCACGCTCTACCGATTGGAGAGAGACGCGAACAGAGCGATGAGCTGGAGACAAGGCCGGTCCCGCTGGTCTCGAACGAGTTCTTTATTGCGGCGATGTTGACGGCGTCAGACTCCAGGCCACTGCCGACGTCGCCTCCGAGCTGACCCAACTCGGAGGCGACGCGTCCTAGGCGGTAGCCGTCACAGCCGCCTTGGACTCCCTGCTTCGTGTGCGTCCGGCCGTATGATCATTCGACCGTTACCGACTTGGCGAGGTTACGCGGCTGATCGACATCGGTGCCCATGAACACAGCCGTGTGATAGGCAAGGAGCTGGATCGGCAGCGCGAAGATCATCGGCGCGATGATCTCGTCGACGTTCGGCAACATGATCGTATGCATCGTGTCGAGCTTCGACGCCGCGGCTCCCGCTTCGTCCGTGATAAGGATGATCCGCCCGCCACGAGCGGCGACTTCCTGCATGTTCGAGACCGTCTTGTCGAAGAAACGGTCGTGCGGCGCTATGACGATGACAGGCATGTTCTCGTCGATCAGCGCGATCGGGCCATGCTTCAGTTCGCCAGCGGCATAGCCTTCCGCATGGATGTAGGAAATCTCCTTGAGCTTCAGCGCCCCTTCCATCGCCAGCGGGAAGCTGGTGCCGCGGCCGAGATAGAGCACGTCACGGCACTTCGACAATTCGCGCGACAGGGACTCGATCTTCGGCTGGATGCTGTTCAACACCTGGCCCATGATGCGCGGCATCTCGGCGAGGCTTCTAACCAGCGCCTGTTCTTCCTGCTCGCTGACCGTGCCCCGCGCCCGGCCGGCGCCAACGGCAAGCGCTGCGAGCACAGCAAGCTGGCAGGTGAACGCCTTGGTCGATGCGACGCCGATCTCGGGACCGGCGAGGATCGGGAAGACGGCGTCGGACTCGCGCGCGATCGTCGATTCGCGGGTATTGACGACGGCACCGATCTTCAGGCCGTGTTCCTTGCAGTATCGGAGCGATGCCAGCGTGTCGGCCGTTTCGCCCGACTGCGAAATGAAGAGAGCGGCCGATTGCGGCGAGAGCGGGATCTCGCGATAGCGGAACTCTGAAGCGACATCGATTTCAACGGGAAGGCGTGCATAGCGCTCGAACCAGTACTTGCCGATCAGCCCCGCGAGATAGGCGGTACCGCAGGCCGAAAGCGCAAGACTCGGTACCTTGGAGAAATCGATGTCATCGCAAACAGCCGTCACACGGTTTTCGATGAAGTCGATGTAGTGACCGAGCGCGTGGGAGATGACCTCCGGCTGCTCGTAGATTTCCTTCTCCATGAAATGGCGATGATTGCCCTTGTCGACCATATAGGCGACGTCCGAGGAAACCTGCCGCGGCCGGGCGACGACATTGCCGTCGATATCAAAGATATGGACACCGGTTTTGTCGATGATCACCCAGTCGCCATCGAACAGATAAGTGATTTCATTGGTGAAGGGCGCCAGGGCGATCGCATCCGACCCCAGGAACATTTCGCCCTCGCCGTGGCCGATCGCGAGCGGCGGTCCGTTACGTGCCGCCATGATGGTCAGCGGATCATCTTCGAAAAGGACAGCGAGTGTGTATGCGCCCGTCAGCCGCCTCAGCATCGCAAACATCGCCTCGCGCCGTCCGATCCCATCGCGGCGAAGCCTTGCCAGGAGATGCGCGACGACCTCCGTGTCGGTCTCGCTTTGAAACTCGGCGCCGGCCGCGGCCAGTTCGTCCTTCAGCTCAGCAAAATTCTCGATGATGCCGTTGTGTACGACCGCGATACCGTCTGTGAAATGGGGGTGGGCATTGCGCTCCGTCGGCGCGCCATGGGTCGCCCAGCGCGTGTGGGCAATGCCGATGCTGCCCGCCAACGGCTCCTCTTTCAGCCTCGCTTCGAGATTGAACAGCTTGCCCTCTGCGCGGCGGCGCTTGAGCGCTCCACCGTCGATCGTCGCAACGCCGGCCGAATCGTAGCCGCGGTATTCAAGGCGTTTCAACGCACCGACCAGCCGTTCCGAGACCGGCTGCTGCCCGACGATGCCTACGATCCCGCACATATCCTCTTCGTGTTCCTTCCACGCCGGCCGCGGCGTACTCAAATACCCCGTCTGAGCGAGGCTATATCAATAGCTCCCGGTCGCCTCACACAGGCGATCGTTTTTTCGCTGCGCGTCACCTGCTGTCGCCGTTCGTGACGCCGCCGAAATGGCGGCTGGCAGAAGCGTCATATCGACAATCGACCTGCCGCCATGCGCTTGGTTTGGTCAGGCCCAGCGCTTTCTAATTGCACTCAACAGATTGGCAAAATCGATTCTTTGGATCACACCCATTCGCGCCATGGATGCACGACGCTAATGCGTTTCGAGGGCCTGCCCTCAATCTCCTCGCTAGCGCTCGACGGGCTGACGGCCGAGCGTCTCGCACGACATGCCGCCGCTCAGACCGAGAATTGAAGCTGTCGCAGGAAGCAGGATGCGCATTCGCCTCTCTCAGCAGATCCTGGGCAATTGCTCGCCCGACAGCCAGTCGACGATCCGGCCGCCGCCGAACGAGGTCGCCATCTGCACGAAGCAATCGTCGTCAGCCACGACGTGTCCGACCACCGCCGCCTCCCGCCCGAGGGGATGTGCACGCATCGCAGCCAGGATTGCTTTCGCGCCTTCCGGCGCGGCGACGGCGACAAGCTTGCCCTCGTTGGCGACATTGAGCGGATCGACCCCAAGCAACTCGCAGGCCGCGGCCACCTCCGGTTTGACCGGGATGGCTTCCTCGTCAATATGGAAACCGACCTTTGACTGGCTGGCGATTTCGTTAAGCGTCGCGGCGATGCCGCCGCGCGTGGGATCGCGCATCAGCCGGATTTGCCTGCCACCGGCCTCGACCATCGCGGTTACAAGCCCGTGCAGCGCGGCGCTGTCGGAAACGACCGCCGCATCGAATTCCAGGTTCTCGCGTTTCGACATCACCGCGATGCCATGGTCACCGATCGAGCCGGAGAGGATAACCGCATCACCCGGCCGGGCGGCATCGGCGCGCAGATCGAGCCCGTCGGGCACCACGCCGACGCCGGACGTCGAAATGAAGACACCGTCGGCTTTGCCGCGCTCGACGACCTTGGTGTCGCCGGTGATAATCGGCACACCGGCCCCGCGCGAAGCAACGCCCATGCTTTCGGCGATGCGTTCGAGATCGGCGAGCGGAAAGCCCTCCTCGATGATGAAGCTCGCCGAGAGATAGAGCGGTCGGGCAGCGGCCATGGCGATATCGTTGATCGTGCCGTGCACGGCAAGCGAGCCAATATTTCCGCCGGGAAAGAACAGCGGCGAGACGACATAGCCGTCAGTGCTCATGACCATGCGTCCGCCCGGAACGGTGAAGGCCGACTGGTCGTTGCCGGCGCGCAACCAGATGTTGTCGAAAGCCTTGTGAAAGATACCCTCTATGAGCTGTCCCATCGCCCGTCCGCCGGCGCCATGGGAGAGATCGACGTGCCCGTTCGCAACATCGAGGTTTCGGCTGTACGCCTCCATCATCATGTTCATGCGACCGCCCTCCCGGCATCCGGTTGCCGCGCCTTCGTGCGGAAGCGGCCATAGGTCCAGTGTGCGGCGCAGGCGCCTTCCGACGACACCATGCAGGACCCCATCGGGGTATCGGGCGTGCAGACCCTGCCGAACAGCTTGCAGTCGGCAGGTTTTTGAACACCGCGCAGAATGGAGCCGCATTCGCAGGCCGGATTGTCCTCGGCCGTGACGGTCACCATCGAAAAGCGATTTTCGGCATCGTAGGCCGCATATCGTGGCCGGAGCCGCAGGCCGCTCAACGGCAGCTCGCCGAGGCCCCGCCATTCGAAGCTCTCGCGCAGCTCGAAGAAATTCGCCACCTCCGCCTGGGCCTTCACATTGCCGAGTCTGGTCACCGCGCGGATATACTGGTTTTCGACCACGTGCCTGCCGTCGTTGATCTGGCGCACGAGCATCAGGACCGCCTGGATGACATCGAGTGGCTCGAAGCCGGCCACCACAACCGGTTTGCGGAATTTCTCGGCGAAGAATTCATAGGGCTTCGTGCCGATCACAGCGCTGACATGGGCTGGGCCGATGAAGCCATCGATCTTGATCGTACCGGGCTTGCTGACATCCGGGCTTTCCAGGATGCTGTGGATTGCCGCCGGGGTCAGGACATGGTTGCAGAAGATCGAGAAATTGCCGAGTCCTTTGGCGATTGCCGTCTTGAGCACGAGAGCGGTTGGCGGTGTCGTCGTCTCGAAGCCGATCGCGAAGAACACCACCTCGCGCTGCGGCTCGGCTTCCGCGATCTTCAGCGCATCGAGGGTCGAGTAGACCATGCGGATATCGGCGCCGGCCGCCTTGGCCTTGAGCAGGCTCCAACCGTTCTTGTCCCGCACGCGCATCAGGTCGCCATAGGTGCACAGCGTGATCTCGGGACGCATCGCGAGCGCGATCGCCGCGCCGATCCGGCCGATCGGCAGCACGCAAACAGGACAACCCGGGCCGTGGACCATCCGGACATTGTCGGGCAGCAAATCCTCAAGCCCGTAGCGGGAGATCACGTGCGTGTGTCCACCGCAGAACTCCATGAAGTGGTAGGAGCGAGCTGGATCCGCAGTCAACGCGATCTGACGGGCAATATCGCGGGCGAGCCTTCCATTACGATATTCGTCGATATACTTCATGTCGCATTACCCATCGCGGCTTCTTGGATCAGCGCCAGCGTTCGCTCCGCCTCCTCAGGATTAATCTTCGTCAGCGCATAGCCGACATGGAGGATGACGTAGTCGCCCGGCCGGACATCGTTGATCAGTGCCGTCGAGATGATTTTCGAGACGCCGTCGAGCGTGACCCTCGCCATATCGTCGGGCAGCACTTCCCTGACCTCGACCGGTATGGCTAGGCACATGTTGGGCTCTGCTCCCCAGATGCACGTTTGGCCATGATGACCTGCCGCGCATGGGCGGCTTGGCCAAGCGCAACGCCGCCGTCATTGGCCGGCACCAGACGTGGCAAATATGGCTCAAGGCCGCATTCGCGCAGCGCCTGCGCCAGACCCGTCGCAAGGACGCGGTTCATCATACATCCGCCGCCGAGCGCAACCTGCCGCGTGCCGAGGCTGGCCGCGCCGCTCGCCGCCCAATCCGCGAGGCCGGCAATCAGCGTGCCATGGAAAAGGTCGGCGGCATCGGTGCCGCACATCCCTGCCTCAGCCAAACACAGGATGAGCGGCCGGAAGTCGAGCACTCCATCGTTAATGGCATACCCGCCGGGCAGGCAGCGCGGCGCCCGGACCAGCGCCTCGAATTCCATCGCTGCCTGCCCCTCATAGGTCTGGACGAGGCGAACACCCGATATCGCCGCGACGGCGTCGAAGAGCCTACCGAGGCTGCTCGTAACCGGGGTCCGCATGCCGCGGTTGAACATCGCCGCCAATCGCGCCACGCCGGAATGAGCGAGCTCGAGCGCCCGCGCGAGGTCGATGCGGTTCGCCGCCTGAAGCGCTGCGACCCCCATGCGCCAGGGTTCGCGCGCCGCCCGGTCGCCACCCGGCAGCGGCAGCGGCATGAGCGATCCTGCGCGCAGCCAGCGATGTCCCTCGACCGCAAGCATCTCGCCGCCCCAACTGCTGCCGTCGGTGCCAAGACCGTGGCCGTCGAGCGCGAGCCCGAGGACCGGTTCGGCGAGTCGATGCTCCGCCGCCACCGCAGCGACATGAGCGAGATGGTGCTGAACCGGCATGACCGGCAGACCGAAGCTCTCCCCCATCCGCACCGAGCGGAAATCCGGATGCAGATCGCAGACAGCAAATTCCAGCGTCACGTCAAGGATCGAACAAAGATGGGTCGCCGCTTCGCGCTGGAAGCGTATCGCCTCCGCATTGTCGAGGCCGCCCACATGCTGCGACAGAAACGCTTCGCGACCGCGCGTGACGCAGACGGTGTTCTTGAAGTCTGTACCGGTGGCGATCACGGAAGGTCCGTCCGCGCCGAGGTCGACGGGCTCTGGCACGAACCCGCGGGCGCGGCGGATGAAGGCGGGCGCGCCGTCAACAATTTGCATCACGGAGTCGTCGGCGCGGGCGACGATGTCGCGATCATGGGTGACGATCAGATCGGCGATCGCGGAAAGGCGCAGCTCGGCATCCGCATTATCGGCAACGAGCGGCTCGCCGCCGGGATTGGCGCTGGTCGCGACCAGCGCAGGGGGACAGTGCGGCGAAAGACGGGAGAGTTCATCGAACAGGAGGAGGTGCGCCGGTGAGTAGGCGACAATGAGGCCTATCCGCCCGAGTCCGGGAGCAACGAGATTGGACAGCTTGCCGGCAACGGCCTCTACCAGAACGATCGGGCTCGCCGGCGAAGTCAGTAAGAACTCTTCGGCGTCCGTCAGCTGCGCCAGCTGCCGTGCCGCCGCGATATCCCGCACCATGACGGCGAAGGGCTTCTCTTCGCGGGCCTTGCGCCGCCTGAGGCGCGCGATCGCCGCATCGTTGCGTGCATCGCAGAACAGGTGGAACCCGCCGACCCCCTTCAGTGCGACGATCGCGCCGCCTTCAAGCCGCGCCGCCAACTCGGCGACTGGATGGCTGAGGCTCGGACCACACTCAGGACAAGCAACTGGCTCGGCGTGGAAGCGACGGCTCTCCGGGTCGACATAGTCCGCCGCGCAGGCATCACACATCGAAAACGAGGCCATCGAGGTCTGGGCCCGGTCGTAAGGAAGCGCGCTGGTTATGGTGAAGCGCGGCCCGCATTGGGTACAGTTGACGAAGGGATAGCCAAAAAACCGGCTCCCCGGATCCGTGAGCTCCCGCCGGCATTCCGCGCAAATCGCGGCGTCGGCGCCGATACGGGTCGCACTTCTGCCGTCGAGGCTATCGAGGATCTCGAACCGACCGCCGCCGGTCGGCGGCAGCTCCAGCACGTCCACAGCATCGATGCGGGCGAGCGGCGGCGCCCGGGTTCGGATCGCCTCGCCGAAGCGGTCTGGATCCAAGCCCTCGATCTCGATCAGCACGCCCTCACTGTCATTAAGGACAAATCCGGAGAGCCGCATCTCGCGCGCGAGCCTGTAGACGAAAGGCCGGAAGCCGACGCCCTGCACGGTACCGCGCACGCGCAGCCGCAGCCGCCGGACCCGGCTTTCGATCGGTCGTGCGAGCACCCGCGCCATTGTTCACACCACCTTCGATTGCTTATCCTGCCGCGCAGCGGATGCTTCGAGCCAGCCGTATAGGGCCCGCATCCCCTCCCCCGTGCGGGCGGAGACAATCAGCGTCTGCAGCCGCGGATTGACAAGCAGCGCGTTGGAAATGCAGAGCCCGACATCGAACTCGAGATGCGGAAGCAGGTCCGCCTTATTGAGGATCATCAGGTCGGCGGCGGCGAACATATCGGGATATTTGAGCGGCTTGTCCTCGCCCTCGGTGACCGAGAGCACCACGACCTTGTGAGCCTCGCCGAGATCGAAAGCGGCGGGACAGACCAGATTACCGACATTCTCGATGAAGAGCACAGAGCCCAGCTCAGGCGCGAGATCCTCGATCGCATGGCCGACCATATGGGCGTCGAGATGGCATCCCTTGCCGGTGTTGATCTGAACTGCGCGGGCGCCTGTCTCGCGAATGCGGGCCGCGTCATTCGAGGTCTGCTGGTCGCCTTCGATGACATTGATCGTAACACGCTCCTTAAGCTCGCTGATCGTCCGCACAAGGAGTGTGGTCTTGCCCGAGCCCGGGCTGGAGACGAAGTTGAGCGCGAAAACGCCTTGGTCTACGAAATAGCTCCGATTTTCGGTGGCATAGGCGTCGTTCTTGGAGAGGATCTCCGTCTCGACCTGGATAATCCGTTCCTGGCTCATGCCAGGAACATGCACGCCGGCAATGCCCTGGCGGCAGTCGGCTGGGCCGTCCTCTGCATGATGGTGAGAATGATGATCGTGACCATGGGGGTGATGATGGTCATGGTCGGGCCCAACGCCGTGGCTGTCCGCCTCGTGCTTGTGGCCTTCGACAGGCGATGTCCCGCAACCACATACTGTACACATCAAATCACCTCCATGTCCCTGATTTTCAATTCGTCGCCTGCCGTCATTTGCACGCGATGGCGCCCGCAATGCGGGCAGGCGCCGAACCGTTCCTTCAAAGCAACTGTCGTGCCGCAATCGAGGCACCAGCCCTCGCCGGTGATGCGGTTGATCTCGAGCCTCGCGCGATCCGCGAGCGTGCCGCGCCGCACTGCGTCGTAACAGAAGAGCAACGCGTTGGGATCGACGTGGCTCAGTACGCCGACATCGAGACGGACCGACTTGACCCGCCTTGCACCATTCAGGCGCGCGGTCCCGCAGATGATCTCGATCACGCTTTCCATCAGTGACATTTCATGCATGGGCGGCCTCGCGGATAGCGACTTCGATGGCCACGCAAGGGTCGAACAGGACGGCGAGCCGGGAGACAGACCGGGTAGCGGAATGGTCGGAGCCGATCCGCGACCCCAGAAGAGTTTCGACGAAAGGACCGGCCGGGTGAAAGTTCCATTCTGTCGGGGCAAGGATGCGATAGGCCGAAAGCCTGCCGTCATCGCCTATCTCTGCTTGATGATAGAGCCGGCCGCGCGCGCATTCCACGGCGCCGTAACCGCCCGCGCCCGACGTCGGTCCGCCGCAGGCGAGTGTTGCCCAGCCATCTTCGCCGGTACCGGCGAGAGCCGTGAGTTGCCCGAGGCAGAACCGGACATCGCCAATCCGGGCCAGGAACCGCTGCGCGAGATGGGAGATCGCGCAAGCTCCCGCCGCTGCGCGCCGGGCGTAGGCCCCCGTTTCGACAACCCGGCCGGGAAGATGCGGGAGTCTCGTATAATCGGGATCATCACAAAGCCGGGCGATGACCTCCAGATCATCTTCGACGCTCAGCGCGTCGGGTCTCCGGCCAGCGAAAACCCGATCATCGTCTATATCTTTCAGCATTGCTGCGCAGACCGATCCCGACACCGGCATGTCGTCCGGGCCGGAAATTCCCATCGCCGCAGCCGCCGAGCAGAGGCGAGCGATCGCCGAAGCGAGGTGTTGGGGGTTGATCTTGCCGGTACTCGCCTCCGCAATGATCGCTTGTGAGGCGGCCAGTGCCTCTCGCAGATATCCGCCTGCGGCCGCCGCGAGCTCAGCCGGCAATGGCGACGGCCAATGGAGGATCAGCGCCCGCAGTGTTTCGAAGATCCGTTCCGCGTGCAGACCTGCGGCGGCGGCGGCGCGCTCCCCTTCACCCATCGGCAGATCCGCCGCTTTGAGAACCGCGAGCCTGGAGGCAACCGATTGCGAAAAGCCACAGAGCGAAAACACCTGCCGTGCGAGTCTGGGCGCGTCCTCCGGCCTGCGGCCGACGAACATACGAGTTAGTCCCTGCGGGCGGTTCGCCTTAACGGCGACGGAACAAGCAACTGCGCGCGACACCGTCACCTCGATCCTGATCGTGCCTGGCCCGCGAAGGAACGTCATTGCAACGCCTCTTCGCGCCGGCGGAAATGTCCGCGCAACAGGTACCGCCGATTGACGACAGCGCGTGGTTCCGACGCCGGTTCGAGCGTGGCGGGATCGAAAAAGGCGCGGGCGGCCTCTTCCGCCATTTGCAGCGCAGATTCCATCGTGGCGAATTCGAAGACCGGCGAGAGCAGCGCGCAAGAATCGACGCGGCCGATCGCATGGAGTTCGCCGGCTATGAATTCGACTTCGCCCGCGGGCAGGCCGATACTGAGGGTCGTGCCGGTGGCGACGGGCGCGGCAGGTGCCCCGTCAGGCAGGTCCACGGCCACGAGATTCATGAACCATGGCGTGGTCACAATACCGAAGGCGCGGCCGCGATAGCTTCGGAAGCCTGTAGCCGCGACTGTGAGTGCGGGATTGCAGATCGGCACATCAGTCATGGCGGTTGCGTGAATGTGTCGATAGCGGGCTTCTAACCGTTGGCCGAGCGCCAGCGCCGGATTGGGTTCGGCTCCCTTGATGCTGTCAGCCATCACCGCCCAACCTCATGAACTTCGTTCGCAGCGCATCGCAATTCGGGCAGCTCCATTCCTCCGGCAGGTCGGCAAACGGCGTGCTCGGTGGGAACTGCGAGACCGGGTCGCCGGCGGCGGGAGCATAGACGCGCCAGCAGATACTGCATTCCATCCGGTCGCCAGATACGGTCTCGCACTTGCCGAAATTGTCGAAGGCGCTCATTTGAAATAGGCCTCCTCCATCTCGCGAAGCCGCATCTCCGAGTCATGGAAATCCTCCTCGACGGCAATGGCGGCCGAGGGTATGTCGCAGATCTCCAGCGTATCGAGGATGATCATGTCCATGGCGTTACAGAACTGGACCGACCAGACATTGCGTGTGCCGGTCGCGACGATGCGGCAGGCTCCGTATCCGCGCGAGGTGAGCCGCACCGGCCCGACACCCAGTGAATTTTGCAGGAAGACCATGTCTTCCGGGCTCATGGGGAAGAGCGACAAGGTGATGACATGGGCCGGATCGCCGTCGCGATGACGGGTGATGCGGTCACCGATCTCAGTGAGCACGGGCATGACATTCATGGCGCCTGCCGGCGCGGCGCCATGGCTGATCGATGCCGGTAGTCCGGAACAGGCCTGCGTGACAGCGGCGGGAATGCTCCCCACCTCGATATAGTCGCCAACGAGGTGGCCTCCGGCGGCGGTGAAGCGGATCCGCCAGACGCCGGCCATGACAGCCTCCTGCATCTGAGCGGTGATGCCGTTCTCCAGCATCGCGACAGCGGCAACCTCGCCCTCACCGAGAATGTGGGTGATCAGTTCCTTGTCGTGCTCGGGATAGTCGGTGATGTCGAACAGCCGGCACGGCCGGTCAGCCTTCTGAACCGCGAGCGCATCGGCCAGCCCCGGCAGGAGCAGCGCTGTCCTCCAGCATCGGCGGACCAGCTCCTCCGCGTTGCTTGTCGCGAGGAGATTGAGCTTGCGAGGCGGTTCGGCGGCTATCACCGTCATCACCGCCCCCTAAGCTTCCGGGGCGACCCAAAAGCCGGCGTCTCGACCTTCGGCCCGCCTGAGTGCACCGTGACTGACGCGTCGGGCGAAAGGCGGTCGCCGAGCTTCCAGGCATATTGCGACCGATCGTGAACCTCGCCGAGCACGTTCACCGGCCGCTTCCGTTGCATAGCAACCAAATGCCGCAAGACGACGTCGAACCGGGGCTGAGCTTGCCCTCGGCGGCGCGGCCAATCACAGGGCCGCGCAGGCGGCCCTGGAAGAACGGCGGGAATTCGAGAGGAACGACGGCGACATCATCGGCCTCGGCCCGCTGCGTTGAATCATGGGCGGGGAACAGCATGGGGTGGTTGTCGGGTTCGCCCGCCGGCGGGAAGAGGAACCCATCGATGGTCGTGTTGTCGGCGACGCATCGCGCCCGCTCGCTCACGGTGGGGACCAGAATAGATGGCATTTTCTCCTCCACAAATCAGCAGGCAGGATGTTGCGAAGGATGTTTTGCAAGCGACGTGCCAGACCGAGGAAAGTTGTTCCTTTGATCTGTAGGGAAAAGCGACAATCGGCGGCAACGTCGATTTCCAGTCTGGACGTGTTCGTTTCACTCGGTGCGAAGATGCCGCGGCAATTCGGGCTCGCGGGAAACGAGATCGTCAAAGAACGTCTCGAAGGCGCGGCCCTCGCTGGCTTCGGCGAGGCCGGCAAGCGCGTCGTCGATCGCGCGTGCCTCGTCGGCACCGAGCACGCGGATGGCGGAGCCGAGATGAGTGAGGACATGGGTTCCGGACGGCTGTGGGCCGACAAGCAAGAGGGAGATCGAGGATATTGCGCCATGACGCTCGCACTCAGCAACGAACTCATTGGCGGCGACAACCCGCATGGGAATGCCGATGCACATAATACTCCTCCTCTGTCGTTCCGATCTTGCAAAATCGGGAGTCCAGGCACGGGGCCGGCCGTGCGAATCCGAACAGCCCCCTCAAGAGATGCGCAGCCGGCAAGCCGAGGCGCGCCGGCACAGCGCGGCAAGCGCCGCCATGGCGATCCCTCTTCCTAGTTCGACGCCGCCGGCTCGGCACGGCGCTCATAGTTTTCAAGGTCGATATCGTTTTCGAGGAGCGGCGGAACCACCGCTCTCTTCCGCCTCACGGCAACGGCGACGCCCCAGTCCCGCAATATCCGGACGGCGGTTTCGACAGCCGCGGGAATGACGGCCCTGACCGGCGCCGTCAGCGGACCACCCCAGTCTTCGAGATCAAGGGGCTGGCAACCGATCAGGGTCAGGCGCTCCGGGTAGTCCCCCATGAGGTCTGCCGCGCTCAGCACTTCCTGGAAGCCGGTCTGGTGTAGGCTCATTTTCTTGGCGCTGGTAAACTTCGGCACTTCATCGTCCTCCACCACCTTCATCGTGCCTGGTACGAGGCCGTAGTCGATGGCGTCGAAGACGATGAGCCGATCGTGTTCGTTGACGAACTGAACCAGGTGAAGGCCCTGTGTGCCGCCGTCGAGGATGGTCACGTTGGCAGGTACTTCGTAAGCCTTGTGGAAGGCTTCGACCGCACGCACGCCGAACCCCTCGTCGGCCCACAGGATATTGCCGATTCCGAGAACGAGGACGCGGGGCGCGGGGCGCATGGCCGGTTGACGATGGAGCAACCGTCTAGTCCTCCACGTCCTTGAAGAGCCGCTCGCCCGAGATCATCGACGAGATGACGCTTTGCCGACTCATGATGTCCTCGCGTACCGCCACATAGATGTGGACGATCACGAAGACGAGTATGACCCACATGCCGAGATGATGGAGGGTGTGGATAACCTGGCTATTCGGCCAGATCGAGAACACCCAGCCGAAAAGCACATATTCCCAACTGTCGCGGCCGGCGCCTTCGCTGTAGAGCGCAAAGCCAGTGATCACCATGAAGAACAGCGGCAGGGTAAACATGAGGAACATGGTGAGCCGCGCCAGTGGGTTATGGCCGACATGTCTCTTCGGTTGGCGGGCCATGAACATATACCCGCGCACTTCATGCAAACACTCCTTCCAGAAACGGCCGCGCATGGGCACGTAGAAGATCTGGCGGGCATGCACATTGCCCACGAAAACCCAATAGAGCCGCAGGATCAGAAGCACAGAAAGGGTCTGCGCCGCCGCGAAGTGGACGAAGCGGATATGACCCATCAGGTAGTTGGCGCTCGCGTCGCCGGAAACGGACGGCAGCGGCGAGCCTATGAAATAGCCGGTCAGAGCGAGCGTCAGGATCGAAAAGGCGTTGCCCCAGTGCCACAGGCGCACCGGCGCCTGGTAGAAGTAGACGCTCTGCTCGATGGCCTTTTCGCTGTTGGCGTCGGCGGCCGGGGATTGATGGATCTTCATCGCCGACCTCCTCAGCGGACCTGGACCCTGGCCCTTTCCTGCCCGTCCGGGCTCATGACATGGGTCGAGCATGCCAGGCACGGATCGAAGGAATGGATGGTCCTCAGGATTTCAAGCGGCTGAGCGGGGTCGGACATCGGCGTATCCATCAGCGACGCCTCGAAGGCGCCGATGTTGCCGGCCGGATCACGTGGACTGGCGTTCCATGTCGTGGGAACGACACACTGGTAATTTTCGATCCTGCCCTCCTTGATCTTGATCCAATGCGCGAGGGCACCGCGCGGCGCCTCCGTGAAGCCGACGCCCTTGACCTCCTTGGGCCACGTTTCCGGCTTCCACTTGTCGACATTGGCCGTGGAAGAGTTGCCGGCCCTGATATTGGCGATCAGCTTGTTCTGGAAGTAGCGCATCTGGTGGCCGGCCCAGCTTGATTCGAGCGCGCGGGCGGCAGTGCGGCCAAGCGTCGAGAAGAGCGCCGATACCGGCAGGCCGAGATCCTTGAGCACCTTGTCGACCGGATCCTTGAACTCGGCCTTGTTCTGGGCGTATCCGATGACCCAGCGCGCAAGCGGCCCGACCTCCATGGCATGGCCGCGCCAGCGCGGCGCCTTGATCCAGGAATATTTCGCACCCTCGTCAAGCTGTTCGATATTGGTCTTGGTGCCCCTGGCGTTGGGCCCGAGCTCGTATTGCGGCTCGGTGCCGTCAAAGGGATGCAGGCCTTTGCTTTCGTCAGGATATTTGTACCAGGAGTGGGTCACGAATTCCTGGATCTCCTCGGGATCGGCAAGGTCCACCGGATGCACTTCCGCGAGATTGCCGTTGATGATCACGCCCTGCGGCAACTTCAGGCTCGCATCCGAATAGTCGTTGGCGTGCTCCGGCACGTCGCCATAGGCGAGCACATTCTTGCCGGAGAGGCCGCCGCCATAGAGCCAGTCCTTGTAGAAGGAGCCGATGGCCATGATGTCGGGGATGTAGACTTTGTCGTTGAACTCGATCAGCTGGTCGATGACCGAGGTGACCACATTCAGCCGTTCCATGTTGATAGCGCCGACGCCACCGGTTCCGTCAATATTGATCGGACAGGGCACGCCACCGACGAGCCAGTTCGGATGCGGGTTCTTTCCTCCGAAGATCGAGTGGATCTTGACGATCTCCTTCTGGAAATCGAGCGCCTCGAGATAGTGCGCCAACGCCATCAGGTTTGCCTCGGGCGGCAGTTTGTAGGAAGCGTTGCCCCAATAGCCGTTCTTGAACGGACCGGGCTGACCCGACTCGATGAATTTCTTGAGCCGCGTCTGGATGTCCTTGAAATAACCCGGCGAGGAGAGCGGCCAATCGGATACCGACTGTGCCAGCGCCGACGTCGCCTTGGGGTCGGCCGAAAGCGACGAGACGACGTCCACCCAGTCGAGGGCGTGCAGGTGATAGAAGTGCACCACGTGGTCATGCACCTGCAGGGCAAGCTGCATGAGGTTGCGGATGGAATTGGCGTTTTCGGGAATGGTGATGCCGAGGGCGTTTTCCACCGCTCGCACCGACGTCAAGGCGTGCGTGCCCGTGCAGACGCCACAGATGCGCTCGGTGAACGCCCAAGCGTCGCGCGGATCGCGGTTCTTGAGGATGACCTCGATGCCGCGCCACATCGTGCCCGTCGACACGGCGTTGCGGATGATGTTGTTCTCGTCGACATTGACCTCGATCCGCATATGGCCCTCGATGCGGGTGAAGGGATCGACGACGATGCGCTTGCCGGACTTGTCCAGCGTGAAGCCGTTTGGAGTTTCGATCTTCATTGAGGTGTTTCCTGGTCTGAGCATTATGCGTCGGCTTCGCGCTTCGTGGTTACGCGCTTGACGACAGTGACCGCGGCATGCGCGGCGATCGCACCACCGACGACCCCCGCAGCGGTCAAGCCGATCTTGTCGGCATTGGCCTCGATGCCGAACGGGTGGACGTTGGTCAGCCGGTCATAGAAGCTGCCCTGGTCCCAGAAGCCTTTCTCGGCGCAACCGATGCAGCCATGGCCCGACTGGATCGGGAAAGAGACGCCTTCGTTCCAGCGCACCGTGGAACAGGCGTTATAGGTCGTCGGCCCCTTGCAGCCCGTCTTGTAGAGACAGTAGCCCTTGCGCGCGCCCTCGTCGTCCCACTCCTCCACGAACTGGCCGGCGTCGAAGTGGGGGCGACGATAACATTTGTCGTGGATGCGCTGCGAATAGAACATCTTCGGCCGCCCTTGACGGTCGAGCTCGGGCAGCTTGGCGAAAGTGGTGATGAAGGTGACGACGCCGGTCATCACCTCGGCGATCGGGGGACAGCCGGGAACCTTGATGATCGGCTTGCCGCGGATTACCTTGTCGATCGGGGTCGCCTGGGTCGGGTTCGGTCTAGCCGCCTGTACGCAGCCCCAGGAGGCACAGGTGCCCCAGGCGATCACCGCCATCGCGTCCTCTGCCATCCACTTCAGCTTCTCGACGAATGGCCGTCCACCGTCGATGCAGAACATGCCGTTCTCATTGAGCGGCGCATTGCCCTCGACGGCCAGGATGTACTTGCCCTTATACTTCGCCTTGGTTTCCTCGAGAATGGCCTCGGCCTGATGGCCGGCAGCGGCCATAATCATCTCATCGTAATCGAGCGAGATCATCGACAGCACGACATCCTTTACCAACGGATGGGCCGAACGGATGAAGCTTTCCGAGCAGCAGGTGCATTCGAGCCCGTGCATCCAGATGACGGGCACGCGTTCCTTGGTCTCGAGCGCCTCTGCCATGGCGGTCGCCGCACCCGGACCGAGGCCAAGGCTCGCAGCCGTCAGACTGCAGAATTTGGTGAAGCTGCGCCGGGTGATCCCCTGGCTGCGAATGACGCCATAGAAGGTTTCAACAGTTGCCATCGCGCTCCTCCAGCAATCCGGCCCCCCGATTCAAACGTCCGGATCGGCAACCGGCTCAGTCGCAGGGAGATTCTGCAAGAAACGGACCGGTCCCAGTTCACCGACCACTCTGTCGCTAGCGCATCGTCGCGAATTATCTATTTCACAGAGGAGAACCGAAGCGGATTGGCGTGCAAAGATCGCGATCGTCGTCCTCAAACGACATGCGAGATCGCAGATAACGGCTCATCAATCGAGTTCGTCTTCGGCGCTTCCGGTGGTCCCGCGGCTTTCGTCAACATCGTTTCGAGTGAAACGGACATAGGCTGTCTCACTCCCCCGATGAGCCCTCGGCTACGTGTGCCTATTTGTCGAACGACTGGTCGTCGCCAATTCAGGCCGATGAGGGTGATTGCCGACAATTCTGTCGTATTTGTCGAACGCGCGACATAATTCGTTCGACGGCTCTTTTTCAGTTGAACGCTAATAAGCTGAGAACTACCGCGAAATCGGTTTGTCGATACCTGCAGCGCAATCGGCATGAGTTTTGAACCTCCATGCTTGAAAGGCGGCGGGCATTGCCGAATGGCATTCAGGTGGCGGAAAACGGTGATGGCTGACGGCCAAAAAAGCATCCTGGGCACGGGATCCCGTTCGATGCAAGGAGAGAGGATGCGAGGGATCTGGACATCCTCTCGGTCCGAGTGGGGACGAAAGTCAGCCAGCATAACGCCGCCGACCTCCCTCCATACAAAGTATTATGATGCCCGCCTGCCTTGGTACACGATCTATCCAACCGTACCGGAGTTTTCCCAGGCGGTCGGCACCAAGGCCTGCGAAGAATGGCTGAAAGTCCTGGCAACTGACGATGCTGTGTCGATCTATCTCCACGTTCCATTCTGTCGGTCGATGTGCTGGTACTGCGGCTTTCCTACCAGCATCACTCGTCGGGATGCGTCGATCGTCGATTACCTGGCGATGCTACATACGGAAATCCGCTTAGTTGCGGCGCAGGCGCCGCAGGCACTAACCGTGAGAGACGTGCATTTCGGAGGCGGATCGCCAACCATCATGCCGCCAGCGGAGTTTCTCGCCCTAATGGAACTCCTGCGCCGCCGCTTCGCATTCGAGAAAGCGGCTACCGTCGCCGTGGAGATCGACCCGCGCACGTTCACCACGGAAATGGCCGAAGCCTTGGACGCAGCGGAGGTGAACCGCGCGAGCCTCGGCGTGCAGAGCTTCGATCCCATTGTCCAAAAGGCGATCAATCGAGTCCAGAGCGAGGCGCAAGTGAGGGCTGCCGTCGAGAACCTGCGCCAGCATAAAGTAAGCCGCATCAATTTCGACCTCATGTACGGTCTCCCGCATCAAACAGTGCAGTCCTGTGTCGAGAGCGCAACGACGGCAATCACGATGCGCCCCGACCGGTTTGCGGTGTTCGGTTACGCGCACGTTCCTTCCTACAGAAAAAATCAGCGCCTGATCGATGAGATGGCACTACCGGACGCGGCTGCCCGCGCGCAACAGGCAGCGGCCGTGGCCGACACGCTGGTTGCCGCCGGGTATCGCCAGATCGGGCTCGACCATTTCGCGTTGCCGGATGACGAGCTCGCGCTGGCGCAGAGAGCCGGACGCCTGCGGCGCAATTCCCTGGGCTACTCGGCCGACACATGCCAAACCCTGATCGGCTTCGGCGCGTCGGCTATCGGTCGTCTCGGCGAAGGGTATGTCCAGAACGAAGTCACTCAGAGTTCGTACAGCCGGCACATCGCAGCTGGCCACCTTGCGACATCAAGGGGCTGCCGTCTCACCGGGGAAGATCGCGTGCGAGCCGAGATCATCGAGCGGCTCATGTGCAATTTAGAGGCGGACGTGCCGGCAATCTGCGCCGCTCATGGATTTGATCCGATCCTCTTTGTTGATCCAGCTGAGCGCTTGGCGATGTTGGCCGAGGACGGGATCGTGGACATTGATAATGGTTTCGTCCGCGTGCGGCAGGAGCATCGCTTTGTGCTTCGAGCTGTCGCTGCCGCATTTGACGCATATCTCGACCGCGCCCCCTACTAGCGCCGTGTGCCCGGCATCTGCGACCGGTATCTGCAGTGTGCGACGGTGGCGCCGGCCGAGCTTGGTTCACATGCCTTGCATTCGGCAGCGCAAGTCGGACGCAGGATTCTGCAGATTTCGCAGGCTTCTGGACAGTGCACACCACTGAGCAGATGTCACGATTCCCTTGCTGCCGGTGTTGCTGAGTCGCACGCTACGCTTAACACAAGGAGGTGCGCAGGCCCGGCCAGCCGCCCATGGCGATGGAGAAGCTCGGCCCGGCCGCTGCCGACGGGGCGAGCTTCCCTGTGGCCCCGTTATCCTTTCCTTCCCTCGAGCGGCGCTCCGACGATCATCACGGCGGGGTCAGCGGAGAGAAGCTGTTTTGCGACCGACCGGACATCCTCCACGGTTACTGCCTGGATCAGCTGTTTCCGCCGCTCGATGTAGTCGATGCCGAGATCTTCCATCTGGATTGCGACCAGAGTGTTGGCGATCGCGCTGGATGAGTTGAGATGGTCGACGGCGTAACCGCCGATGACGTTTTTCTTCGCTGCTTCGAGCTCTTCCTCGCTGACGCCCTCCTCCGCCATCCGCCTCACCTCGGCGCGAACGAGGGACAGCGTCTCTGCGGCCCGATCCGGGCGGGTCCCCGTGCCGATAACGAGCGCCGAGGCATGGTCGTTGTTCACAAGGGTAGATCCGATGTGATAAGCGAGCCCCCGCTTCTCGCGCACCTCGTTCCAGAGCCTGGACGTGAACGCTTCTCCCCCGAGGATGTGGTTCATCAGATAGGCTGCGAAGAACCGCGGGTCTTTGTCGCTGACCCCGGCATAAGCCAGGCGCAGCCCAGTCTGGGGCAGGTCATACGGGATGCGAACCTCCTGCGCCAGCTTGGGCGCGGTTTCTGCAACCGGCACCAGGGAGGGTTCAGCAGGCAACCCGCCGAATATCCGATCCAGATCGCGCTTGAGCGCACCCGCGTCGATCGCTCCCGCCACGGCGATGGTCAGGTTGCCGCGCGCGAAAAGCCGCTTGCGAAGCTCCTTAAGATCGGAAGGTTTGGCAGTGGCAAGGGTCTGCTCGGTGCCTTCGTCCTGCCGGGAGTACGGATGCTCGCCATAGAGCGCCTTCCCCCATGCGATCTTTGCGACCGCCTCCGGATCCTTGGCCTCCGCGGTGATGCCGGAGACGATCTGAGCGCGGATGCGATCCATCGGTCCTTGGTCGAAGCGTGGCTGCTCGATGGCCAGCCGGAGAAGATCGAACGCAACATCCTTTTGATCGGCAAGCACTCGCATGGAGCCGTAGACCGCATCGCGCCCGGCGTCGAACCGCATCTCGGCGCCAGCATCGTCCAGCCGCTCCTGGAAGGCTTCTCGGTCAAGGTCGCCGGCCCCTTCGTCGAACAACCCGGCCATGAGATTGGCAAGGCCCTCCTTACCGGAAGGATCCTGCGTGCTCCCGCCCCGGAAGGCGAACCGAACGGTGACGATCGGTATCGAATAGTCTTCCACCAGCCAGGCCTTGATCCCGCTCGATGTCCTGACTTCCTGGATGGTCATGGCCGCCCGAGCCGGCATCGCGGCAAGGCCTAAGAGTACGAGCGCGACGAGCAGTGGCTTGGCGGCACCGATCGGCAGTCGGTTGAACATTGTCATCGGCTTTTGTCTCCTGAGGTCGCGCTTTCCCGCGGCAACAGATATCCCGCCACCGATCGGTCCGGATTAAGATATCTTCTGGCAACCGCCTGCACCTGCGCCGCAGTTACCGCGCGGACCCTCAACGGCCATGCCTCTAAGTCGTAAACAGTACTGCCCGTCGCAAGCGCCTTCCCGTAGATGCTGGCCATTCCCGTCTGGCTGTCGCGTGCGAAGATCATCGAGCGCACCAAGCGGTTCTTGCCCTTCTCCAGTTCAACATCGGTAACACCGGTCTCGATGATTTTCCGGACTTCAGCGTCGAGCGCGTCTTCCACCGCCTCGATCGTCGCCTCGCCCCGCGGCGAGCCATAGATCGTGAAGCTGGACGGATCGAGCGATCTTCCCTGGAAATAGGCGCCGCCCCAGGAGGCAATTCCCTGTTTCACCACCAATTCCTGATTGATCCGGCTCCGCGTTCCTCCGCCAAGAATTTCCGCCAGAAGATCAAGGGCTTCCGCTTCACCCGGCTCGGTTATTCTGTAGCAGGGCGCCACCCACGACTTTTCGAAGCTCGGTACGGTCACGCGCGGGTCGGTGAGCACGACCGTTCGTTTGGTGTTCTGCACCGGCTCCTGCGGCCTCACCCGCTGCGGCAGGTCCGGGCCGCGCGGTATGGCCCCGTAGGTCTTGTCCGCGAGCCACCACACCGTTCCGGCGTCCACATCGCCTGCCACGACCAGTATGGCGTTGTTCGGGGCGTAGTAGCGATCGTAGAACGCCACGGCGTCCCTGCGATTGAGCTGTTCCATCTCGTGCATCCAGCCGATGACCGGGATACGGTAAGGGTGATTCTGATAGAGCGTCGCCTGTGTCTCCTCCTCGAGAAGCCCCTCCGGATTGTCTTCGACCCTCAAGCGCCGCTCCTGGAGAATGACATCGCGCTCCGGCACGATCACCGCGTCCGTGAGCACGAGATGACGCATCCGGTCAGCTTCGAATTCCATCATCGTCCCGAGCGCATCCGGCGTGACAGTCTGATAGTAGGCGGTGTAGTCGGACGACGTGAAGGCGTTCTCCTCCCCGCCGATCTCTGCGACCTTTGCGTCAAACTCGCCCGCCGGGTGCTTGCTCGTGCCCTTGAACATGAGATGTTCCAAGAAATGAGCAATGCCCGATTTGCCGGGTGGCTCATCGGCGTTGCCGGCTTTGTAAAAAACCATCTGCGTGACAGTCGGCGCCCGGTGATCGGGTATGACGACCACCTCCATGCCGTTGCTCAGCAGGAAATTTCCGATCTCGGATTCGCCTCGGGGGGCCTCGACGGCAGCCGCTTCGAAGGTCATCAGAGTTTGCAGCGCAACCATGCTCAGGGCAAATGCACGTATACGCGAATTTATTCTTCCATGAATCATCGGCCGCCCTCCAAGCGAAGATGGTTGGCATTACAGCTGTTGTGGCTTGACCTATTTGGCACCGCAGCCAGGAGGGCCGGATCGAAGGCGGGCCGCTTCACGCCCTTGGCGACATCGACCAGCATGGACTGGTGCCCACCATGAATGGGCCGGCGGTAGGCGAACGCCTCATCCCCAATCAGCCGGATGGGCCCTCCTGGAACATTGCCGGTAGGCAGGCCATAGTGATCGTTGCGTCCGCGCGAGGACAACCGCGGCAGGAGCGCGCGTGCAGCGTCGGCTCGACTGTTGCTTGGCGGATTCGGGCCCTTGCCTCTACGGCATCTGGAACGTCCAGCTATGGAATGACCGGACGAAGGCACTGACAAAAAGCATGATGGTAACATTTCGACATCTCCGCGCGTTTATCTTTGATCCCATGACGCGTCTGCAGATGCCTGAAGCAATATGCGTGCCGAAGGAAAACTCTTTTAAACCAGCGTGTTCGATTGAACCGCAGTCTCGCCATGTCCAACATTGTCGTATGTCAGACAATGCCAAGCGACATCGACTTGTTGCAGGCCTGACTAGCGCAACGGACTCCTGACAGCTTCTCGTGCGGGGCCGTCGCCCCAACGACTCCGATGCGGGATCGCTTCCTCGCAATCAAGATGGCCCGCTAAGAACAACGCCGATGCCCAGCCGCGACTCCGTGCGCTACGGCGTCACTAGCCACAGCCGATCACTGATTCGGGGTAGGTGATCGTGCACGAATTTCCTTCGCCATCGACAGAATGAGCACTAGATGAATTAGTCCAGCGCCCCAGAGAGTAGCTGTTGCCCTCGCTGTCATACGACCGGGTTCTACCTGTATGTTCGGCCAGAAGGTCTTGCCCTTTCGGAGGCGGGTATGCCTAAGCCAGCCCAAGCATCCGCCATTCGCTTTGCCATCCACAGAAACGGGCAAGCTCGATCTCGTAAACCGGCTTCAGGCGGGGCCACGACGGCAAATAGTGCGGATGGGAGTGTTGAAATGCGCTGAAGTGGTGGTGGGGGAAATTTGGCTCAGGTCAGGTCAAATCTTCGATGTACCAGGCGCGATGAAACTCATTGTGGTCATCCATCTGCTCTCTGATAACGCCTAGCCATCCGCCAGTCCAAGTGTCAAACGCAGGGCGGCCGTCCGGAGTGTACAAGTTCTCGGGCATCGTTCTCATCGTGTACACCGGATTCTGCCATTCTCTCTCGTCACCCAGCTTTTTAAAGTAGTCTCCTTTCATTTCGAACTTTTCGCGGCCTCGAAATGCCAATGAAACGGACGTAAGGGAGCGCGCCTTAAGCGCGGCGGCCGTGTCAAACAAAACGCGATCAACGTCAGCCATGGTGGCGTTGGAGTCGAGATTCCAAAGGTCCAAAACGATGACGTTCGGATTGACGGCGTACTGATGGTACACCCACAGCATCACCTTATTGTTCCGTGGATCTTCCTTCTTGGCGCGGTACGCCGGCCAAGTCGCCGACACAGCATTGAAGACAACTATACCAATTACTGCAACTAAGACCGCACACAGGGCACGTTTCATTCAAAGTCCCCAAACTGCATTAGTAGCAACATGTAACCACGACCTGCGCGTGTCAATAGCTCCACCAGCTCGCGAAAACGGAAGCATTTGCATCGTCCTGTCGGGCCAAGTGGTACTGCGCATTGCCTTTGTCAGATGAGCATTTTTTCAGGTCAATGGAGCGTCAGGGCGTCGAGATACACGCCGTCGCGAGATGCCTCCATCGACGCCGGCGCGTTTTGGCCAGATTGATCAAGGCCGCGGGTTTCATGTCGTCACCAAGCGGCTTCAGCCGTGGCTGCCACGGCCCTGGAAGCAGCCGTCGGCGTTTGCGAAGCGGCAACCGACGCAGGTCGTGCCCGTCGAAAAAGAACAGATCGAAGGTGAAGAAGATATACATCCATCACGTGGATACATTCTATCAAAACAATCGATTACGCCAAGTGTCCAGCGAGGAGTATGAAGGCGTCACGGGCGGTCGGGCATTGAATCACTAAGGAGTATTTGCGATGGAAAAGTTTTTCCGGGGCAACGATGGCGCGGACACCCTCTTCGGCAGCAATGGCGACGATGTGATCATCGATTTCGCCGGCAATGACTGGATCGACTCTCGTGCGGGCACTGACCGGGCCTTCGGCGGCGCGGGAAATGACCGGGTCCTCGGCGGCGCGGGTAATGACCAAGTCTACGGCGAAGAGGGCAGCGACTATCTCTCCGGCGACAACGGCCGCGACAAACCTCGCGTTGCCGGCGAGGACAATGACTATCTCTCCGGTGGAGCCGGCGATGATGTTCTCTTCGTCGGTGACGGTAGGGATTGGCTGAAAGGGGGCGAAGGGGGCGACATGTTCGTGTTCCAGTTCCACAACCCGGCGCGCGGGTCCCACAACCCGATGCCAGGGGTGTTCCCCAAACAGGGGCCAGACCCGGATATCTCCACCATCCTCGATTTCGACCCGGCTCAGGATACCTTCGCCTTCGATGCGGCGGGCCTCTACAACGACGGCTTTGGCGCGAACTTCATTAACCACGCCAGCGTGCAGTCGGGCTACCCGGTGGACACCTTCTACAGCGGCGCTGCCTCGGGTGCGAAGGGCGAGCACGTCGTGGTGATCACCGACCAGAGTTTCGCCAGTGGCTCAGCCGCCGCGAGGGCGATTTCCGGCGAGGCCGTTGGCGACATCATAGTCTACCACGACTTCAAGACCCACACGGCCAACCTCGCCTATGTCACCTCGGCTAACAGCGTGGACGAATTGATTCACCTTTCTGATGTGCACAGTGTGGGCAACCTTGCCAATCTCCATCTGACCGCGTCGGACTTCACATTCGTCTGATTCCGCTGCTTGCCATGGGCTTAGCGCCCAGCGGACACAGCGTTTTTCAGCTTGCCGGTGAGTCCGCTGGTCGCAAACCCAATACTCCTGAAGATGGCATGGTCGGAAGCGTTCGATCGGCATGCCCCACCACCCAAATGCCGCTCGGCTTGGCGACGCGCGCCATCATGCCCGGAACCTGAGAACAACTCGAGGGCATGCCGCTCGCATTTAAATTTGAAGAAGCCACGGCTCTGCCAGCCCAGCTTATCTGTGCCGGCTCACCATCTTCGCTTCGGCGCGAGAGCCCAGATTCTCAGCTTCGCTGTATGCAAGTGACGCTTCAACGCATGCCGCTATGAAGCAATTCCTTGCGGAATTCGCATATTCGGAGTGATGCAACGCTTCACGGCAGACTTGCACCGCTCGTGCGTGCGGCATCCCCTGCCTCGGCCATTCATTCTCCAGGAAATCAAGTGCGTCGTAGGGCCCGCAGAACTGGCGCTTCATGCCGTTTTGCAACGTCACCCACACAGGGGCACGCCATGGCATTTCTCTCATTTTCGGACCTCCTCGAAGATCGTACTCAGAACCGCAAACCCCTCGTGTTCGTTCCCACGCTACAACGATTCGTTACCCTTGGTGACCCATAAGCCAAGCGGCGCAAAATATCGCGCATCAGCGCAGATCCGCGACCGGGCTGTAAGCTGGGCTGCACTCCCGAGTTCAAGTAAGCGCGCCGACAGGGGCCACCATGCGCCGCGTACTGAGCGAAACAACCGCCCCGTTCTCCGCTGACGGAAATCGATGGTGGGAAGCAAGACCTCTTTAGGCAAAGGAATCGCAAGAGACGCCACCGCAATTGCAGCCCACGTCTATCCGCCTGTGCGGCAACATTTTTTGGTTCCGCCAGCACGGAGTTCAGGCAGGGTTTGAGGAGGTTGTCGGACGGATTGCCGTATTATCTGGACGCATCCTATCGGTGCAGAGCCTCTCACCAGCAGCGAGCCGCCCGCGTGGAATGCTGCGATACAAATGCTCGCCGCTGAAATCCTAAGCGCCCTCACGACCGTAACCCCGGGGTGTCGCTTGGCATGGTGCTTGCGTGGGATCCCGGGGACAGGCGCAAGTCTTACCCGTACCGCACGGCCGATTTCTTTTCGACGGCGGAGTGAAGGAGATCGGTGCCCCAACCGACTGTGGAGGTACTTTTGACGGTGAGTGCCACAAGCCTTTGTTTTACGGCCCCCGCAACTCGACCCAATGTTGGGGCGAGATCACCGCCTCTTGCCACCCGGATTGGCAAGGCCGTGGTGATCGAGCACCGCGGCGATCAGGCTGACCGATGCCGGACATTTCACCCCGATATATCCATGGCATCGATGACCCCCATCCAAACAATCGATTGTGATTATGCTACGGCCTGTTGCATGAAGATAAACGTGATCCGAAGGCGGAGCGGCATGCATGGTGAGGAGCTGCCGGCGGGCACCAGCATGCACTCTCTTGATTGGCTACCGACGAGACAGCAATGGTGAACACAGGTCAGGCCCGGTCGGGCGAAGGGGAAACTTCGCTTCGGCGGCTCGATGCCGCCCTGAACCGGTTGAAACACCTGCACGAAACTCTCCTCGACCGGTTACAGTGCCTCGACTCCGACAATGACCAGGTTTCCAGCCTGACCGCGCCCCCGCGGACGCAGCGCTCCGAATGCATGGTTATCGTGTGGCCGGCTGCTCCTGGACACGGTGACATCGGGCCTAGGATCAATGCCGCACCCCATCTCACCGCGATCGAGCAAAAAGAACAACTCCATGGCGCTCGCGCGGATTCGGCAATGTGCTGACGCCGTGAACTACGAGGATTTATAGTTGAGGAAGCCGTCCATCCCACTCGCCAGTGTTCTTTTCTGTGCAGCACTGCTTCCCTTCGGGAGTGCCATGGCGGATCAGCTGGCAGCACCTGCACTTACGGTATCGCTGGTAACGCCGGCGCTGCGGGAGTGGCCGGAAACAATTCCTGCAAGCGGATGGCTCAAACCTTGGCAGGAAGCGGTCATCGCCTCCGAGACGAGCGGGCTTCGCGTAACGGACGTTCTGGTCGATGTCGGATCGGTTGTGACCAAGGGTCAGACGCTGGTCCAGCTTTCGCAGCAGAGCGTGCTGGCGGACCTTCGAAAGCAAGCCGCAGCCGTCGAAACCGCCAAGGCAGATTTAGCAAAGGCCAAGGCGAACGCGGACCGAGCCCGGCAGCTTGGGCCCTCGGGAGCAATTTCGGATGAGAAGGTCGCCGAGCGTTTAACTGACGAACAGATGGCAATAGCAAGCCTCGAATCCCAACAGGCCGCGCTCGACAGCCAGAAGATCAAGCTCGCTCAGACGACTGTCACTGCCGTAGACGACGGGCTGATAACGTCACGCACCGCCAATCTCGGCGCAGTCGTTTCCACTGGCACCGAGCTGTTCCGCCTAGTCCGTCAGCAGCGCGTCGAGTGGCAGGCTGAAGTTTCGGCACGCTTCCTGTCACGCATTTCGGAAGGATTGAGCGTCAGGATCAACGTCCCGGATGAGCGCCCCGTTCAGGGCAAGGTGAGACTTGTCGGACCGTCTGTCAGCACCGAGACCGGCCGCGCAATCGTCTATGTCACGCTTCCCGCCGACGTCCATCCGCCGGTCGGTCTTTATGTCACCGGCAGCATCGAGCTAAAGACGACTTCGGCCCTCACGGTTCCCGAGACAGCGATCGTGTTCCGCGACGGCATGAGCTACGTCTTTACGATCGGCAACGACAGGCGGGTGCGACGGGTCCGGGCGGAGACGGGCCGCCACAAAAACGGCGAAGTCGAGATTCTCTCCGGCATAAATCAGTCCTCGAGGATCGTGGCATCGGGCG
This sequence comes from Sinorhizobium mexicanum, assembly GCF_013488225.1. NCBI lineage: Bacteria > Pseudomonadati > Pseudomonadota > Alphaproteobacteria > Hyphomicrobiales > Rhizobiaceae > Sinorhizobium > Sinorhizobium mexicanum. The sequence continues at coordinate 96,160 of NZ_CP041240.1, read as the reverse complement.
GAGCGTTTCTGTCGGACAACGACCTCGTGAATGTCGCCGAGCAAGGCTGATGAATTTCTCCGCCTGGTCGATACTCAATCCCATACCGGCGATACTGCTCTTCGCAATGCTCACGATCGGCGGGATATTGGCTTTCGAACGCCTGCCGGTTCAATATTTCCCCGATATGGACCTTCCGAGGATCAACATCACCGCGACACTCGAGGGCGCGGCGCCGGCGCAGCTCGAAACGGAGGTTGCACGCATTATCGAGCACCGGGTGGCCTCGTTGAGTCATCTCAACCACATCGCCACAACGATCACCGACGGAACCGTCTCACTCAGCGTCACCTTCGAGCTGGAGAAGAACACCGATGAAGCTTTAAACGAGGTCCGCAATGCTGTCGACAGTGCGAAGGGGGATCTCCCGGCGCAGATGCAGACGCCGAGCGTCACCAAAGTTACCCTGCAGAGCGCCGCGCTGGTCACCTACGCGGTCCGTTCGTCTCATCTTAGTGAGACCGAGCTTTCCTGGTTCATCGACAACGACATGACGAAGGCACTCCTGTCGGTGCCGGGAGTGGGACAGGTGAGTCGCGTCGGCGGGATCGATCGCGAAGTCCATGTCGACCTCGATCCCACAACGATGGCGTCGCTCGGGGTCACTGCAGCGACTGTTTCAGCACAGTTGAAGTCGGTCCAGGTTGATACGTCGGGTGGGCTTGGAGAAATCGGCGGAGCCCGCCAGACGTTGCGGACGCTCGGCGCCGTCGCATCCGTCGAAGCCCTCAAGGGACTGCAAGTTCCGCTGCCCAACGGCCAGCAGGTCCGTCTTGACGATGTCGCTTCCGTCACTGACAGCTTCGCGGACCGGTCGTCGCTTGCCTATCTCGACGGCCAGCCAGTGATCGCTGTCGCGATCAAGCGCTCGAACGGGTTCTCGGACACCGGCGTTGCTGCCGACCTCGACGGGGTGGTAGCACAGTTCGCCGCCAAACATCCCGACGTGCAGATCGATAAAGTCTACAGCACCGTCGGGGCGGTCCTCGAGAACTATCATGGTTCGATGCACATGCTGTACGAGGGGGCGATCCTCGCCGTCGTGGTGGTCTGGCTCTTCCTGCGGGATTGGCGCGCGACGATCTTGTCGGCCGTGACGCTGCCATTGTCGGTCGTACCGACCTTCCTCATAATGTACGCCGCTGACTTCAGCCTCAATGTCATCACTCTGCTTGCACTGTCGCTGGTGGTCGGCATTCTTGTCGACGATGCCATCGTGGAGATCGAAAACATCGCTCGCCACCTCCAGATGGGCAAACGACCGATTGATGCAGCCCTCGAAGCGGCCAATGAGATCTGGTTAGCGGTGGTCGCGACCACGCTCACCCTCGTCGCGGTCTTTGTGCCGACGGCATTCATGGGCGGCATATCCGGGCTGCTCTTCCGGCAGTTCGGCATCACCGCCGCAGTCGCCGTACTCGCCTCGCTGATCGTTGCGCGCCTGCTAACGCCGATGATGGCAGCCTATTTCATGAAGCCGCATTCCACCCAGCAAAAGGATGGGCGGTTCATGCGTGCCTACATGGCGATTGTGAAGGCGTCTTTGAAGCACAGGAAGAAAACGCTCCTCGTGACCGCAGTCTTCGTCGCACTCTCGCTTTCCACCATCCCTTTCCTGAAATCCGGCTTCCTGCCGGCTGCCGACGACGCCCGGACCCGGGTGACGCTGACCCAGCAGCCCGGAGCCACGATCGACCAAATGGACACAACGGCCACGAAGGCGGCGGACATCGTAAGCAAGCTGCGCGATGTGACGCATGTCTTCTCGTCGGTCGGTTCAGCATCATCGGGTGATGGCCCGGCGATCAGTATCGGAACAGCCACGCTCGACGTCATGCTGACGCCCATTAACGAACGAGACCGCAAGCAGTCAGAGATCGAAAAGGATATCCGCTCGGCCCTCTCGGTGCTCCCCGGCGTGCGGGTTGCGGTCGACAACGGTGGCCACGGCACGCAGCTCGTCATCACCCTTGCAAGCGACGACTCCAATGCCCTTGACGAAGCAACCGAGGCGCTTGAGGAGCAACTCCGAACGCTCAACGGGATCGGAGCGGTGACTTCGACCGCTTCGAGGCAGGCGCCTGAGGTTCAGATCACCCCGGACTTTGTACGCGCAGCCGCACTCGGGGTGACGTCAAGCGCCATCGCGGAAGCCGTGCGCGTTGCGACACGTGGAGACTACTCTTCCGCACTGCCAAAGCTCAATCTGCCTCAGCGGCAAATCCCCATCGTCGTCCGCTTCAAGCCCGAGGCACGCACAAATCTCGACGACATCAGGAACATAAGGGTGCCCGGAACCCATGGCAGCGTCGATCTGGGATCAATCGCCGACATACGTATCGGCGGAAGTCCTTCCGAGATCGATCGCATCGATCAGATGCGCAACATGACTCTTTCCGTCGAGCTCAACGGCCGTATCCTGGGCGACGTCTATCGCGAGGCAAAGGCGCTGCCGGCTCTTGAGCACCTGCCGGCGGGCGTCAGGCTCGTGAAGCAAGGAGAACTTCAGCGCAGTTCGGAACTGTTCCAAAGCTTCGCTCTTGCAATGGCGATCGGCGTGTTCTGCGTCTATGCGGTGCTCGTCCTGCTCTTCCACGATTTCCTGCAACCGTTCACCATCCTCATGGCCCTTCCGCTTTCGCTCGGAGGCGCACTGCTGCCGCTAGTGGTGACAGGAACCAGCTTCTCGATGCCGGCGGTCATCGGGTTGCTGATGCTCATGGGCGTGGTGACGAAGAACTCGATCCTTCTGGTCGAATACGCGATCATGTCGCGCCGCCAGGGAATGTCGCGGTTCGATGCACTCGTCGATGCCTGCCACAAGCGCGGGCGTCCCATTGTCATGACGACCATCGCCATGGCATCGGGCATGCTCCCGGTTGCTTTGAGCCTGACGGGAGGCGATTCAAGTTTCCGACAGCCGATGGCCATCGTGGTGATCGGCGGCGTAATGACATCAACGCTACTCAGCCTTATTGTCATCCCCATCATCTTCACGTTCGTCGACGACCTGCTTGAGGCACTGAAACGGCTCGGACGCCGGACGCAGGCACGCAACGAAACCGCCGGGCAGGAAACGGATGCATTCGACAATTGCGAGCCGATTGCCTTCAAACGTAGCCCCGCCGCTCGAGGACATGGCCAGAGCTGATTATTTCCCAAAGCCCCGTACCTGTCTGTGCCGTAGAGCCCGTACAGGGGCTTGGCAGGGGCATGCCCTTTTCACAACGGACCGCCTGGCCGACCTGATGAGGACGCAGGCGATCGATCATAAGGTCGGCTCTCCGACGAATGATACGGCCGATATTCTTGATCCGGTTGCCCCCATGAAGCTTCTCGCTGTTTTATCTGCCGTCAACCGGACAGCGTCCCGGCCGGGAGTCGGGCCTGTACCAGGCTGCGCCGCGTTCGCTCTGAAAATCGACACCCCTGGTCCCGCGCGATGATGAAGTGAGCTCCGTCAACAAAGCGATGTTGCTCGATTTGACTTGAGCCTTGGTGAATGTTAGATATGGGTAATCGTTAACCCTTGGTGAAGCCGTGACCGTCTCCCTCAACGACATTGCCGAACGCGCGGGCGTCTCCGTCAAGACGGTTTCCGGCGCGCTGCACGGCGGCTCGGCCCGCATGGCCGAAACGACCAGGCAGCGCATCAAGGAGATAGCCGAGGAACTCGGCTACGTCACTAACCTCGCCGCACGCAGCATGCGGCAGGGTTGGATGCCGCTGATCGGCGTCGTTGCCGACGAGTTGATCACCTCCCCTTTCGCGACGGAAATCATCCGGGGGCTCGATGGCGCGGCGCGAGCCTCTGACATGGCCGTTTTTGCGATGACCCTGAACGGCAGCCGCGATGTGGGCGCGGTGATCGAGGACGTGCGCCGCTTTCGCCCGCGGGCGATCGCTTATGCCGCCATGTACCACAAGATCGTGGCGCTGCCCGAGGACTTTGCAGAGGCCGTCGGGGTGATGATCAATTGCCGCGAAGCGAGCGACCGGGTGACCGCACTGGTGCCCGATGAGCTTAGCGCCGCGCGTGACATTACCAGTTACCTGATCGAGGCCGGACGCAGGAATATCGCCTTCATCAACCTACCCGGCCTGCTTGCCGGCGAATTGCGCGAAGCGGGGTTCCGGCAGGCGATCGCCGAGGCGGGCTTCGATGGTCGCGGCGCCCGGGTGCTGCCGGCGGTCCGCAGAGCGATTTACAGCGACAGAGCGCACAGCCTCGTTCTGTCCCACATCACCGAGCTGATGAGTGGGCCCGACCGGCCGGATGCCATCCTGTGCGGCAACGACCGTGTGGCGATGGAGGTCTATGCGGCATTGCGCCGGGTTGGGGCGCAAATCCCCGACGACGTCGCCGTCGCCAGCTTCGACAATCAGGTCGATATTGCATCGCGTCTCGATCCGCCCTTGACGACCATGGCCCTGCCGCATCGGGCGATGGGCCGCATGGCCGCGGAGATCCTGCTTGCCGGCGACACGACCCCAGGCGAGGTTCACAAGCTTCCGTTCCAAATGGTGGAGCGGTCATCCGTATAAATCAATAGCCACGTAAAACCTGTTGAGGAGGAGAAACAGTGATGGGTAATCGTTTACTTTCGTTCCTGATGGCGTCTATCGCGCTCGGCGGCTTGGCCGAGGCAAAAACCGTCATTCACGTGATGCACCAGGGCGATCCCGGCTGGGTCTCGACCTATGGTGAAGTTGCCAAGCGTTTCGAGACCGCCAACCCGGATGTCGACATCGAGCTCATCTACGCTCCCCACGACGCCTACAACGAGAAGTTCAGCGCCGCGGTGATGTCCAAGCAATTGCCTGACGTCATGGAACTCGACGCGCCCTTCCTCGCCAACTACGTCTGGTCGGGCTACCTGCAGCCGATCGAGCCGCTGGTAGACAAGGACGTCATCGACGATATGACCGAATCCAACGTCGCGCAGGGCACCTACCCGATCGACAAGGAGCTTTACGCCGTCGGGCTGACCGACTCCTCCGTCGTCCTCTACGGCAACAGGAAATATCTCGAAGCGATCGGCGCACGCATCCCGAAGGGCGTCGATGACGCCTGGACGCGCGAGGAATTCGAGGGTTACCTCGAAAAGCTCTCGAAGCTCGATGGCGTCAAATGGCCGATCGACACCTTCCGCGGCTACGGCATCAAAACCGAATGGATTACCTATGCTTATGGCCCGATCCTGCAATCGGCCGGTTGCGATCTGATCGACCGGAAGACATGGAAGTCTGTCGGCACACTCGACAGCGATCCTTGCGTCGAGGCGCTGACGATGATGCAGAAATGGGTGACGAACGGATGGGTGGTGCCGCAATCCTCCGGCACCAACCAGTTCTTTGCCGAAGGACACCCAGCCGCGCTCGCGCTCGGCGGCCACTGGTTCTATGCCGAAGCTGCCGCCTCGATGAAGGACGACATCGTCGTCATGCCGCTGCCGAAGTTCGGGCCGAAGGGCGCCAGCCCGAACGGTACCTGGATCTGGGGCATCACCACCGCCTCCGAACATCCGGATATCGCCGGCAAGTTCGTCAGCTTCATGCTCAAGGACAAGGTATTCCGAGATTATGCGAAAGAGGATTCCGCCTATCCCGGCTTGAAGAGCTTCGCCGCAGATTCACCGCTTTACGCCGACGGCGGCCCGATGGCGGTGGCCTTCGAGCAGGCATCTAAGACGGCGGTCGCACGCCCCCCGCATCCGGCTTATCCGATCATCACCTCGGCCTTCATGGGAGCGGTGGACGAGATCTTCAATGGCGGCGACGTCAAGGCTGCACTCACCGCGGCAGCCGAGAAGATCGACGAGGATATCGAAGAGAACGACGGTTATCCGCCCTTCGACGAACAGCAATAGCGCTCGCGTGCGGCCGCGTGGCGCAAAGGCGCGCGGCCGCCGATTGAACAAGCGATGCGTTTTCAAATGAGGAGGAGATCATGACCTTGCAGCAACCGGCGCTGCCAGCAACGGCTGTCGCAGCACGCCCAGCACGGCTGAGAGACAGAGGCCGCCTGTTCCAGGAAGTCGGCATGCTCGCTCCTGCAGTGGTCTTGCTGACGATCTTCCTCGTCGTGCCATTTCTCCTGTCGTTCTGGACGGCGATGACCAACCAGCCACTGGTGCCGCGCCCGACCCCCGCCCGTTTCATCGGTTTCACTAACTTCCTGCGCATCTTCAAGGATGATCTCTTCTGGACGTCACTCTGGAACGTCTCGCGCTTCACCTTCTGGATCCTTCCGGTGCAGTGCGGCCTGGCTTTCGCCACCGCACTGCTGCTCCACCAGAAGCTTCCGTTCCGCAATTTCTTCCGCGGCGTGTTCTTCCTGCCGGCGATTACGTCGATGGTCGTCGTCTGTGTGATCTGGGGCACGCTCTTCCAGTATCCGACCGGCCCCCTCAATCAGGTGATCGGCTTCCTCTCCGGTGGCCGCATCGAGCCGATCGACTGGCTCGGCGACCCGAACTGGGCGATGTTCTCGATCGTCCTGCTGTCGGCCTGGCAGGCATACGGCTTTCAGATGATCGTCTATCTCGCCGGCCTCCAGGGCATTCCTGATGAACTCTACGATGCTGCCAGGATCGACGGCGCCAACGCATTGCAGCGCTTCTGGCACGTCACCATGCCGGGCCTGAGACCCACGCATGTCTTCGTTCTGGTGATCACCACCATCCAAGCTTTCAAGCTTTATACCCAGGTGGCGATCCTGACCCAGGGCGGCCCGAAAAGCAGCACCGAAACTGTCGTCCACTACATGGTGCGCGCCGGCTTCGAAGAGCAAAAGCTTGGTTACGCCTCGGCCGTCTCGGTCATTCTCTTCCTCATCGTTCTCGTTATCGCGCTCGTGCAGCGCCAACTCCTGAGGCGTTTCGATGTCTGATCTCGCTATCCCCACCTTGCAGACAGAGGCAAAGCGCGAGCGCTCCGCGATCGGTTCGCTGCGCCTCGTTCAGACAGCGTGCATCCTCGTTATCGCGCTCGTTATCGTGTCGCCGCTGTTCATGCTCTTGATCGCCAGCCTCAAGGACGACCGCTTTCAGATTCTGGCCGACATGGGCAGTTTCCGAGCCTTTTGGGTCTCCAACCCGACACTCTCCAATTTCGCGGAAGTGAGCAATCTCTCAGGTGAGCTCGCCTTCGGCCGCTATCTTCTGAACTCGCTGTTCATTCTCGCCTGCACGGTCGGCGCTGGCCTGGTCGTCAATTCGATGGCGGGCTTCGTGCTCGCCTGGGGTTCGCTGCGCGGCCGCGCCCTGGTCCTGTCCCTGGTCATTGCTCTCTATGTGATCCCGCAGGAGAGCATCATCATGCCGCTCGTCATCATGGTTTCGCGCGCCAGCATGACCGACACGTTTGCGGTGCAGATCGTCCCCTGGATCGCCAGCCCCCTTTACATCTTCCTGTTCTACCAGTTCTTCGCCCAGCTTCCGAAAGAGCTCTTCGAAGCGGCCGAAATGGATGGCGCCTCGGTCTTCCGCATCTACCGTTCGATCTTCCTGCCCTTGAGCCTGCCGGCGCTCGCCACCGTATCGATCCTCATGGGCATCGAGACATGGAACCAGTATCTCTGGCCCATCCTGGTAACGCAGACCGACTATGCCCGACCGATCGCTGTCGCCATCGCCACCTTCTTCGGTCAGGACAGCATCTATTGGGACCGCGCCATGGCGGCGTCCGTCCTGATGATGATCCCGATCCTCGCTCTCTACCTCGCCTTCCAGCGCTGGTTCGTGAGTTCCTTTATTGGCTCCGCCGTGAAAGGTTGATCAATGACAGGCCATACGCCCCCCTCTTCCCTTCTCGACGGCAGCCTGAAAACGCTGAGGGCCGCGCTTGCCGCCGGGACCACGCTGCATGCGTGGCTGAAGCCAGTCGATACGGGTACGCCGGCCGAGCTGAAAGCGAGCGAGGACGGACAGGAAATTGGTCGCATAACGGCGCGAAACACCGAGGAGTTCGAGTTTCGGGCGCTGCTGATCGAAACCGCCGGCGAAACCTCTTTCAGCTATGACGCCAGGACCACCAAACTCTCCATCGTCTATGCTTTTTCGGAAGCGGACGTCTTGGAAAAAGGCATCGTTGTTCTTTACAGCGGCGAGGCCAATTCGACACCCCCCGTCCCCGGCAGCTATCACTTCCGCCCGCCTTTCGGCTGGATGAACGACCCGAACGGTTTCGGCCGTTTCGGCGACAAGGTTCATCTCTTCTATCAGCACTATCCCCATAGCCTCCGCTGGAACACAATGCATTGGGGCCATGCAGTCTCGGACGACTATCTTCGCTGGAAGCACCTGCCGATCTTTCTGTTTCCGTCGGAGGGACTCTCGGCCCGCGCGGACGGCCGCGGCGGCGCCTTCTCCGGCTCGGCAATTCCCCTTGCGGGAGAGGATCCCGGGATCCGTGTCTTCTTCACCCAGCAGGTCAAGGACCGCGAGCCGGAAGAGCAGATCCAGTTGACTGCCGTCAGTCGCGACCAGATCAGCGCCGGTCCGGCGGAGATCATCCTGCCGGAACGGCCGGCCGGCCTCGACCTGACGCTCGATTTCCGTGACCCCTACGTGATCAAAGGTCCGGACGGCCGCTGGAAGATGCTCCTTGGCAGCCGCGATCACGCGGGGGGAGTAATCCTGCTCTACGAGACAGCCGATCCGGACGCCGCGGTTGGCTGGAGCTTCGTCGGGACTCTTCACCGCGAGAACCGCTTCGGCATGACGGCGGCCGAATGCCCTTGCATGGTGCCGCTCGGTGGTCCTGCCGACGATCCGCAAACCCGTTGGGCGCTGATCTTCGGACTGCTCACCAGCCGCGATCCGGCAACGGCGCGACGCAACATAACGCTTGCAACCGTCGGCCGCTTCGACGGCAGCACCTTCGTCAAGGAATTCGAGCAGGAACTCGATTTTGCCACCGACGCCTATGCCTTCCAGGCCTTCGTCGACCATTCCGGCCCCGTGGGCATTGCGTGGCTTGCGAATTGGACGGAGATTTCGAAGAGGATCGATTTTCCCACCGCCATGACGCTCCCCCGCCGGGTACTGCTTGATGAGGGTGTGTTGCTGACCCCACCGGTCGATGAGGTCGACAGCTTGCGCCAAGATTTGATCGACGAGCGCCGACTGCTTTGCGGAGACAAGGTGGAACTCGCCAACGGAGCGGTTGAGATCGTGATCGATCTCGCCGCCCCCGGCGCCGCCTTCGATCTCGAATTCGACCATCCCGACGTCGAGCTCGGTGTCCGGCTCGATCCGGAGGGCCTGAGCATCGTCTACGACGTTCCCGACGGCAAATTGCTGCCCCGCTACATCGCAGCCGGGGCAACGCCCTCGACGCTTCGCATCTTCCTCGACATGGGGTCGATCGAGGTTTTTGCCGATAACGGTCGCTGGACCGGGACCAAGCGTTTGCACGGATTTGCAGGCGTTCGTTCCGCCTACCTCAGCGCGCCCAAAGGCAATGTCGCCGCCGCAAAGATCTGGCAGCTCAAGCTCTAGCTGAGACTCAAAAGGAGAAATTTCATGGCATCCGTCTCAATGGATCAGGTTCGCAAACAATACGGCGCCGTTCCGGTGATTCATGACATCTCCATGAACATCGAAGATGGTGAGTTCGTCACCCTCGTCGGCCCTTCCGGCTGTGGCAAGTCGACCCTGTTGCGCATGCTTGCGGGACTTGAGGACATCAGCGGCGGCCAGATCCGCATCGGTGGCCGCATCGTCAACGACGTGGCTCCGAAGGAGCGTGACATCGCCATGGTCTTCCAGAGCTATGCCCTTTATCCGCACATGACCGTTGCGGAAAACATGGGCTTCGCGCTTAAGCTGAAGGGCCAGGACAGGGCCACGATCGAAAAGAGCGTGCGCGAAGCTGCCGACATCCTGGCGCTCGGGCCGCTGCTCGATCGCCTGCCGAAACAGCTTTCCGGTGGCCAGCGGCAGCGCGTCGCGATGGGACGGGCGATCGTCCGCCAGCCGCAGGTCTACCTTTTTGACGAGCCGCTTTCGAACCTTGACGCGAAGCTCCGCGTCACCATGCGCGCCGAAATCAAGGACCTGCATCAGCGGCTGAAAACCAGCACGGTCTACGTCACCCACGACCAGATCGAGGCGATGACGATGGCCGACCGGATCGTCGTCATGCGTGGCGGCAACGTCGAGCAGATCGGTAAACCGTTGGAACTTTACGACCGGCCCGCCAACACCTTCGTCGCAACCTTCATCGGCTCGCCTGCGATGAACCTCTTCGAGGGGGCAATCGCCAATGGGCAGTTTGTCACCGATGGCGGGGTAGCGCTTCCACTACCCGATGGCTATCAAGGCGGGACGGCGGCGGTCTACGGTGTCCGTCCGGAACATCTGACGATTGGCGAGCATGGTGTCCCCGCTGGTGTGGTCGTGGTCGAGCCGACCGGGTCCGAAACACATGTGCTGGCGAAGCTCGGCCCGGCAGACGTGAACCTCGTGCTGCGCGACCGGATCGATCTTCAACCCGGCCAGACGGTCATGGTCGCCCCCGACATAAAAAGGGTCCACTTGTTTACATCGCAGGGGCTACGCGCAAACTGATTGGCCTTCAGCGCACAGGGAAACTTGGCAACAGCAAGCCTTACGGCAACGCCGTGACTATCAGGTTCCTCTGGCTTCGCTATCTCGCGAGTGCTCCGCAGCGTTGCCGGACGCGCCATTGCGCCGGAATGGCACCTCCTCACGAGGCAGTGCAATTGTCGATCGGTCAACTCAAGCCATCGAAGGGGCGGCGCCCGGCGAGCTGCTGCGCGGATCGTCTCCCAATGTCTTGTCCAGACACAGTTTGGCGGGGCTTCTACATAAATTGGCAGACTGTCAAAATACAGCCAGGGGGCAATCCCGTATAATCGCCGAAATGGGCGCTGATGCGTGCCCGATCCTGGAATGAGGACCCTGCCATGACCCACCTCGACAGCCGTGGCCTACCACTCTCGACGACATCCGATCTCGCGGCAGAACACTATCGGGAGGGGGTCGACCTGCTCCTGTCGACTTGGCCCGGCACCGCGGAAGCCTTGGAGGCGGCCATCGCAGCAGACCCGGATTTCGCTCTCGCCCATGCGGCACGCGCACGCCTGCACGCCATCCGCACGGAACTGACCGAGGCGAAGGCGCGAATCGCGACGGCGGAAGAGATCGTCGCCCGGCGCGGGACCGAGAGGGAGCGGAGCCATGTGGAGGTCCTTTCGCTTGCCATCAACGGCCAGTCGGCAAAGGCGCTGCAGCGGGCGCTCGCGCACGCCGACAGCTGGCCGCGGGACATCCTGATCCTCTCGCTGCCTCTTGGTGCCTTCGGGCTCCTCGCCTTCTCGGGGATGGCGGATCACGACCAGGCGCGTGTAGATCTCTGTGAGCGCCACGCCCGGCATTTCAGCGTCGACGATTGGTGGTTCGTCACCTACCGAGGCTGGGCTCATGCCGAGAACGGCAACGTGACGCTCGGCCGAGCTCTCACGCAGCGTGGTTACGATCTCAGAACCAACAACGCGAACGCGGCGCACGCGCTGTCGCACGCCATGTACGAGGGCGGCGCGGGCGAGGACGCCGAGAGGCTAATCGCGGACTGGCTGCCTCGCTACGACCGCACCGGCATCCTCCACGGGCACATCGCCTGGCACGCGGCGCTGGGCGCCCTGGAGCGGGATGATCCGGAACGCGCGCTGGCGATCTACGCGGATTGCATCCAGCCATCGGTTACGGCCGGAATGCCGGTCAACGTGGTCAGCGACACGGCCTCCTTCCTGTGGCGGCTCCAGGCCTATGGCCACACGGTGCCGGCGGGGCTGTGGGCGGCGGCGGCCACCTATTCCGGGGAATATTTCCAGAAGGCCGGCTTCGCCTTCGCGGATGTCCACATGGCCATAATCGCGGCGGCAGTCGGCGACAAGGCTGCAGTCGAGCAACGTGTGCAGGTGTTGACTGGCTTGATCGATGCCGGAGCCTTGGCCGCGGGGCCAGTCGTACCGGCGATCTGCCGCGCCGCCTTGTCCTTTGCCGACGAGGATTACGCAGGCTGCGCCCGAATCCTGGAGCCGGTCGCAGTCGACGTCGCGCGCATCGGCGGCAGTGGCGCCCAGCGCGAGATGATCGAAGACATGCTCCTCCTCGCCCTCATGCGGAGCGGCGAAGCCGTGAAGGCCCGTGCGCTGCTCGACCGCCGCCTTCATCGTCGCCCGTCGCCGCGCGACACGCGCTGGCACGGCCTGCTCGCAGCGTGAAGATCCCTATGTCACATGCGAGTAGCAAGGTTGCGACCGGACTCCGGGTCGAGCGAGTGCGGAATCTCGACGTCGTGAGGTTCGCGACCGGTCACCCACTTGTTCAGGTCCTTCACGGATTCAACAGTGTCCTAGACGCAAAGTCCTATCTCGAAAGCGCGCTGTTTAACGACGATGTCGTCGAGGGTCTGAAGCCGCTTCTGGCCGCCGCCCCGGAAGTCCGCATCTACGCCGTGGCCTAAGCCCGGCTGTACTGGAGGGCCCGGATATCCGGCCCTCACTCTTCACGAGGAGCTGTCCCTTGTCACAATCCATTCTGATCGTTGGCGGCGGGCTTGCAGGCCTGACCGCGGCCCGGCTCCTCCATCAAGCCGGCCTCGGCTTTCAGCTTCTTGAGGCCCGTGAGCGCCTGGGCGGACGCATTCTCTCCATCGACGCCAGCGGTGAACCATCGGGCGACGGCTTCGATCTTGGCCCCTCGTGGTTTTGGCCCGACATGCAGCCAGCGCTCTGCAACTTCGTCCACCATCTCGGGCTGAACTACTTCGAGCAGAACAGCGATGGCGACGTGATCTTTCAGCGGATGTCCCGCGAAGCTCCTCAGCGCTATCGCGGAATACGGCAGGAACCGCAGTCCATGCGGCTCGTCGGGGGCACGGGTGCGATCATATCGACGCTTGCCGAAAGCCTGCCCGCAAAAAGCATTCAACTGAATGCCCGCGTGACGCACGTCTCGCTCGACGGCGAAGGCGTCGTTGTGCAGTACGTCGATGCGAGCGGGTCGTCCCATAAAGAGCAGGCGGCGCATGTTCTGTTCGCACTGCCGCCGCGTCTCATCGAGGCAAAGTTTTTGTTTTCGCCAGCGCTCGACTACGCGACAGCCGAGCGATGGCGGAAAACCCCGACCTGGATGGCGCCACATGCCAAGTTCTTCGCACTCTATGACCGCCCATTCTGGCGCGACGCCGGCCTCTCGGGAACGGCGCAAAGCATGGTGGGGCCCCTGGTTGAGATTCACGATGCGACAACCGCCTCGGGCCGAGCCGCGCTTTTTGGCTTCGTCGGCGTCCCGGCGGGTGAGCGCGCATCGGTCGGACGCGATGCAATCATCGCCGCTTCGGTTCAGCAACTCGCCCACATGTTCGGGCCGGAGGCCACCAGTCCCCGCGCGACATTGTTCAAGGACTGGACGGACGACCCGTTGACTGCAACTGCGGACGACAGGCAGGCCGGTGGCCATCCCACCCCCGATCGACGGCCATGGGTCAACGGAAAATGGCGCGATTATATTTCGCTCGCCGGGAGCGAAACCAGCATCAGTGAACCTGGGTACCTGGCCGGTGCGGTCGAAGCCGCCACCCGGATCACAACCGAACTCATCGGCAGACTGAGCAAGGTCGAGACGCACACATTCACGGCTTTCACCGAAGCATCCCAAACCGTGGGGAATTGAAACCATGAAGACTACCTATCGAGCCATGCAGGTCACGACACCCGGTCGTCTGGAACTGGTGGAGCGGCCAACGCCGGAGCCAGGGGTGAATGAGGTGCTGATCGCCGTCGAAGCCTGCGGTATCTGCGGCGCCGATGCCAGCGATATCGACCGGGCCGATCCGGCGCTGGATCCGCCTCGTGTTCCCGGTCACGAGGTCGTCGGCTGCATCGTAGCACTCGGTCCAAACACGCCATCGATCTGGAAGGTGGGACAGCGCGTCGGCGTTGGCCGTCTGGGCGGTCATTGCAACGAATGCGGCGAGTGCCGGCGAGGACGTTTCAACCTCTGCCGCAACCGACCGATTGTCGGATCTTCCTGCGACGGCGGCTATGCCGAGATGATGATCGCGCGTGCAGCAGGCCTTGTCTCTATCCCGGACGAATTGTCGTCAGAAGAAGCGGCACCCATCCTCTGCGCGGGTGTCGCCACGTTCAATGCCTTGAAAAAATCGGGCGCCGAAGCGGGTGACACCGTCGCCATTCTCGGAATCGGAGGCCTCGGCCACATGGCGCTCCAATATGCCCGCAGGATGGGATTTCGGGTGGTGGCGGTAGGTCGAGGCGAGGATATCGCCACCGATTCGTTGAACCTGGGCGCGCATCGCTACATCGACATGGAGAGCGAAAACGCCGCAGATGTGCTGAACGGGTTGGGCGGCGCGAAAGCGATCCTGACCACGACCGGCAATCCGACAGCCGTTACCGCGCTGATGCCCGCGCTACAGCCGGAGGGGCGTCTGATCGTGCTTGGCGTCGGCAAGGATCCACTGCCGGTCTCGACAGGATACCTGGTGGGGGCTGAGCGGGGCATTATCGGCTCGATCACCGGCTCCCCGTATGAGAACGAAAAGACGCTTGATTTCAGTGTGCTTACGGGTGTGCGACCGATGATCGAGACCATGCCGCTGGAGAGAGCCCAGGAAGCCGTCCAGAAGATGAGATCCGGGGACGCGAAGTTCCGGACCGTGCTCACGATGGGAGACCAGATCAATGCGCATCAATGAAGACCTGACGAAACCGGTTATCGTCCATTCGGCCAAGCTCGACTGGGTCGCCAGTCCGTCCGCCGGCGTCGATCGCCGCATGCTCTATCGCGTCGGCGGCGAAGTTGCGCGCGCCACCACGATCGTGCGCTATGCGCCGGGAAGCGCCTTCCCCCGCCACGTCCATAGCGGCGGCGAGGAAATTCTCGTGCTCGAGGGCACGTTCCAGGACGAACACGGTGACTATCCCGCAGGCTGCTACTTCCGCAACCCGCCCGGCACCTCCCATGTGCCGGCGTCGAAGGATGGCTGCACGATCTTCGTGCGTCTCTGGCAGTATCGCGAAGGCGACGAAACGCAGATCGTTCGCCAGCCTGGCGAGGGTGAGACAGCACCCTTGCGCGAGGGAGCCGAGGCAGCGCGTATCCTGTTCGACGACGGGCAGGAACGCGTATCGATCGAGCGCTGGCGGCCCGAGGCCACCATAACGGTCGAAAATTTCCGCGGCCTCGAATTCCTCGTGCTTTCCGGCAGCCTGACAGTTGGCGCCGAGCAACTGGAAGCGCAGAGCTGGGGGCGTTTGCCCGCTGGCCTGCCGCTTGAGGCGATGACCGGACCCGAGGGCGCTGATATCTGGATCAAGGATGCGCCCCTTCAGCACCCGGACGTGCTGCAGGCTTGAAACACCGCTGAAACTTAGGCCCCGCCGTTGCGGCACGGCTATCCCACTGCAACGGCAGCCTTGAGCCGGGCAATCGCCTCGTCCACCGTGGCCCGCGGACAGCCGAGGTTCACACGCAAATAGCCATGCCCCTCCATGCCGAACTTCTGCCCCTTGTCGAGCCAAATCCGCGCCGTGGTCAGCATGAACGTCTCGAGCGCTACGGCATCCAGGCCCAAAGCCCGGCAATCCATCCACGCCAGATAAAGTGCGTCCGCCGGAAGCACCTTGAGGCCGGCGTTCAGTCCGTTGATCTCGCTCGCGAAATGCGCGTGATTGGCCCGGACATAGGCAAGAAGGCTTTCAAGCCACGTCTCGCCATAGGTGTAGGCGGCCTCGGTGGCAACCATGCCCATCGAGTTCACCTTGGGGTAGAGGTTGCGCTCCAACTGGCGCTTGAATTCTGCCCTAAGGCGCGGGTTGGGAATGAAGGCATTCGCGCATTGCAGGCCCGGCAGGTTGAAGGTCTTGGAGGGCGCGGTGCAGGTGATCGACTGCTCCGCGAACGCCGCGGACAGGCTGGCGAACGGCACATGCCGGCGGGCCGGGTTCATGATCAGGTCCTGGTGAATTTCATCGGAGACAACGAGAATTCCGCGGCGGGCGCAGATCTCGCCCATGCTGCGCAGTTCATCTTCCGTCCAGACATTCCCCGTCGGATTGTGCGGGTTCGAGAGGATGAAGATCTTCGTGTTCGGGCGGATCGCAGCCTCGAATACGCCGGCGTCGTAGCGATAGCCGGTCTCGGTCCGGATGAGCGGCGCACTGATGGGAAGCCGTCCGTTGAGGAGCACGTCGTCGTGGAAATGCGCATAGACCGGCGGCTGGATCAGGACACTGTCGCCTGGAGCCGAAAAGGCCTGCACGATGGTCTTGAGCGCAGTGATCACGCCTGAGACCGGCACCACCCAGTCGGGTACGACCTCGAAGCCGAAGCGGCGCTGTTGCCAGCCGGTCACGGCGTCAATGTAGCTCTCACGCGTGCCGGCGGAGTAGCCGAACATACCGGCCTGCGCGGCCCCGACCAGCGCATCGATCACCGGCTGGGGCGTGCGGAAATCCATGTCGGCGACCCACATCGGCAGCGGATCGGCATTCGCCGCCTCCGGCGGTAGGAACGCCTTCGCACAATCCCATTTCAGCGAATTCGAGCCGCGGCGATCGATCAACTCATCTAGGCAGTTTGTGTGTGCGCGAATATTCATAGGGGACCTCAAGTTGGATTGGTCAGTGGCGCCAGTTTTGAAACTTCCTCACAGAGGCCACCTGATGGCCGAACTGGAAGGTTCGCATTGAGCTGCCGGTCGGCGCAGATCGATTTCAGTGCCAGAGGATCTGACTGAGAAACAGCCGGGTGCGCTCAGACTGGGGGTTAGTGAAGAAGTCGTGCGGATTATTCTCTTCGACGATCTGCCCCTGGTCCATGAAGACCACCCGATTGGCCACCGCTTGCGCGAAACCCATTTCGTGCGTGACGCAGAGCATGGTCATTCCCTCTTCGGCAAGCTCGATCATCGTGTCGAGCACCTCCTTGATCATCTCGGGGTCGAGCGCAGAGGTCGGCTCGTCGAAGAGCATAATCTTCGGCTTCATGCAGAGCGAACGGGCGATCGCCACCCGCTGCTGCTGTCCTCCCGATAGCTGGCCGGGATATTTGTGTGCCTGCTCGGGGATCTTGACCTTCTCCAGGAAGTGCATCGCCGCGTCGATGGCGTCCTTGCTGGGGATCTCGCGTACCCAGATCGGAGCAAGCGTGCAATTTTCGAGGATGGTCAGGTGCGGGAAGAGATTGAAGTGCTGGAACACCATGCCCACTTCCGAACGCACCTTGTCGATGTCCTTCAGGTCCGAAGACAGTTCGATCCCGTCGACGACTATTCGGCCCGCCTGATGCTCTTCGAGGCGGTTGATGCAGCGGATCATCGTCGATTTTCCCGATCCGGAGGGCCCCGCGATGACGATGCGCTCGCCGCGCCTCACAGTGAGGTTGATGTCGCGAAGGACGTGGTAATTTCCGTACCACTTGTTCATGTTCTCGATCCGGATCGCGATCTCGTCCGACACCATCATTCGGTTGCGATCGATCACGGTTTCAATATGCGGTTCCATGGTGATGGCTCCTTAACGGTGGTCGGTTTTGAGTCGGCGCTCGAGATGCATCGAGTAGCGCGACATGCCGAAGCAGAAGACGAAGAACAGGGCGCCGATGAAGATGAAGAGCTCCCAGTAGATCCCCTGCCAGTCGGTCGCCGCCCGGATCGAATTGGAAAGCGCGATCGGGTCCAGGAGACCGATAAAGACGACCAGGGTCGTGTCTTTGAAGAGGCCGATGAAGGAATTGACGATGCCGGGGATCGAGATCTTGAGCGCCTGCGGCATGATGACCAGCCGCTGCGCCTTCCAATAGTCGAGGCCGAGCGCTTCGGCCGCCTCATACTGACCTCGAGGCAGGGCCGCCAAACCGCCACGGATCACCTCGGCCATATAGGCGGTGGCAAACAGAGTCACCATGATGATCACGCGCAGGATTAGGTCGAAGTTCGTTCCCGGCGGCAGGAAGTAGTTGAGGAGCAGCGAGGCGGTGAACAGCAGCGTGATCAGCGGCACACCGCGGATGAACTCGATGAAGACGACGCTGATCGTCTTCACGAGCGGCATTTTCGAGCGCCGCCCCAGCGCCAGAACGATGCCAAGAGGCAGCGACAAGGAAATGCCGGTGACCCCGATGACGATCGACAGCAGGAATCCGCCCATTTCGCGCGAGGCGACGGGGGCAAGCGACAGCGGCAGAAGCTGCTCGAGCACCGTCGTGACCGGCCCCGGCGCGACGAACCACCAGGTCAGCACACTCACAATTGCCAGCCCCGCGCCAAGACCTGCACCGAGCCGCGCCGTCATCCGCAACAAGACTGCTCCGACGGCAAAGCCTCCATAGACCACGACAGGAAGCCAAAGGGTTCCGCCCCAGATCAGCCAGTAGGCGAGGCCTGGGAAGACGACGCTGAACCGGAGCAGCCTGCGCGGCACAGGCGGGAACAGGATCGGCGCCAGCGCCACGACCATCAGCGCGAAGGCAAGTACCGGCCGCCAATACTGCACGGGCGGATAGAAGCCGAACAGAAGCTGCGTCCAACGATCGCGGATCACCGCAAAGCAAGCGCCCTCCGCGCCATTGAGGATCTCACGACATTCACTGAGCGAATGCGCGTACCAGACGGAGTCGAACAGCCAAGGAAACACTGAGCAGACGAACCAGACCGATACGATGAGTGACATCACCGTCAGGAGTGCGCTCAGCCAGTCTTTGAAGAAATTCTCGCGCAGCAACTTGAGCAGACCCGTCTGACCGGCGGGCGGCTCGCGCGCGGGCAGCATCTCGCCGCGGACAAAGGCAGGATTGCGTTCGCTCATATCAACGCTCCTTCAGCCCGACGCGGGCATTGTAGGCGTTCATCGACCCGGAGATGATCAGGCTCAGCGACAGGTAGATCAGCATGAGCAGCAGCATTCCTTCGAGTTCGCGACCGGTCTGGTTGATCGTGATCCCGCCGAGCGTCGAGCGCAGGTCCATGTAGCCGACCGCCAACCCGAGCGAGGTGTTCTTGGTGATGTTGAGATATTGCGAGATCAGCGGCGGCACGATGACCCGAAGCGCCTGCGGCAGGATCACCAGCCGCATTGTCTTACCCGGCCGAAGGCCGAGTGCATGGGCGGCCTCGGTCTGGCCCTTCGAGATGGCCAGAATGCCTGCACGCACGTTCTCGGCAATGAAGGCGCCGGTGTAGATGCTGAGCCCAAGCCACATTGCGATCAGCGAATTTCGAAGCTGCACTCCGCCCTGGAAATTGAAACCACGCAGTTCGGGATAGCCGAGATGAAAGCCGAGCGCCCAGAGAAGGAGCGGCGGGGCGAGTAGGACGGTAATGGTCTTCCACCAAATCACCGGCCTGACACCAGTCTGGCTCTGCTCCCGGTTGGCATGGCGCACCAGTACCCGACTGACGAGGACGCACGCAATGACGACCACCAGGACTGCGATGGCGTTCAGGCTCGGCTCAACGATTCCGAGATTGAGCGTACCGAGACCACGGGTAAACAGCGGCTCGGGAATGAACACGCCGCGATTGGTAATGGCTACCGCGCCGAAGATCATGCTCGCGGTGGCATTCTCGCCTTTGAATGCGTTTGGCGCCGGCACGGCCTCGCTCATGATCGCGCCGAAGACGAGGATCCAGAGTAAGAGCGGAATGTTTCGGAAGACCTCGACATAGACGGCCATCAGCCGCGCCACGATCGGATTGCCGGACAGCCGAAGCACACCGGCAACTACACCAATGATCGTCGCCAGAGCGCAGGACAGAACACCGAGGACGACCGTGTTCAAGAGCCCCACAAGAGCTGCGCGGCCGTGGGTCATCTGCGTGTCGTATTCTATGAGCCGCTGATTGATGTCGTAGCCCGCGGTGCTCCACAGAAATGAGAAGGAGAAATCCTTGCCCAGAAGCGCGAGGTTGCGCACCGTGTTGTCCACCAGCCAGGCAATCCCCAGCATGAGGCACATCAGAACGAAGATCTGGATCGTGTAGGAGCGGTACCGACTATCGTTGAGAAGCATGCTCAAATGAAAAGCCTGGTGCGGCTCCCGCGTCGGAAAAGCGATTGCGTTTGTCATTGGCGAAATCCCTGCAAGTACGTCGCAGCGTTCCCCATGCCGGTGACGGCGGGATGCAGCGCGGTCATGCGTTTCGTCAGGAAGGGCGCGCGGTCTTCAAACCGCGCGCCACAAGGGCGTTCTCACCGGAACGGCTGGGCGTACATCAGGCCGCCCTTGGTCCAGAGCGCGTTGAGCCCCCGCTCGAGGCGGATAGGCGTTTGATCGCCGAGATTGGCAGCGAAGATCTCGCCGTAGTTTCCGCCGGCCGCGATAGCACGCCTGGCCCATTCGACATCGAGACCCAGCATCTTGCCGAGATCGCCCTCCTTGCCGAGAAGCCGGTTGATTTCCGGATTGTCCGAGTCATCGGCGAGCTGGTCGGCATTGGCCTTGGTCACGCCCAGTTCCTCGGCGGCGAAAAGCGCGCTCTGCGTCCAGTGCACGATGTCCGCCCACTGCTCGTCACCCTGGCGCACGATCGGTCCAAGCGGTTCCTTCGAGATGATTTCGGGCAGGATGACGTGATCGGATGGGTTTGGGAAACTGGCGCGCACCGAGGCAAGGTCGGAGCCGTCGCTTGTATAGACGTCGCACGCTCCCGCCTGATATTGGCGCTCGCCTTCGGCGCTTGAATCGACCGGCACCGGTTCGTAGGTCATTTTGTTGATGCGGAAATATTCCGCAAGGTTGAGCTCGGTGGTGGTGCCGGACTGGATGCAGACGGTAGCGCCGTTGAGATCCTTGGCCGAGGAGACACCAAGCTCCTTCTTTACCAGGAAGGCCTGCCCGTCATAGAAGTTGGTGCCCGCGAAGGTGAGCTTAAGGTCCGTGTCGCGCGAAAAGGTCCAGGTGGTGGCGCGCGAGAGCAGATCGATCTCGCCCGAGGCAAGGGCGGTGAAGCGGGTCTGTCCGGTTGTCGGAACAAACTCGACCTTCATCGGATCGCCGAGCACGGCCGCAGCGACGGCCCGGCAGAATGCGACGTCGAAGCCCTGCCATACACCCTTCGCGTCGGGAGCTGAAAAGCCTGCGGTACCCGAACTGACGCCGCAATTGAGTTTGCCGCGCGCCTTTACCTCGTCGAGCGTGCCCGCTGTAGCCGTGCCGGATAGGAGAGCCACTGCGCCGAGTGTTACCAGGAATAGAGATTTCTTCATTTTCGTTCCCCATTGGTTTTGTTAGCGAAACTTAATTTTGAGTGCCGTTGCTGAGTTCTGTTCAATCCTCCTGTCGGTTTGCTCCACGTGCGGTGATCCTTCTTCACCTCAGACTGACCGAGGCAATTTCCATGCGCTGTTCGGCATCCTTCCTCAGAGTCATCCCGAAGCCCGGTTCAGTCGGCACCACCAACCGGCCGTTGACCGGTTGGAGGTCTTCCTCGAACAGGTCGCGATTGCAGGACTTGAGCGCAAAGGTGTGGGTGCTCGTGGATCTCGAAATTCGGGATGGCCGCTTCGAATTGAAGCGCGACCGCCGAGCAGAGCGGCGAGCCGCAGACATACGCCTGAACCCCGACGTCGAAGGCATGCGCGAGATGCGCGATCTTCATGCCTTCGGAAATGGCGCCGGCCTGCAGATAGGGCAGGAAGCCCGGTCGCCATCGGGATCGACGAACGCGCCGCCACCTTCAGATGGGCTTCGGGGCTGTTGTAGTGGGTCGGTTCTTCGATGAAGAGCACGCCGAAGTCAGCGAACATATCCGCGATCTGAAGCGCGGATGCGGTCGAGGTCGGTCCATTCAGTTCGATGATGACATCGACATCCGACCCAACCCCTTCCCGGATGGCTTCCATTCGGGCCTTCGCCAGCTTGCGGTTTTGCGGTGTCAGAAGACCACGATGCCGTGCACGTCCGCCGCCCGCCGCGACATAGAGGGGACAGAGCTTGACGCAGCCATACCCCTCTTCCCGCACTTTCTGCGCGGTTTCGCGGTATTCGGCTGGGTCGTCGTGCATCCTGTGCTCCGCCTCCCAGCCGAAATGCAATTGGCTCGCATAGCAGCGTAGCGGTTCCGGCGTTTTCGCCCCGAGCAGGCGGTGCACCGGCAGCCCGGCAGCCTTGCCCTTGATGTCCCAGAGCGCTGCATCAAGCGCGCTCATGGCGCCGAAGATCACCGGTCCGCCGCCTTGCGCCCAGAAAGATTGGCGCAGCATGTGCTCCCATAGGGTCTCGGTGTCGTTCGGGTCATGACCGAGAACGAAACGCTCGGCGAGCTTGACGATCATCGGCCCCACGGCTTCGGATGCCGTTCCGAACGCCAGTGCAGCCTCACCGAGCCCGGTGATGCCCTCATCGGTGTGGATGCGCGCGAAGATGGGTCGCCAGAGCGCGATGCCATTCTGTCCGGAGAGGTCGATTTCCAGCGTTTCGACTTTGGTTATCTTCATTGCGGCCACTCCAGCTAGCGTTTCACCCGGTCGTTGAGGTTGCGCCTATCGCAGTCACCGCGACCCCGCCGCACCGCGCACATAGGTCCCGCCCAGCGCAAAAAGGGCGAGCACGAGGGGAATGAAGGAGAGCGCGAGGATGGTGTTCCAGCCGTATGCCGTCAGGAGGCCTCCGGAGAGAAATGAGCCGAGAGTCATCGTCCCGAATACGGCGAAGTCATTGAGCGACTGAACCCGCGCCTTTTCCTCGGGGCGGTGACACTCGAGCACCAGGGCCGACGCACCGAGGAAACCGAAGTTCCAGCCGACACCGAGCACGATCAGGGTGATCCAGAAATGCGCCACATCGACCCCCGTCAATCCGACGGCCGCGGAGATGCCCGTCAGCACCAGGCCCGTCATGACCACGCGGGGTGCGCCGAAGCGCGTGATCAGCCGACCGGTGAAGAAACTTGGGGCATACATCGCGACCACGTGCCATTGAATGGCGAGGTTGGAGGACTCCTGCGACAGGCCGCAGAGCTGCATGGCCAAGGGTGCCGCGGTCATCAGGAAGTTCATGAGCAGGTAGGAGACGACCCCGCAGATGACCGCCGTGATGAACCGGGGCTGGCGGGCTATAACACCAACGGGACGACCGCCCGCGGCCTCCACCTTGGTCGGCACCGGAAGGCGAACGCCGATCAGTAGCAGTGCGGAGAGTGCCGCCACCGCCGCCTGTGCGAGGTAGCTCGCCGCGAACATATGCGGCATCCAGAGATACATGGTGTTGTTGACAAGCTGCGGCCCGATCACCCCGGCGACGACACCGCCCGCCATGACGAAGGACAGGGCGCGTGGGCGCCGTTCAGCCGGCACGCAGTCTGCGGCCGCGAAACGGAAGGAAAGCACTACGGCGGCATAGACGCCCCCGAAGAACGTCGCGGCGCAGTATAGCCAGAATGAGCCGATCACCACCGCGACCGCCGCCAGCAACCCGACGAGCACGCCGCAGCCCGTCCCAACCAGAAATGCCGTACGGCGGCCGTAGTGTTGCGCGATGGCACCGGCGGGCAGCGTCGAGACCGCCATCCCCACCACGAACATCGATATCGGCATCGTGGCGAGCGCGGGGGTAGGAGCAAGCGTGTTTCCGGCGATCGCCCCGGTGGAATAGATGACGGCCGAATTCGCGCCCCCCAACGCCTGTGCAATGGTCAGCCTCGCAAGGTTGCCGCGTGCGGCGTCATAATGAGAAGAGGCAGCGGGTTCGAGCACTTTGCTTGCGGTAATTTCTGACATCCGGCTTCACAGGGCATGAGAGGACTGGTCCGGCGCGAGGTCTGGTCGCGTCGGGCGGAAAAGGCACTTGGCATTCGATTTGACCAAAGATTAGCGAATTTCGATTTGGCTGTATTTCAATGGACCGACAATCTATGTAGAGTACCTGCCAAAACGAGAGATAAACATGATCTGGCATCCGATCACCGCGCCACCCGGGGTTCGTCCTCCTCAACCGATCACCGTGCGAGCGCAATCCATTCCCGCGCGTCATTATTTTCCGGACCACTCCCATACCTGGCACCAGCTGGTCTATGCGATCTCCGGCGTGCTGACGGTTTACACGGAAGCCCAATCCTTCGTGATCACGCCGGATCAGGCAGTGTGGTTGCCGACCGGCGTCGTGCACCGCGTCGGCTCGCTTCTCGGCGCGGTATTTCGAAGCCTCTGGATCGCGGATGCAGCCGGCGCAAACTTACCGAGGGTCCCGACGATCTTCATGATGTCACCCTTGCTGCAGGCCTTGATCATCGAGGCCACGGAACTCGAGGGCGAGCCGGAAGGAGATGGCTATTCAGGTCGCGTGACCGCCCTCATCCTCGATCAGCTCGTGCGGGTCCAGCCGCTGCCATCGGCTTTGCCATGGCCGCGCAACAAGCCGTTGACCGCGCTGTGCGAGGCGCTCTATCTGGACCCGACGGATGACCGAAGCCCGGAGGAATGGGGGCTGGCGCTGAATATTTCGCCCCGAACATTGGCGCGCCGCTTCAACACGGAGCTGGGCATGAGCCTGCGCTCATGGAGACGGCGCCTTCGGCTCTTCCGTGCAATAGAGCTTCTGGGCGGTGGTCTGGGCGTAACACAAGTCGCCATGGAGCTTGGTTACGGCTCGACATCGGCTTTCGTGTATGCGTTCCGCATCGAAATGGGCAGTAGTCCCCAAGCTTACATGCGCCGCCATGTCATAGAAAGCGCAAGCGCGCCAACGGGCTCCGCCTTTCAAAAGGTGCAGAGCTGAACGATGGATCCCCCGTTGGGCCGGGCACGTTGGGCCTCGAACAGCCATCATGCCGGCGGGTCGAAGGCCCGGATCTCCGGCAGGTTGTCGTCGAAACGCTCCACCTGCACGGTCGTCAGTTGCCCCGTGCAGCCCTGCGCCAGGGCCGAGGTACCTTAGCGGATCTCTAACTGGCTGTACCGCAACATTTGCCAATTGATTATCTGCCAGTTTGCAGGTGCTCAAGACACGGCAACCGGCCACGCGCCCTACGGGTTGGCATACGCCCTCGGTAGGGCGCCACGGCGCACCCCTGACACTCCTATCGGCAGCGGTGCTCGTCCTGTGGCGCGGCCGGAAAGGCTCGTCTATTCCTAGATGGAACGGATCTGCCATCTGACGTGTTTGCGGCGCCTCGCGAGTACGCATAAATCCGCTACGGTTTCGGCTTACGATCTCGACAGAAGGATGCCTCTCCAGCCATTGCCCCACCCACCGCTCGCCGGACACCAGCGCCTGCCTTATATTCATCATACTTATTGTCCTTATATTGCGCTGCAACAACATCATCCTGTCTGCCCGACCTCCTGTGACGGCCGGCTCGCTTAGGGCGCACCATCGAGGGATCGACCCATGACAACTTCAATGAGAGATATAAGGGCGCCCGTCGCAGACCGAGGCCACGGCGGTATAGCAGCCGCGGTTCGGCGATCTCGCGAAGCGGTGGGATATAGCGTTGAGGACCTTGCAATAACCTGTGGCCTGACTGGCGCCGAAATCACAAGGATTGAAATAGGTGCTGATGTCGACCCGGGCAGGCTCCGGCGCATCGCTGCTGCACTTCGAGTGCCAACCTCCACGTTCCTACTGAACTAGCGGAACGGGCGTCGCGCTGTTTGCGGAGCCCAAATCCCCTGAGTGCAAAGCTACACAGTTGATGCCGCCGCGGCTTTGTTGAACGCGGCTCTCCTTGTCGTCAGCCGGGAAGATTGTCCCGATCAACAAGAATGTTGAACTTCGATTCCGAATCAATGAACTTATATGCGACGTACGTGAATCCTCGTGCACCAACTGCGCGGAAAAACCCGATCAGGATGAGACGGCGCATTGCCACATATGTGCAAAGGCGGTCTGCACCATCATTGGATATCGCCATTGAATTGACCTCACGGAAAGGAGGCTACATGCGTGCGCCATCAGGTGCTGTTGCAGGACTTTGCTCTGCCTCCGCCACCATGTTCGCAGTGGGGATGGCGTTCCTTGGCTACTGGGGATTGTATGAGCCCGACGCCTGGAGCAACGCCGATCTTGTCATTGTGATTTTGGCGCTCGCCGGATTTGCAGCGCTTGGCTCGGTGCCCTGGATTGTGACGACCCCCGTTGCAAATGACGGCGACGAGAAGGTCATAGCCGCCAGGCGAGCGTTAGCGTTGGGAGTCGTTTTGATCTGGCTGTCCGTCCTCGTCTCGGTATTCACCTAGTCTCGCCCCATCGGCTGCCTCTCGCGTCCTCGTGGAAGGCTCCTCCCCCACATTTGCGACCCCAAAGCATGGATCAATTGACGCTGGATGGCGTGATGTTTCTCCCATTCGCGATGTGCTCCAGCCTCTCTGCCGTTCGAAAGTTGAATCGATATCGAACCGATCCGCGCCGCGAAGAACGAGTGGCTACGCTGCCGACCTGCACATCGCGTTTCCGAACATCACCGCCAGTGCCTGCTTTTTCTCTGCGCGCACTCGTCGACAAGGTGCGCGAGCTGGATCAGGAAATCGCTTGCAGGGCCCGACGCGAAGATGTCGCCAAGCGATTGATGGCCATTCCTGGATTAGGACCCGTTATCGCCACTGCCCTCGCTGCGCCAGCAGAGATCTTCATGTGCAGGATTTCTCCGGCTGGATGGGACTGACACCGAGCCGGCATTCGACCGAACGAAAAGCCCGGCAAGACATCGGCAGAAAGCCGCCGATGCTGATCACGGTCGCCCTCGCCAATCGAATCCCCGTATCGCCTGGACGTTAGTGACCAAGAGTGGTCACTACGATCCCGCGGCAGCATGAGATCAGCTCTGGCGGAAAGGCGGTCTGACCGCCAGAGCGAATGTGAGCAGCTCGAATGAAGGACATAGACAAATGATCTTGAGATGGGGTCACCAGCCCACCGGATGGCACCTCGAGCACGAGCAAGCGTGTTGGACCTGATTTTCAGTCTCCCATATGGGCCCGCGACGCTTCAAGACAGGACTTCCTTAAGGTTGTTCATTCAAGAAACGCGGTTGCAGGCGCGGGCAGCAGCGAATAAGCTTCGCCGGCGGCGCCGACGCCGCTCAGCTCACGAGGATGTTCATGGCGACCGGTACCGTAAAATTTTTCAACCAGGACAAGGGCTTTGGCTTCATTACGCCCGACAATGGCGGAGCGGACGTGTTCGTCCATGTTTCGGCTGTGCAGGGTGGGAATCTGCTTCGCGACGGTCAGAAGGTCAGCTATGACCTTGGCCAGGACCGCAAGACCGGGAAGTCGAAAGCGGAAAACGTCAGATCCGTCTGATCGGCTACCTCATAGGGTCACCGGTGCTTGAAGCTAAATCTCGAGACCAACGATATCCCTAACCGCCGGTAACTAAAGCTGTGTTCACTTTTCCTGACCGAGAAACTTTTGCAGGACCTCAAGAAAACTGCTGAAAGCAACACCGTAATGCAGTTAGCCTCGCAGCTGACCACCGTCCCAAGTCGCAACGGTGGCTCCTTAGAACTTGAATTTGAATCCGGACGATAGGGTGAAGGCGTAGAGGTCCATGCCGGCGAAGTCGTTGCCGACATTGACTCTTGGTGGGCTCGTCGACCTGTCGTACTCCGTCGCCTCAGCTTTCTCGCGGAAGTACCTATCGAGATTGCCGGCCAGGAAGAGGCTGACGCGGTCGGTCACCTGATAAATTGCCTTGGCGCCGACCGAAACGAAAAGCAGCGTGCTGAACTCTTCTTCGAAACGCACTTTCCGGTGCCAGTGATTGTCAACATCACCGGCATCGACGCTGACGCCGCTGCGCAGCAGAGCAGAGAGGGTCCAATTGCCGAATTTCGTGGTCGCTTCTACGCCGAGGAAAACGCCCGGGTATTGCTGTTCGTAGCTAATGCCACGTTCGCTATCCGGGAGGTGGAACGTCGTGTCCCGGAAGCCATCGACACTGTAGGTGAACGAGCCACCAAAGGCGGTCCACTTCACATCGGTGTATTTGAAACCGCCGTGCAGGTTAATAGCCGTCGCATCGTTGATCACAAAGTCTCGGCCTGCGGCGATGTCAAGGTTGATGTAACGGTCAAGGTCAGTATGGGAGTGGATCGACCGATGCGACCAATCCCCCCGACCAAAGCCCCAAGGTTCGGTCCAATCATAGTCCTCCATGTGGCTATCGCCGGAAAAGCCGATGGCGGCGCTAGCTGAGATAGTCCAGTTGTCAACAAGCTCAGCCTTGAAGCCCGTCGTCAGAACTGGGGCGTCGGTTTCCCAGATCAAGTGGCTGATACGATTGCCCGCAGCGCTGTAGACAAGCTCGTTACCCTTGAGCCGAAGGTACCCTAAACCCATCACAAGGCTACTGTCGGGCGCAGCATAGATTGTTTCTTCCGCCGCTGTGGCGACTGTCAAAGTTGCGCAGAAAGCGCCGAAAGCAAAGACTGCCAATGACGTCAAGTTGTGCGTTCCAGCCGCCGCGGTGCGTACCGGTGATCGCGCCGAATTTTCCGATTTGCCAGCCAGCATCGCTGCAGAATCGCCTCGCTGCGACTTGCTCGCCGGCGGGATCACGTCGTGTGAATGTGGATGATGCGGAATGGAATGGCACTCTGGTGAATCAACAACGTTTGACGCATGGCGCCCATGTGCTTCTTGCCAACATACCCCGATGTGAAGTGTCATTTGCCCCCTTTCCTGAAGAGTTGATCCGATTGGCCGTGACAAGGGCAGTTCTGTTGCCGCGCTGCAGGGCCGAAAACAGGTTGGCCATCCTTCCTCAGTCCCTCACGCGGGCGCAGCCTGCAAGCTGGGCACAATGTGCAAAACCCTTCATCGGCTCAGTTCACGGGCGGCGACCCCATCTTCGCCGGGCTATCGTGGGATGTTTTCTCCTCCTTGGCTCAGCGCTTTGCCGACGTCGAAGCATGTATCGTGCCACACGGCAACATTGTTTTAAAACAATGAGATGGCATTGATGGCCTCGTTCGATGTCCGACATTTGTCGAGAGTGTGACACTGCGCTTACTCAACACGAAGGGCGCTTGGTCGTCGACCGTACCCGAAGCCGAAGTGATCCTCACCTACCAGCTTCGATTTCGAACGGATGCGAGTTGGGGCCCCCATGGCCCATCCTAGCTCGGCGATTTTCCGCGAGCTCAAGCGCAATGCTTTTGAGGACCCTCAGATGCCGGATCTGAGCGGCTACTATTATTGCGTGACCGCCAACGAGATGGCGCGTGAGCGCAGAGCCAAGCCGCGCAAGCTCGCCCGGTTCTCCGATGTGTGCCAATCGGTGATCGAGCGGATCATGGATGGCTGGTCGCCACGGCAGATCGCCGGCCGCATGCGGCTCGAGCGTCGATTTCCGTCAGCTACGAGACGCTCTACCAGTTCGCCCAGCTTCGGGGACGAGCGCGCCGGTCCGCGCCAGGAACAGTGAAAACGTGCGGTCACGCCGACCACGGGGACGTCCTTGGATTGGGCGCATCAATGAGGCGTCCACTTCGGCCTTAGTGAGGTGGTATCTCACCTCGATGAGCCCCCGTTTTATGGGAACCGTCAGCACGCGTTGGGCGACGCCGAAGGACGTCGGATCCGCGGCTGCGCAGCTTCTCGCCCGCTAGTTCGCCGCAGCGTTCGAGCGTCGTGGGGCGATCCCGCCAGATGTCCCTTCATGATTGAGGCGCCGCCAAGGTTGCGTGGGGAACGGACAAGCGTACCGGCGGCATTGACGCGCTTCGCCATCAAGGGGTGCCGCGCGACCCATTTTACAGCCCTGGCCCCGATGAGGTTTGTGGATCAGAGGTGAGCCGGACAATACTCGTGTTGGTCCGGGTTGATCAGGGGCTCGGCCGTGGCAAGCGGCGAACTCATACGGGACGCTTCCTGCACTAACATCTCGCGCATCCACAGGCTTGCCGGGTCACTATCGTGAAGGGCAGGCCATTGGACAGCCTCGGTGAATGGGGGAAGTGGCAGCGGAAGTTCGACGATCTGCAGAGGAATTGTCTTTGCGAAATGCTGCGCCAGCCGTAGAGGCATGGTTCCTATACGCTCGGTCCCCACCAGCATGGGCGGAATCATGCTGAAGCCCTGTAGGACGACGTCGGTACGTCTCTTGAGACCATGCTCGAGCAAATACCATTCCTCGATGCCTGGCCTCCGGCTATTCCCGAACTTGACCACAACGTGGCCCATCGACATGTATCTGTCGAATGTAAGTGGCTCCGACAGTTGCTCGTTCGTGCGACAACCGACGCACACGTGTACATCGTCGAACAATTTCGCGCGAGGATGAGCGTTCGACATCAAGATTTCCGGGAGAATTACCAGATCGACATCGCCGCGCCGGAGAAGGTCCTCATTGTCGTCGGTGGGAGGCCGAAATTCGAAACTGACGGCGGGAGCTTCACGCGCCGCACGCTCCACGATCCTTTCAAAAAAGACGAGTGTGACGTAATCGGAAAGAACGATTCTGAAACGACGATCCGACTGAGCCGGGTTAAACGGCTCCCAGGAAATGATCGAGAGCTGAACGTGCAGCAGAGCCTCGCGCACCGCGGAGGCGAGCCCTTCCGCACGCGGCGTAGGGATAAATTCGCGGCCAGCCATCGTAAACAGCTCATCACGGAAGTAGGTGCGCAACCGCGCGACGGCCGCGCTCATCGCTGGCTGGCTCAGGTTGATGCTGCGTGCCGCCGCCGTGAGGTTACGCTCGGCCATCAGAGCGTCGAGCGCGACGAGGAGATTTAGATCAAGACCCTTGAACCGCATGTCTCTTTATCCATACCGTGGATGTATGCCATCCGACCTATCAGCACCGTTTATTAGTAATACAAATTGACATTTTCACAGTGCAGAGACGGGGTATGGAAACTTTCATTCGCGAATTGCATATTGAACGCGAATTTGAATACGGCGTGTCGGATTGCGGACGCGCCGTGCTCGGGCAATGCTAGCGATCTAGCCTCGCGTCGCGCCGACTTTCAGCGAGTGAACGGTCGGACTTTCGTCATCGTGTGCCGATAGTTCGACCTGTTCGGTCAAGAGCTTCTGGCGGTCGACGACACCGATTAAGGCGGTCAAACTACGAGGAGCGCCCCTTGGCCGCTTGCGAAGTTCATCCGTGAAGCGGACGACAAATTGGCCGCTGTGGAAGCGGCTGAGCGACGGATGCTGGCGAGGAGAAAGTGAGCGGCACCAACGGCGATCATCCGCCGACGCAGAGGCATATCCACGGCATGGCTTCTTCCGATTCACGCGCCTCGTGGGCTCGTTCATCCGCTTTGTCAGGAGGACCTACGAGAATATGATCCGCCGACGCGTCTCCTTGTCTCGGACGGATTTTCTCCATAGTGCGCCCTATAAACTGCGGAGAACCTCCCGAACTGAAAGAACCCCCATTTCAGGCAGATTTCTTTCAAAAGCATACGGTTCTCTGGATCGAGCAGGTCCTCCCGTGCAGCGCGTAACCGAAGCATCTGTAGATAGGCAGCAGGCGTAGTATCCTTGAAAGCACGAAAACCCGCTTCGAGTGCTCTGGTGGAAACACCCACTGCATCTGCCACCATTGGCATTGTAATCGGACGGTTGATATTGGCACACATGAACTCGATCCCGCGGCGGACATGGCCGGGAGCAATCATGCAAGGCTTCTTATCCAGTAAATGCGACAACCGATGAGGCACCATCCTTATTACCACGTCGGCTAGTGCCTGCGTAATATGTGCCATCGCTACGGGAGAATGAGTAAGGGGGCCATTATCGCGTATTCCGTCGATGACCGCTTCCGTAATATTGCCGATTGTCCTGCCAACTGGCGTTGACAGATCCAATTCGGGCAACAGGTCGAGCGAGCCATTAAACGGCACATCGAAAGTTTCGCCAATGGTCCGTTGGATCAAGGACCAATCAAGCACCAACTCGTCTATGAGATTGGATTGCCCGTGCATTGAGATGCCGCCAGGCTCGAAATTCCGGTAAAGAAGCAATTTCCCTTGTCCGGCCTCGGCGATGCGCGAACCGTACGTGACCCCCATGCCACCTCTGCGCGGCACTACGATCGATAGGTGCTCTGTTGCATCGGAAGCCCCCTGAGCGCGGAACTGAAACCCTGTCTGATGGTACCCAGTAATCAATGCTGCGCTTTCACAGGCCGAAAGATCGATCGCCCAATGAAAGTCTTGAGCACGGCCGACGAGCTCGGCATCGAATGTGCCGAAAACCCCTCCCAGGGTTTCGATCATGCTATCGAACGTTGAGCCGCGATATCGAAAAACGGCATCACCGGCGCTATTTTCCATCATGTATTCTCCAGGTTCAGTATTGCTGCTTTTATCGTTCCTGCTGGTTCAATGGCCGAGGACCTGACCCAAAGATGTGCGCGTGCAGTCCGATTGCGGCGCGCTGTCTGCATCTCGCCCGTTCTGTACCCAATAGCAAGCTGAGCAGGTAAATTTATACGACAGCGCTAATATAGAAAAGAAGAAGGTGCCATGCCGGGCTAGCCGGGTTGCTACGAAATTTCGCAACGTAGAGCGGGACCAAGAACCAATCGAAATCCCATCAGGAGTCGTGCACCACACGGACGCCCCGCCGGCGATTTCAGCCACCCGCTTCGATGATCTGATTGCCTATCCGGTAAACAAGACCGTATCCCATTCGACCTCAAGCTTGCCTGTGTCTCCTCTCTTCGACGACGGAAATTCCCACCGGCGCCCCCACACAGCCTCCCTCTTGTGCTCGTGAGATCGGCTTCCGCGTGCTCAGCGCTGCCGCTGCCCTTGTGCCCATTGCTACCGCCCCGGCGAGTCGTCCGACCGGGATCGGGTCTCCTCGCCGAGACAGTCGCGGAAGTAGGGTATTGGTTTGTTCACCCAACGGTTGATATTTTCTTCCATCCAAGACGCGTTGATTGCAAAGATTCCTGCGCTCAAACCCTCCATGCAAGCCGGGGCTCCCGCGTCCCCCAACCGTCCAATCAGCCCTGGGTCAAGCTTTCGGCAGGCCACATTCTCAAGGTGCTCTTCGAGGTGCATGCTTCCTTTTTGGCTGCGTATCTTGGCTCGGATCCGGTAGCGGCAAATTCTCTGTCGCAAATGGCAAATTCATTGCGGCGGGTCGACGTGATCGATCACCGAATGTTGCGACCGGGGCGTTCGGCGCAAATCCTCATCGTCGATTGCCGCCTGCCGCATCAACACGAGCACCAGCCTGCAAGACTCCCTCCCGAACTCATGCAACTGGCACTCGTTTCCGAAACCGGCCTGCATCGTAGCGCGGTTTTCGCCAGCGGATTTTTGGACTACCTGCTGTGGCCGCTGATAGAGCAGGAAGTGGTAAGCCGGCTTGGAGCCTGCGTCGCTCAGATCGAGCAACGGTCTGCTGCGCTGTTCTTCTCCGCCGACCCGCTCGTGCAGAAGTCATGTGATCTGCTGGTGCAGCGCGTCGCTCGGCAGATTCCGTTGAGCGAGCTGGCGCGGATAGTCGGCACCAACAGGACAACGCTCGTTAACCGCTTTGAAACTTCCTTTGGCTGCGGGCCCATCACCTGGCTACGCCACTATCGGATGGCCGAGGCGGCCAGGCGCTTGCGCAGCGGCAACGAAAGCGTCAGCAAGATTGCCGAAACGCTGGGTTACGAGAACAGCAACAACTTCTCGACGGCGTTCAAGTCCGTTCATGGCCTCCCGCCGCTCCTCTACCGCAAAATGGCATTCCGCAGAGAAAAGCCTGTCTGAGGCAAAGGTGGAGACCGAAACAACCTGATATACAGCTAATGAGAGCATTCAAAGGGATTATTACACCCATTAGTTTTACGGGGAAAGCCCGAAGGCTCTCGGAGCAACGTTCAAATCTCACCGTAGGAGGCAAGTATGCCGAGCGTATCCGCAGTGAATGTCCAGGAACATGAACAGAGCTATTCGAACAAGAGCTACGACGCAGCACGCACCTTCTTTTATGCCAAGCCTCTGATGCTGGCCAAGACCGATGCTCAGGCCCCCAGCGACGAGCAGATCGCCAACGACCAGGGCACAGTTCAGTTCCACCTCATTGGCCAGAAAACCAATGATCCGACGTGGAGCGGCATCATGAATGAAAACCAGGACAATCTGCTGGCGATGGGCGGCCTCATCCACGACTATATGCATACCCACTATCCCAATATCGACTCGAAAAAACTCGACATAGACACTTGGTCGGACGTCGTCGGTAACATTCCCGATCTCTCGATCGGAGCGCAGAAGCAGAAAGCCTACTCGAACAAATTTGTCGGCACGTCCGTTTCGGGCACGTTCCTCTCCTTGATTGCCAAGGCGCTCATCACGGGCGGGGCATCTTTGCTGACGGATTTCCAGTCCTTCCTGACGCAGATGGGCAACCTGACCTTCAGTGCCAGCAGCAAGGCGCAGCAGTACAAGGCGCTGACATGCACCTATCAAAGCTATCTTCTCGATAACGGGGCCGGCGGATATTTCGACTACGGTGCGATCGTGTTGCGGCAGATCGAGTTCAAGGAATACTTCCTCGAGCTGAAATCCTCCTGCTCGTCGACACAATACGTCAATGTCGACATGGACTATACCGAGATCACCAACATCGTTCAGACCCGTCGCATCCGCAAGGACGGCCCAGACTATAAGAACTTCCAGGAGCTCGTGAACAAGAACTCCACCGAGCAGTTCAAGAAGGCCAAGAACTTCTTCAACGGCGGCTCGACTCCGCAGAACGACATCAAGCCGCAGGTCTGAGCTCGGACCTCAATCGCGATCAACGCAGCTCATCGAACCACGGTTCGGCTTGGGACAAAGCGTCAGCCAAGGCGATGGAGCAATCCGGAAGACTCTATCGCGCTGCCTGGCGCTCTTCACTGCCGTTCCCGGAAGGAAACCGACATGAACCCATTCGCGAAAACTGCTGCGGGTCTTTTTTCGGTGGTCGGACCCAAGAGCGGCGATCCGCTCCAAGCGGAGAGGATTTGCTCTGCCCTGATCCAAAAACTATCTGAAGACCCATCTCGAAACCTGGACCCTCGCACATGGCAGAATGCCGTGCAGATGGTCCCGAGCCAGGTGGAAAGCGCGACGACGTCGCAAACGCTGAACCGCACAATGCCCGTTGGCGATTTGCCCGGCGCCCTTGCGTCGATCTGCGCCAATGCCGCAGGTGGAGGTAAGGCCCCGGCCGGTCTGGCGAAGCAGATCAATTCCTATCTCAGCAAGTATGGGGAACCGACGACATTCAACTGCCTCATCCTGGATCAAAGCAACCCCGCCGAGATCCACCTCTACCTGACCTGCCTGAACGTGGCTGAAGGGCGAGGTTCGGAGAATTTCAGCATCGCTTCGACCTTCCTTTCGGCATCACTGAACCTGTCGGACAAGCAAGCAGCATCCAGGATTGCGGAGCTTTTCGGCGGCTACGGCCCACCGAGCGACCAGCCCTACTACCTGCGCATCTCCCTCTGATCCGCAGACCCATTCAACATCCAAGTCAATGGAGGATACCGATGATTATTGCAGCCTGCACTGACGATCCCATGGTCGAGGACATTGCCCGTGACGCCGCCAAAGGCAATCACCATGTCTTCGGCGAATGGTACAAAGTATTCGACAAGGACATTCCTGATCTTCGCTCGACCGAGGATCTGTTCATCGTGGCACACGGCGCAGCTTTCGGGGACGAAGGCCAGCCCGTCATTGGCAGCAAGGGTAACGACTTCTACCTGACCGCGCGCGATCTAAACAAGAACCTGACGATCTTTCCCGAAGGGTATTCCGGCGGCGTCTACGTCTATGCCTGCCTTTCGGCGGCTCCGGGCGCGAGCGGCCTGAGCTTTGTCCAGTCCTATAAGAAGCTGATTGGACCAAGCTTTCCGAAGATGACCGCCTGGGGCCAGACCGGCAAACCCAAAGGTCCCTTGCCGCCGCCGACGGACAGGTCCTGGGTCGAAGCCCGCGACGGAAAATAGGGCGCACCAAGACCGTTTCTGCCGAGCGTCCTTGGCAGAAACGCTTCATTGCAAATCCACGTCATAGTCGAGACCAGATGGAGGTAGGAATCATGCCCAATTGGGAGAACGTCGCCGTTGCGCCTGCCAACGGCGGAAACGAACTGCTGAAAGACGGAACCGGAAGCGGCGGCGAGAAAGATTTCGCCTGCGGAAAATTCGATCCGGAGAAGCGCCCGAAGAAGGGTGACAAATACCATATCACGGCAACGCCCGAACACGGGACATTCGCGATGGACTGGACCGCCACCTGCACGTTCTCGGGAGAGACGTCCGCGTTCAAAGTCCAGGATTAGAATATTCAACTGATGCGCCTAGCCGTCTTTCGCCGGGGCACCTATCGGCATTCCCCTCGGCCGCGCGGAGTTGTCTCCGCGCGGCTCTTCGATGCTTACATCCTCCTCATTGACCACGCATTTGCGTCGGTAAGCATGGTGCGTTCGACCATTTCAGCTGAGAACTGCGAGCACCAGGGGCTTCGAATTTAGGCTATTTTGTCCGCTATGAAGGGACCTAAAGAAGAAAAAATTAAAGCTCTCGTATGCACGAATACCGCGAGTCTTTCTGGTGGACTCGGCGTGGATGACGAAGCACGGCATCAGTCGAAGGTACCCACCATCACTATTCGATGCGACCTGCACCGCGATTTCAGGCGTTGGAGCCTCGTGGGATATCGATATGTGGTCGAGGCCGTCTGCCTGGATGTCGCAGATGGCAACATTGTGCGACAAGTCACCACTCAAACCTTGGGCCCGAGGATCGATATCCGTCAGTGAATGCGGGGGGCGTCACGATCGTCCATGACGGCGATTGCCCGCTCTGAATCGGCTTGCGAGGGTTTTTTCCGCCCGCCGTTGTCGGATGTCGACTTATTTCCACTCAGCTTCCAACCGGTCGATTTCGCGCTGCATGCTGTTTGCGCCGCGCAGGTTCAGCGCCAGCCGCCGATCAGTACCAGCATGATGGCCGTCTGGATGATGAGAAGGACGAGCTGTCGGCGGCCGGATTGAGTCAGGCGCCTGCGACAACACGGCAAAGCCGGAAATGAGGGGCCAATATATCACAGCCAGACCGCTTCCGCGCGTCGCGCTGCCGCTAGCCCGCAGAACCAGGATGGAAACACAGAATTCAACTTGCAACAACAGAGTTGGTTGATGCACTTGCCAAGCGGGCGCGTCTGAGCACGACAGTTATACTAGATTTTTGATTATGATATAATAGCGTTGATACGGACCCCCGCTTTACTATACTAAATCTGGAAATCCAGTATAA
The DNA here is from genome assembly GCF_013488225.1 of Sinorhizobium mexicanum. Taxonomy (NCBI): domain Bacteria; kingdom Pseudomonadati; phylum Pseudomonadota; class Alphaproteobacteria; order Hyphomicrobiales; family Rhizobiaceae; genus Sinorhizobium; species Sinorhizobium mexicanum. The sequence goes on along the minus strand of NZ_CP041240.1, from coordinate 58,859 downwards.
CGCCGAGATCCATGCTGAAAACCGTCGACATGATGTACCAGACGATGCTCGCCGAGGTCAGTCAGCGTGCGATGGATGACGCCCTGGACGCTGGGCTTCCCGCCGACTGGTCGCTTTGTGAAGGTCAGGGTCAAGGATCGCGATTACTGGTATTTCGATCAGCCAGACGGCGAAGGCGGTCAAAAGCGGAAATATGTCGGCCCCGTCGAAGATCCTGAGATCACGAAACGCGTCGAGGACTTCTCCACCATCAAAACCGACTACAGGACACGCCGACGTCTGGTCTCCAGCCTCACGAGGGACGGCGGCCTGGTGGCGGCCGACCGAAGCTCAGGCGTGATCGTCGAAGCTCTGGCGGCTGCAGGCCTCTTCCGGCTTCGCGCTGTGCTTGTAGGCACGCTCGCTTTCGGAGCCTATTCCGGCCTTCTGGGTGTCCGCCCCGAGGCTGTTGCTGCAAGCGCAGCCAAATTCCTCTGTTGCTCACGGCCGACTGATACGGCGCGCGGCTCCACGACAATCAAGCCGCCACTTCGGTCAGTTCCGTCAGCGTGATGATGCGCGGAGCGAGGCCAGATCAGCGTCGCTCCGGAAGTAGCGCGACGCCGCCTCCGTCCGGTTGCGCACGTTCATTTTCTTGTAGAGGTTGCGGACGTGCACCTTGACGGTGTTTTCGGAAAGCCCGAGACGATCGGCGATGATCTTGTTCTGTGTGCCCATGCAGATGAGATCGAGAATCTGGATTTCGCGCGTCGTCAGGAGGCCTTGGCCAAAGCCGGTTTTGGGTTCCAGATCGATGGCTTCCGAAGACGCCTGGTTTTGCTCAACAAGGCCGCCGCCTGAGAGCGCTCTCGGCGCCAGGCGGCGAAGCAACGCGGCGGGAAAATACTCGCCGCCCTTCATCAACAGATCAATGGCGGTAAGGCATACGTCGAGATTGAGGTTCAGCGGCAGCACGCCGTGAACCAACCCTTCCTCGACAACTCCCGCGATCGACGAGTCGAGCTCCTCCGCATCCTGCACCATCAGGGCGACACCGGCCTTCGGATGGAACTCGTGGATCATCCTCATGATCGATGGAAATGCTGCCGCGGGCAGACCGTAGAGCACGATCAGGCTTACGTTGATAAGTTTGCCGTCCAAGAGACGCTCGGCGCTGGAAAGGCTTACGACGTCCCGATCCTGAAAACGCACGCTGATCGCCTGCGTCAAACATTCGGCGAACAGGTCGGTCTTAGCGAGCACTACAATCTTGCTTTTCTTCGGCGACACCTTGTCGTTATCTGCAAAATTGCTCAGGGGCGAACTCGTGCGGTACATTTATGCCTCCTTCGTATTGGCTATATCTTTCGGCTTCTGAGTCGCTACCTGAGTGCGTTAAAATTCGCCTGAGAAAATTGCGAACTATTCGTGAAACATCCTTCATTACGATAGTATTCTAGTGGCGGCATACTAAAATTAAGTACGTTCAGCTAAGGTGTTCGCTCAATACTTGGCGCTAATTTATGTTTATCGCTACGACCATCAAGCGCCAATGTCATTACCGCGCAGTCCCGATAGTTATCGCGCCGTTCATTTCTACTCAAAATGGACTAGCTCAGATCGTCGCCAACGGGGGTATAGTGCCTGAGGAGCGATGCTTCTTTGACAGGCAAGTCAAACAGGTCCGAGCGCTGGGCTGAGACCTGCGGCAACGGGTAAATTCGAGCCTATTTTGGACGATCGGTAGACCGGCCTATAATCGCCGCGTTTCGAGAAGTCGCCTGTTTATCCCTGGCCTTGAAAGGAGGCAGACGGCATCCCGCGCCAAACTACAAGGTCGTGAGTTCAGGATCGCGCGCAACTGACCGTGCGCTTGCCTAGCGACGCCGAAGATCTCGCCACCGCCGGTACCGACTATCGAATTTCGGCGATTGCCGGCGAAGACATGCTCGCGGAGCGGATCGCGCTCCACCGCGATCACAAGACGCAGCAGGTGGCGATCACGTGGACGACTTTGAGGATTCTCGAGGGAAATGAGAAGTTCGATGCGGTCGTAGAAGTTACGGCGGTCGGCCTGGAGCACGCAGCACCTATCAGAGCGAGCCGTTCACCCTCAAGCTTGGCGAGACGATCAAACAACTAACCAGCGCGTCTGGCCAGGGGGCCGAACGCTCGTCGAAAGGCGTGATCAGCTCAAGGCACATCCGTTCGCTACATCGCTGGGCATTACAAGGCTCTGCCGCCATTGGAAGTCGCCGCCTCAACATACTGAGGCATGGTCGGTCGCCTCGCGCCAGCCACCTCGTCGACCGGACTCGTCCCCCCTCCCCATTTGTGGCATGGATTGGTCTTATCCAAACAATCGATTTTACCAATCTGCGAGAATGCCGCATAGCACGTTCACGCGGTGCTGGCGGAATTATCACCGTTTGGATGCGCAGTAAAAGGGAGTTTGCACGACGTGCCTATATGCGATTCGTGTTTTCTGCGCGGATATCGATCCGGATGCCGACCCGAATTTGTCGGGCGCGCTGGAGATTCATAACTAGGGGATCCGCCCTCGCGACGAAGACGGCCGCGGTGATGAGAGTCACTCCGACCTGAGGTTGGCGCATTTTAACGATTCGCCGGAGCAAACAAATGCACGTTCTCGATGTTAATCAGATGACCCAGTCCTTCATGAAATCGCTTGAGCTGGTTGTGATCTTCGCCACCTTTTGCGCCGCGCTGGAGCTAACCTTTCCGGCTTATCAATACAGTCTCGCCTCATACGTGCGCGGCGTGCGGAATTGGATTATTCGCCTCGGATTGGGTGCGTTGATCTGGCACCTCTTCGCTGTGAGTTTGGGCTGGTTAGGGATAAAGCCGCTCGTAACGATCGATTTCGGTTCGTTGCTTCACTCTGACAACGCAATCATAAACAATGGATTGGCCGTCCTCTCAGGGGTTTTAGTCGCGATTGCCGGCGACTTCTTTTACTACTGGATGCACCGCGCTCAGCATGCTGTTCCATTCCTCTGGCGCCTGCACGCCACTCACCACTCGATCCGCGAGTTGACGGCATGGAATTGCAACCATCACGTTACCGAGCCCCTCATTTACGCAGCGTTAGTAGCGCTGCCACTCGCGCTGATCCACTTCGAATCTGGCGTAGTGCCCGTTATTGCCATGACACTGATTACCTTTCAGGGTCATCTTTCACACTCTAGCACCCGCATCAATCTTGGGCCGCTGCGATATATCATTGGCGACAATAAGTTCCACCGCATTCACCACTCGATGGAACCGCATCACCGGCACCGAAACTATGGTTTCTTTACAACCATCTGGGACACGGTTTTTCTAACGGCATATTGGCCAAAAAAGAACGAGTGGCCGGAAGTTGGCCTCCGAAACCAGCCGGAGCCGCTCACCGTGCGCGATTACATTATGTTCCCATTCGATCGACGTCGTTGGCGTAGAGGTAAAGTCGGAAGTGCTGTAGAGGCTAGGGATTGAACGAGCGGAGATTTACACCTCGAATCTGATTGGGTGGCAAAATCATCAAAACAAGCACTCCATAAGGAGCAGTTCCCACAAACGCCGGACAAGCCTGCGCGTTGCAATAGCATCAGGTCGTGCCAGTTACCCGCCCATAGCGCGGAAAAGGTCAGGGACGTCCTTGTCGAAGCGGCCGACGTTATCAAGACCTTAAAGATACTGTTAGGCGTGCCACATCTCGCGCGGCTGGTCGCCGCAGATTCAGAGACTATAGGACTGACGCAGCCATATAGGCCGTTCTCCTGACCGAACGCAGCCCCATGGTGGAGCTTAAACAAATTGGCGCCGAGAAAAACCGAGCAAGAACAGAGGAAGCAGGAATGCAGTCGCCGCGAAGACGGGCTAGTTCGACAGATATCGGAGGAATGCGAAAGCGAGAACTGTATCGATCACCATGCCGCCGATGATCGATACACCATAAGCCGGGGCAAGGGATTCGGAGCTACCGAACACAAACATTGAGCACAAGGACGCCAGTGAGGAGTGCAAGGGCAGATAGATCTGTCCCATTAGTGTTTCCGAGGTGTAACAGATCTCGAATCTTGGCAGGAATCCAAGATGGATCGCTTGCCGGACGAGTGAAAACGCTCCGGTGATCACCGACTGGCTGGCGATGATTGTTGCGTCAGTGGCGAGGATCACCACCAGCAGCAGCGCCCATTTCGGGAACGTCAAGAAAAAACGGATCCGAAATGGCACCGGGATGCCACAGCACCATCGCGCCCTGTCCGAGATAGTTCAAGGTCGGCGCCTCAAATACGATTGCAAAGCAGGCCGCCTGGATCGGCTGGCGCCCCAAGTGCCGAGATCCGCATAAAGCGACTCGGCGCCGGTCACCGCGAGGAAGATGGCGCCGGGCACGATGAAGCCAATGGGCCCGGCATTCTACAAGAAGGTAACAGCGTAAACAGGATTGAAAGAAGGGAGGATGGGCAAGTCACCACCGATATGGACGACACCGGCCGCTTCCATCACCAGAAACCACGCGAGAGTAATTGGGCCGAAGAAGCTGGAGACAGCGCCTGTGCCGCGGGACTGCACTGCAAGCGGTAGCACGGCTACGGAGATGGTCGACGCTACATCGAACTGTCGCGGCATCGGTTTCAGCCGTCCATGCGAATGACCACGGAGATTGATCGATTTTTTCCCCATCTGGTTCCAGGTGCGGAATGGATAGTGGCGGAGGATGAGAAAAATGTCCGGCTAGCGTCAGTTCAGCATTATGCTGAACGCTGGACCAGGCGTATGCGCCGGTGGTTTTGCGCGGATCGTTATTGCCGATGATGAGATGTTTGTGCCGTTCAGCTGCGAGAGCAGATGCTCGCCGAAGCCGGCGCGCCGCGCCGCAAAATCACGAAGGTGCAGATCTCGTCCTCAGGCGAAACGGCGCGGGTCCGATACGCAATCAGTGCGGCGTCAATATCATCGGAGTCATTGAAGAAATCGCCTATCAAACCACCCTTCTCGCGCTCAATGCGGGCGTAGAGGCACCGCGTGCCGGCAAGAAGGGAAGCGCTTTGCGGTTGTCGCTGAGGAGGTTCGTGAATTGGCCCAACGCTCGGCCGGTGCTGCAAAAGAGATCAAGGGCATGATCTTGCAATTATCTGCGGAAGAACCGAATGGTGTGAAGCTGGTCCTCAACGCTCAAAAAACAGTACTTTAATCTGGTCGCGCGACGATTGCAGAGGGCAAAGACCGCCTAGCTGCCGGTTCTAAAGGTTCTAAGGTGACAACATTTCATGGATGATGCTGTCGTTATTCGTTCTGGTATTGCACGGGCAATTGTCAATCGAAAAGGAGCGGAACTAATTGGGTGGCAGGTCGGTGCAAACGACCTCCTTTGGCCGCGAGACTCCCCAGGTTGGAACCAAACCTGTCCCCTGATGTTCCCGTCATGCGGATGGAGTGAGTCTTCACGTGTCGAAATAAAAGGGCAATATTATCCGATGCCTGTTCACGGCTTTATCAGCATGCAGGAATTTTCGGTGGTTTCCAAATCAGAAACTGAAGTGACGTTAGAAGCATCTGACGATGAATTCACAAAAACAATGTTTCCATTTTATTTCCGTTTTAGGATTAGGTATAAAATTTTAGATAGGCAATTGAACATTGAGATTTCCGTAAAAAACAGGTCGGATCGTGCGTTCTTGCCGTATTCCATCGGAATACATCCCGGATTTAGATGGCCGTTACTGTCTCCGCACAAAGATAGCTGGCGGCTGCAATTCGAGAAATCGGAATCCCCTCTCGTCCCGTGCATATCTCCCCAAGGGCTAATTCAAGGTAATCAACGGAAAATCTCATTCCACGGACGTTACCTTCATCTAAATGAAAGCCTTTTCCAAAATGAGGCCCTTTGTTTTTTGAATGCGAATAGCAAAAGGCTGTCGCTTGTTGGAGAGAAGGTTACAATTGGAATTGATGCGCCAGATGCACGTCACTGGGTTGTGTGGTCTCTTCCACAGCAGGACTTTCTGGCGTTAGAACCATGTACGGGCCACGGTGACATAGAGGGCAGACGCATTCCATTTGACGAGCGTGAATATAATATCAATCTCGCTCCAGGCAATGAGCATCAATTCCAGGTAAGATTTGAGTTTTTACAACATGAATACTAGTCGTAAAAAGACTTGCACTATCGGGCATGTCAGCGGCGCTGCTTTCACTCCTCTATTTTGGCCCAGCTTGTCCGCTGCCAAAGAGCGAAATAACAATTACGCGAATGTCACACGGAGAAATAAATAGCCCGGCGGGTACCCTATGAATCAGTGATCAACTGATTTGGGAATCCTGAATGTCGATTGGTCCTAGGTCGATCTCGGCGGCCGCTATCAGCCCTTGGGCGATGGCGAGCAGCCGGGTCTCGCGATCGCGATGCCGACGGCGCTACTGAAGCCCCTTACAGCCTTTTTCGTCATCTATGGCTCGATCGATCGCCTCGATGCTCATCTGAAATTCAATGACTCCCTTTGCAGTTGCGACGATTTCCCTTGGCTCTCCATTACCGGCAACCGCGCGTCGACGCTCGACCAATCCCTGGCGCAATCTCAGCAGGTTATCGATGTGTTCCTTGCTTGTCGCCATGTCATCTCTTCCCCCTCGCTTAGATTGGCATCTCACGAGCAGTAGGCAAGATTGGCCGGTCAGTATTCTCACCTTGCGGAACGGTTTGCCTTGGTCAACGGCACCACGAAAAAGCCCGCGCGGTGGCGGGAAGGTTCGCATCCTGTTGGTTCAAAAGATGCGGGGAAGTACGGCGGCCTAGTCGTCGCTCTCCGGCATCGTTATCGGCGGAAGCCCCTGCAGTTCGCGAATCTTGTTAGCCGAGGCGACCGAAAGCCGACTCCACAAGTCTGCAAGAGTGTCAGCCGCTTCGAGGATGGTGTCCTCCACGTCAGCGTCTTCCATGTCGGACAAGATCCGATCGAAGGCTTGGGCACCTTTCTCGACATCACGGTAGAGTTGGCTCGCCACTTCTATGGGGAGCTCTGGCTTGACCACGAGAGTTGCTACCTCTCTCGCTTTACTCTTCGCTATTTCGCCTTGTTCGGCCAACGTCGCCAACCAATCGATCGTCATGTTTACCTCCATGAGCAGCGGTTGTAAGCGTGACAGCACAAGCGGCCGAGTCAAGCCGGCCCGCAGTGGTCAGCTTGTCCGCTTCGTTGGCGGCTCGGATCAATTCCACGATGAATTAAGTGGTGGATTCGTGGATTAGATACTCCTGTGCAGTCCGAGACGGTGTATGCACGCATACCCCTCAATTTCACCGATAGACGTGTGACCATATTTCCCGCAAAGGATGTCCAACGTCGCGTACACTGGCTGGAGAACTGAGGCTTAGGGTTTACGGAGCCGAGATGTTCGATTCCCGAGAGAAAATCGCTCTATTCATCGATGGCGCCAATCTCTACGCTGCATCGAAGGGCTTGGGCTTTGATGTCGATTACCGCAAATTACTGAGTGCATTTCAAAAGCGGGCGTATGTTGTGCGGGCCTATTATTACACGGCTCTCATAGACGATGCGGAGTTTTCCTCGATGCGTCCCTTGGTCGACTGGCTCGACTATAACGGCTACACCGTCATCACGAAAGCGGCGAAGGAGTTCACCGACTCCCTCGGCCGGCGCAAGATCAAGGGCAACATGGACCTTGAACTGACGATCGACGCGCTAGAACAAAGCCAGGTTGCGGATCACCTGATCATCTTCTCTGGCGACGGAGATTTCACAAGACTTGTAGAAGCATTGCAGCGCAGGGGACGCAAGGTTTCGGTGGTTTCCACCTTAGCCACTCAGCCGCCTATGGCCGCGGACGAACTTCGTCGTCAAGCGGACCACTTCATCGAACTTGCGACGCTGCGAAGCGAGATTGATCGTCACGCCGATGCCAGACATGCGGCACCAGCCCACGACATCACGAAGGACAGCAAGCCGGCGTTTGTCAGATCGCGGAGCTGACGTGTGGATACTGCGAGCAGTTCTGCCGCCTGCGCGGCGAGGGCGGCACCCGCATTGGCGCGAAAGGCTTGCGAGTCCCTGCGATCAGAACCGCCGAGACCGAAGCCGCGGTCGCATTCGCAAAACGCGTGGCGACCACCATGCCGCCGATACGGTTGACGGAATTGTGGCCGACATCGATCGGATGACGGGCTTCAGCTCCCTGTTCGAGCATCTTCAGACAGGACGGCCTACCTCGGATCCGAAAGCTCCGGCGTCAGTCTTCCGGTAACATCGGCGAACAAGGCTTCCTCGGCCTCGGTGTATGCCTGGCAGCCAACCGTTCGAGCAGTAATGCCGGATGTCGATTCGCCGCCGGCGCATCTCGTGGGCAAGCGGTAACAACCTTGTCTTTCGTCGAGGCCACGCCACCCGCGAGCGAAAGCAAGCAAATCGGCGCGCAGTGGATGAGACAGTTCGGTGAAGAGGTAGTGTTGCCGCAGGACGGCCAGCTGCTCATATCGCGTGGGCGCGCGCTGTCCGAAATTCGCAAGCACCTCGGGATCGATCCCAAACTGCTCGGCCGAAAAAATCCTAGCGACCCTCCCGGGATGACCTCCCCACGTTGGAGCAGACGGCTGGCGTAACGAAGCACGCAGAGCTGGAGCGCCAGACCCAGACGTGTGTCGTCACGCCGGCGCGTTTCGATAAGCCGACGGTCGTCATCATCGAGGCTCCAGTACCGGACCAGGGTCTCGTCGTCGGTCCGCAGGGCGGATGGTCGCAACAAAACGCCGGACAGGTGTCCGCGCCTGGAAAAATCTCTTGCACTTACGGGGGTGTCCAACGGAGGACGCGGAAGAACTGTCGCCCCGCGCATTCCCAGTCTTGGCTATTTCAGACCGAGCCTCTTGCGCAGTTCGGCATTTTCCGAGCGCAACTTCTCCGCCAGAAGCTTGCGGAGCCTCTGGTTTTCCTCTTCGAGCTGGACAAGATCTGCCAACTCATCGCCGGCCGGTACGGGCTTGGTGCCCTTGGTGTCCTTTAGCTCGACAGGCTTCGTTGCACCTTTCCAATGATAGTAGGTTTGCTCCGATATACCGGCGCTCTTGATGGCGTCCTTGAGCGTGCTTTTTCCTTCGGCGACTCGCGCCTCGATCAGCTTAAGCTTCTCGCTCTTCTCTTGCTCGCTATACCTCCTGGGTTTAGCGGCCGACGCCTTTGATGAAGCTTGCACCGGTTCGGCAGCCGCCTTCTGAGGCCGTGACAACCTCCGCTTCTTAGCCGTTGGTGCTTTCATTTCTGCGTCCGTCGCTACAGCCGCAGCAACTGATCCCGTATTACTCTCGTCAGCCATCAGCAATTCCCTCCTTTAGTCATCGCCTGTTTTCTGCTGAGTGCACCACAGAGTCAACACAACCATTAGAGTCCTGCTTTACGGATAGTTGATGTTGGGCTTGTGCCTGGAGCCTTACCATCGACGGCGTGAAAGGCTCCCAGCTCTCACCTCAAATAAACGGCGCCCTGCTTACCACGGTCCCCCAATTGACGATCGTGGCGACCCGTACATGTTGGCGCCGATTCGGCGCGAGCGCGAACGGCATCGCAGTATGATGCCGCAGGCCAGCGCCTTCTATAGACCACGCCCGCCCGTCCCGGCCAAGGCGATCGTCATGCTTCAATTGCTTGACTACCTCTACTTCTAGTCTTCTACCGTGTCAGTTGGACGTGCAATATAGATCCCGCCGATGAAATTGGTTGAAAAGTAATACTTGAAAATAGACTCGACCGGAAAGTCGTTCTCTGGTTCTATCCTGACGTACTGTTTCCGAGTAGCTTTTGAGGGCAAATGGCTTACGATTGGGATGGAAAGCGCACACGTCGGCTCCAAATGCTCAGGTTCATGGGAGCCTTGGCTATACCTGCTCTCCTGTTCGGCTCCGCCATTGCGGCACTAGAGTGGACCGACACCGATAATCCAGCCGTAAGGACGGCTCGCCTTCGATAGATCTCCAGCGAAGCTGCACCTTTTCAAATCGGGCTGAAACACAGGGCACAAAATGGTCTTCTGTCGCATCGGGTGGCTGAGGTAGGGAATGATGAATTCAGGTCAAACCTTGAGTTTCGATCCAATTGGGCCTGACGAGTTGGAGATGATCACAAAGGCCTTCCAAGACGAGCTGCAAAGACGAGCTTTGTCACGCAAGTCTGAAGAAGCTGAAGCGCTCGCCGCAAAGCTGATCAACGCCTATCAAGCAGGGATTCGCGACAACCTGGGCTTGAGTATCGTCGCTGGGCTGTCCTGAGGAGCATCGCGCGAAACGGCGAATACACGCTTATCGCGTTCGCTTGATGGCCGCCTGCTCAGCAGGCTCTCGAACTCATTCATTTTGGTGAGGGCGTTGCCGTGCAATGATGCAAGTGCCCCACTAAATATAGGGAGCGCCGCCAGACTCACGAAACGTCGAATCGCTCAAGCATCTGCTTAAGCTGAACATTCTGCAGATGAACCTTTTGTGCGAGTTGGGTCCTCAGCATCTTGATTTCTTCGTCGAGCCTTGCCACTTCATTGAAGAACAAGTCTCGTGAACACGAGGGTTGCACGCTTTGATCATCGTTTGGCGCGACAGCGCTCTGCGCATCCAGGTGGGCGTTGACTCTCTTCCTAAGTTCTCGACGCTTGTTCCGCGGTTTGCTTTGCGATTTTGTGCTGGCCACGCTTTTCAGAACCAACGACTTCGCTTCGGCACCCGAATGGTCGCCTTCATTCGGCGCAGGCGTTTGAGCCTCGTCAGCATCGATCGGCGGTTTTAATGCCAGCGCGACATCGTCATCGCCTTTCGCCTTATCCGATGCGACCGACCCTTGATCAACCGAGGCGCCCTCATCGTGAGCAGGTGGGCTGGCAGCTATCGTCGAATTGGGCGGAAGTGCGGACGCATGTTCCAGTTCGCTCTCGAGAGCCTTGGGATCGCTGTCATTCCTGATCGAATTCTCTTGCGCTGTCGCCGATGGTCGCCGCGACGTCAATTGGACAAGGAATTTCCACGGTGATTTCATAGTGTTCCAACCTTGAGCAATGAGAACTGTGATCCTGCTGCAGCTGTTGCTTCCTCACGCCTTTCGAGACGGCACCACCATCGCGGTAATGAGCCTGCGCAACCTGAATGCCAAGGCCTGCGCCCCCAGGCCATTCCCATCATGCCTTGCCATCCGACCAGCGGTATCCCCGAGCCTTCAGATGATCTTTCATGTCGAACGGGCTGTGCTCGGCGAAGATGCGCACGCGCGAGCGCTGACTTGTCTTCAGAAGTTCCGCAAAAGCGCTCGGCTCCGTCACCCCGTCGGCGCCGGCGAGCACCTCGAGCAGAGCAAAACAGTCGTCGACGGCGCGATGGCCATCGTGGAAGTAGCCACTTTGACCAATCAGATAGCCGAGCTTGGTGCCCTCGAAACCGCGCATCGCCCAATCCACTTCCTTGACGGAACAGGCCCATGCCTTGCCGGAAAACATGCTTGAGAACGCCTCGCAGAACGGACGATCGAAACCGGCATTATGGGCGCTCACGAGATCGGCCGGGTCGAGCAGCGTTCGAAGCGAACCGACATCGATCATCTGCCCGGCGACCATCGCGTCCGTGATTCCTGTGAGGCGGGTGATTTCAGGGGGGATCGGGACAGTCGGCTGCTGCAGGCCGCCATAAACAGCCGTGACGTCACCGATATGACCCTCGTCGTTAAAAGTAAACGCGACTGCGCCGATTTCGATGATCTCGTCCTTGCTATGGTCGAGGCCCGTCGTCTCGGTGTCAACGATCACTCCCACGCGAGGAAATCCCTGTCGCGGCGTATCGACGATCTGGCGGCCGACAAGCTTGCGAAGCACGCGATAGCTGCCGCTCTCCTCCAGATGCCGGGCCATGCTCTCGTCATCGTGTCGCCTCCGCTCCCGCAGCCTCAGGGGCGGTGGCAGCTTCACAACAACGTCATCGCCAGGTTCACGCGGCGAGGGAAACATGTCTAGCTGAGATGCCATTGGCCTGCAGTGTCCTCGGGCTTCGGCGCACCGTAGGGCGCGGATCATGCATCAGGATAGAAACCGAGGGAGACTCTGGCAACGCATGAGGTCGGCAGAACAGGACACACAAACCAAAATGCCCAGAAATCTGTCGAAAAAGCACACCGCCCCAACGACAGCGCCTTCGTTCCGACCGAAATACCTGCACGTTGAGCGAAGCGACCTGATCGACAGGAAAACAAAGGAGAGGATGTTGAGCGAATCGCGTTCGAGCAATGAGGAGCGGAAGCTGGAGCTGACAAGCCGGATCGTCGCGGCTTATCTGAGCCGCAATGTCGTTGCTGCGGGCGATCTGACCAATCTTATCCAGCAGACCTATTCCTCGCTGAGCGGCACGTCTTCGCGACATCAGGCCGAACCGGCCGTCGAAGAACAGCGCCCGGCCGTGCCGATCAAGAAGTCCGTAACAGCCGATTTCATCATCTGCCTGGAGGATGGTGAAAAGTTCAAATCCCTGAAGCGCCACCTGATGGCAAAGTACGGCCTCACTCCGGAGCAATATCGTGCGAAGTGGGCTCTCCCGGCCGACTACCCGATGATTGCTACAAACTATGCTCAGCAACGCTCGGAGCTTGCGCGCGCGTCCGGCCTAGGCAAGAACCGGCGGCACCAGCGCGAGCGCCGCCACCTGCCGCTCGCAAGAAAATCGGACTGAAGTCTCGCTGAGCCCCAAAAAACAGCTGCCCGTCCGTTGCGACAGTGCACGACGGTCCAGATCCGTATACGCGGCATCGCCATCAGGTTGCGAGTCAGCGGCATTCCCCCCGGCGCTTTAGAGCGCTCCAGACGATACATTATGCGATCTTTTGAGCCCAGAACGTGAACATGCTGCCAACAAGCCGTGCACAGGGCTTGCCGCCGGCAGGTGATGATTGCTGTCCACATCGCCAACTCTTCGAATGCCTAAAGCCGAGCTCAGCCCAGCATCTCCCGGCGACGGTCTGCTAACACTCGAACTATCTGGTGTTTCGAGGCGAGACAGCATTCTGCATTTCCCCACTTTTCTCATTCGAGGAAGAGACCACAGTTCTGTCAGCAGCCTGTTCCAATTGTTGCCAGTACAGTTGCCGAGACGGCGCACTGATCGGTCGAAATGACGGCCTTTGAACATGATGAGTTGTCCAGAAGACGAAGATGCCCTCATGCTGACAGCCGATTACCGAAATGTTTGCAAGAGACCCAACAAACTCAATTGCCTTCCGCCTCAGGAATGGACGCAAATTTTTCACGGTTATTTCACGGCTTCGATTTCTATATTGAAGATATAAGAAGTACTGCTCTCGCCTGATTAGGCTCTCACCGCAATCTATACACGACCGAGTCAGCCGAAGAGAGATCAATCACAAACTCGAAATTGGGAGAATCTCATGAATACGAAGGAAGCAGCAGACCTGATCATGCGGGAAGTAAATCAGGAGCCTGCCACATTGCGTGGTGCCGGGCCGGCGGATGATTTCTGTTCCATCTGGCCCAAAGCGAAGCCGATTCTGGAACTGCTCGCAGGTATTGCAATCCTGATTCCGGGCGTTGGCGCGGCGGCAGGCGCCGTTCTGAAGGGGCTGGTCAGCGTCGGCGACAAGATCGTGGAAGAGATCTGCGCATAGCCGCCCTAACCAGGAACCAACCCTCAAAATCGTCAGCAACAGTCAGGCGGCCAGCCCGTCGATGTCCCGGAGGCTTGCCGCCACTCCCTCAAAACAGGAGGATTACCGTGAGCGAGTTGGTTGAGCTTCAAGCTCGGGTCGGTCGAGGCGGCGAGCTTTCGTGAGACGAAATCCAACGACTTCTTGCACAGCGGGAGCGGCTGGACGACCTGCTGCGAATGGCGCGCGGCAACGCCAGCGGCACGCACGCCGTGAGATCAGCCGCGCGCAGCCGCAGGGGGCTTCGCGATCGTGGTCGGCCATACCCGGACCAGTCCCGGCGCCTAAGGAGGCCGTCCGATCAATCAGGGCTTTCAACGCCTTCAACGGATCCGCGCGGCACCGAAACCCTCTACGACAAGGACAGGCAAACGGGATCCACCGCTTGGGCCAAGCGCCTGCAGGACGCCACGCTGGCCACGTTGGGGACGCAGGACAGGGCGCCTCAAGGAATGCGATTCCGGCGATCGCGGATACGACAGCGTCTCGGCGTTGAATATTCCTTCGGCGCTGATCGAACCTTCGGCGACAACCCGGCCGACGCCCAAAAAGGCCTGAGCAACAAGGACGCCGTGGAGGAAGCAATCGCCCGGACCGCCGCTACTCTGCTCGGCGTCGTCTGATACACGAACCACGGCGACAGGCAGTCTGCGAGGCGGCTGGTGATTGCTCGGGAGAGGATAACGCCTGCGGCCGCGCACCCCTCCAGGTCCGATCGGAAGCGTGCGGCGAAGAGTCGGCCTGTGCCCGCCTCTGCGCCTTTGATCCGTCAGTGGACGCCCCCTGCAAGGTTGCCCCAGAGCGCCGCCCGACGACCTGTCGCGCTTGAGACCGCTCATCAACGAGCCGGGCATCTTCTGCGGCAACGATCTATCTCGTGAACACGCTCGCACCGAAAGGCTCGCCACCGCCTGCCGTGGCGAGAAGCGGCTCAGCCGCTTCGCATTGGCGAGCCAGCAGGCCACATTGCAATGTTAGCGCATTTGTTGGCTCCGGCGGGCAGGGCCTTGGAGCCAGTCGCTTCACGCCTCGAACTGCCGGGTCGGCTGTCGCAAATATAAAGACTACCAAACAAAATCAATCGTTTGCCGTAATGGACGGAAACTAGGCTAGCCGCCGAGCGGTTCCACACCTGCCGCGGCTACCGTAGCGTCGATCCAGTCGCGAAACCGCTGGGGCTGCACATAGATTCCGCCGTCCCCGCAGCCCACCGATGCACCGCGGGTTGCTCTGCTAGTAAGCCCGGCGAGTTTGAAGTTCCCGCCCACCGGGATGTATATGGGTCCTCCGCTGTCGCCGTTGCAGCTGTCCTTCCCCAGCATCTTGCGCCCGGCGACAAACTCATAATTCGGGTGAAAGCCCAGCATCTCCGGCAGTTGCCCCAAGTCCTCGTCCGGCATTCGCGCCATGATGGCCGGCAGGTCGACGGTCACCCGGCGCTTCGTGCCCAGACCGAGCGGCCGCACTGGATCATTGTAGCCGAAGCCGACAATATCAAATGACGACGCGGCGCCTATCTCTTCGGGCTTTGCAAAAACCGCGGGCGGCGTCAGCGCCGGCGCATCCAGGATCAGCACCGTGATGTCGTTTTCGTTGCGCGGATGCGCGCGATAGTCCGGATGGACGACGGCTTTCCGCACGGCTATGACCCGTGCGTCGGCGCTGAGATAAGGGAGCACCGTGGTGCCGCCCGCCATAATGCGGTTGATCGCGCCACCGCAATGCGCGGCAGTCAGGACGACCCGCGGCGCGACGAGCACGCCCGTGCAGGCCCAATCCGGCGTGCCGATGCAAACGCAATGCAAGAAGGCGCCCGGCGGTACCAGCCCTCCGCCTACGACACGCTTATTCGCCTCGGCGCTTTCCGGCAGGCGTTCACCGCGGGCCACCTGGCCCTCTTGGGTGATCGCTCTGGCGAACCTAAGGACGCGGTCTCGCATAGCCTCCGGCGCGGCAGCAACCAGAGCCTCGATCTGTGTATTGCCTGCGGCGCCTTCTGCGGTCGTCACGCCGCGCGGCCCGCCGACACCGCGCGGCGTCCGCGCCACCGGCGTCGCAGCAACGCTGTCGGCCAGTCGCACCAAGTCGGTGCTCAGCGCGGCGATCGCAACCTGGGCATCGAACGGGTTGCGGCCACAGCATGTTGCAGATAGCGGCGCCGCAGCGGCGTTGCGCGTTCCGGCTATCCCTCGCGCTGCCCTCTGCCCCCGCGCCCGGCGCTCGTTCCCCGACCAAGTGATATCGCTCGCCGCTCCAATTATGGGCCATGCGTCCCCCGCGGCGACACTCCTGAGGCGCACCCGAGCCGCCGCCAGTTCGTCGACCTCTTTCAGCATCCCAAAATCAAGGCCGGTCCAGGTTTCAATCGCCGCCATCGTCACTTGATGTAGCTTGAGATCGAGCAGCCGCTGTCCATGCATGTCGTTCCATGCTTCGCTCTGCTTGATCGCAAAGGCGACCGCGGAAAGGTCATCGCCGCCCGCCTCGGCATCGCGCAGCACGATGACCTTCCAGAAGGCTGCAGGCAACCGCGCCGGCGGTGATACCGCCCGCAGTTCCGGCGGCAGGTCGGCCAGGGTCGGATCGCTATCGGTGAAAACCGGTCCGGTGAACACACATAGCCGGTAGGAAAAGTCCGTCGCTCGTTCGAGCACCCAGTCCTCGATCGCCTTCCACTCGTCCTGATTGAAGTTTTTGTGCTGGGGACTTGCATTGCTATAAAAATACGTCGCCTTGTTCGCAGCCCGCGCCTCCGCGACGGTCCCCCACAGCACGTCCTCGCGGCGCACCAGATGGCCCTTGTCGATCTGGTTATGATCGTAGGTTTCTCGGCCCAGCTGATGCTCTCCCACCCGCTCATCCATTATCCAGGTCAGGCCGCCGCCAATCTGCACCTTGCGCGACGCATCGATATTGTTGGCAGTCAGCATGGCGGTGCGCCGCCCACGATCCATTACCAGCGAGTAGTGCGTATAGTCGAATACCTGTCCGTCCCCCACCGCCCTTGCGCGTGCAGCGTCCCCAAGCGCCGGCATGGGAACGCGGAAGCCGTCCCCAAGAAATCCTGGATCGTAGGGAATGACCAATTCTGGCTGTGCCATGGCTCAATCCTTCAGAGTTCGATGTTGTATTTCGATGCCTGGCTTTCGAGTTTGTCGGCAAGACCGCCGACCGCCCTCTCGACCGTGGCCGGGGGCAGTCCCAGCGTCCTTGCCAACGAGGTCAGGTCGGCGGCGCTCGATTGCGTCTCGCTGCCCTGCACTTTCTTGCTTGCCGCAATGCGTGCGAGACGATCCTGCCGCTCTTCGTCGTCTGCCACCGGGTGGAGCACTTTTGCCACTGCCGCCTCGGCCGGGGTCACGGACGGCTGGTTTACGCTTTCAATTTCTTCCTGCGAAGGACGGCTTGCGTGACGGAACCATTCGCGCAGTTCCTGATGGGCCAGCATGTCGGCAATCATCCGGCACTGCGTCCCGAACTCCTTACCTGTGTTCACCGTCCGCGCCGCCACCGAACGGGGCCCCGGATCCACGTGCTCGGTCACCGAAGGCTCAAGCCGCGCAGTCGTCCATGCAATCCACAAACGGGATGACCAGAGCCGGGCGGCGATGCGTTCGCTGAGCGAATGCGCGGGAATTAGTTCCGGGCGCTCCCTCGCAGCGTCGAGCAGTACGGCCCAGCTTGCCGCAAGGAGCGGCGGAAATGTGACCGGCGGTTCCTCGTCGAGCGACCAGCCGTGGCGCCTCCGGACGCGCTGCCGCAGCGCTGCGACATCGGGATGCCCGACCTCAGCGCCGCCGGTCAACTGCGTGAGCCTTTCCAGCAAAAGCTCCTGGAACCGCAGGTCATCGTCCTCGCCGCGATCACAAAGGTGGGCCGCGAGGATACCGAGCATCGGGTTTAGCCGTTTTTGCTCAGCCAAATCGTCGATCAGTTGCTCGAAGTCCTGTCCGTACAAGGCCCGCCCGCCGCTCAAGGCCGCCAGAGCCGCCTCCTCGTATCGGATCACCGCCGGGTCGACAATACCCGGTCCGTGGATAGGCCGCATTCGCACCCGCAGCCGCTCAAGGTCGATGCTCATGCCCCCGCACTGAGACAATGGCGCCTCCACTTCCAGACGGTACTCGGGACAGATCGTCAGGGGCAATTCGAACTGGCGCCCGTCGGGTTCGCTTAGCTGTAATCGCCAATACCCTGGCGCGACCGCAAATTGCCAGCTGTGCTTATGGTCTGGCGTCAGGTCGTCGGCAACAGGCGTCTCACTGTCGGCCGCAATCAGTGCTGCAGTGATGTGGGGCGTGGCGGCCACGGCCGGATCGTGGGCGATCCCGGTCAACGCCACCACGAGCGTGGCGTCGTTGCGCGGCTGCGGCCCGGGTGCGGTCAGCACCACCGCCGTCGCTCCCCGGCCGTGCGCCGTCGTCGTCTGTCTCACCGTGACGTCGGTATCTTCCGATCGTGCGATGACAGGGTGGTTCTCCCATCCCTCGACACACTCAAAGCCGACCTCATATAGGCCCGGCACGACATCGACGGTAATGCTGCCGGTGTTTGCCGTTTTCCCTGTCGGCAACGTCAGCGCAACCGGTTCGAAGCGCGCGTCCAGTACCCGGATTTCGGTGAAGGCATCGGCCGCCTGTATATTGAGTGTTACGCGCTTCTGGGTCGGAGAGGCTTCAGACGACGACATTTATCCCTCCCTCGCGGACCGGCACTGCCTGCGACCCGGTGATCACCCCTGTCGCATCGATGCCATCGAACAACCACAGGCCCGGCTTGAGCCTCACTATGGCCGGCGCGGGCCGTGCTGCGACGAAAACACTAAAATCGACGCCATCGCGCACTTGAAACCGCGTTGCGCCGTTGCGCAGTGAGACATTGACCGGCACACCTTGAGAGACACCAAAAACCATGGGGGTTGGCACCAACGGATCGCCGTCGTCGAATTCGATGCGACACCCGCTAACGGCCGCCTCGATGAAGCGCTTGAGCGAACTGGACGTAATTTCTCCGTTTTCGGCGGCCGCGGTCGTTAGCCCACGCAACAACACGTTGGTCAGCACACCTTGCCAACTCGCAGAAACGGTCTCCGGCGTGAACGGATCTGGCAACTGTCTTTCGGCGGTCGTCGCGTTCCAGGCTGCGGCATGGATGTGCAAAAACGGACGGCGAGCGAGCGTGACGTCTCCATAGGAAGGCAGGTAACAAAGGAGTTCAGCCGGTCCCGATACCTCGGCGCAACAGTCCATTACGAGCATCACTTCCTTGAACAGACCAGTCAGCCGCATGCTGTCTGCCGCGACATCACCGAGCAACCCGCGAAGGAGGTTAGGACGGGCATCCGCCATGACGAGAGCGCATTCACGCTGGTTCGGCGGCGGCCGCGACAATCCGTGTCCTGCGAAGAACAGATAAAGCCGCCGGCCTCCCGGCCAGTTGTTGTTGGCGCGGTCGAAATACGTAACTAAAATGTCTTCGATTTGACTGCGCAGCGGCTCCGGTGGATGCTGGCCAGTCGAGACAACCAAGTTGACATTGGCGGGATTGAGGCCGCCGAACTTCGGATCGACGAGCCAACGGCAAAACAGGTTGCAGTCGTTCACCGCACCTTGCAGCTTGGGGATCCCCGGCACGTAGTGGTCGATGCCGACCACGATTGCATGATCGTCGGGCTGGCGATGGGGTGGGGCAGTTGCGGGTAAAGGGACGAGTGGCATCGGGGTTTCTCGGTAAAGACGGGTCGCGCCGCCAAGCTTAACAACAAGGGTTCAACGCACCGGGCAGATAAACACGCCCCGCCCGTGCGGCAGATTGGACACGCGGCAGATCCAGCACACCGTTGTGTTCACGTCGCCGCCACCATCACGTCGAGGACCCGCCATGTCCCCAACATGCAAAGGTCATCCTGTCCCGAACACGCCCGCGGCAAGTCCAGCCAATGCCAGGTAGGCGATGGACGCAATCAGTGCCAGTAGCGTAGGGCTGGCCTTGGAAAGGGCCTCGACCAGGTCTTTGAGCGCGGTGAAGAAGCCTGTGACATTTGGCGCCGCCGCCCGCTCCGGACTGGCGGGTGCTTTGAACTGCAGAATAATCTGGGCAGCGGCGGTCGTCAGATACAAGACGAAGGAGCTAACGGAGAACCACAGTGCACATTCTGCAATTGTCTCTTTCATGGTTCGCTCCTAACGTTTGAAAACTTCTTCGGCAGGTTCGGTTCGAACGGACGGCTGCGCAGCCCGAATGGACGGCTCGCTTCGGGTGATTGGCTGGACCTCGAAGGGATCCGTCGGAAAGGCAAACATCGGCACGTCGGTCGTGCTGCCTACCATGCTTTCGTAATCGGCCTTCACCCAGGCCCGGAAGTTCTCGATCCCTTTTGCCAATTGCAGCGAATAGTCGAGCGGCTGCGTGCCCTGCACGGAAGACGACGATCCCAGATTCATGAAGTAGCGACCTATCTGTCCGTCGTTCGAAGCGTCCTGCGGTATTGCAGGCAACATCATAAGTGCGCTTCGCGCGGCAAGGCTTCCCTTCGGGATGGCGCGTCCCCAATCGAGCGCTTGCCCGTGACAGGCGATGCACGATGATCTCGGATTGTCGACCGGTCCGTTGAGCCGGCCGAACAGGCCCAGATTATGCCGCGGCAGATGGAAGAACATTTCGGCCACCTGCGGATTGACCCATGATTCCGTCGCGATTTTTCCCATTTGCTCGTATTGGAATGCGGTCAGCGCGGGGTCACCGCCCCAAGTCAGGCCGACAGGCGCCAGTCTCTCATAGGGCGTGTTGCCGGGGATGCCGGCGTCATAAATGAATGTGCCGAAAAACCAGCCGGAGCCCCCAGGGATGCGGCTGTCCTTCACGGCGACGTCGACCTGCAGCAGCCGCATCGTTGCCACCTCGCCAGCATCTCCAATGGCGGCATCCCACTCCAGGGAACCGGCCAGATAAGGCACTTCGGATGGCGTCGCCTGTGTGAAGAGCAGCTTGATCGCATAGGCTCCGTCCGGAAACGCAAAATCCTTGGTTTTCGGGAACGCGGGATCCTGCCACACCTCGGCCAGCCTTCTGCACGCTGCAGCGTTGTAAATGCCGACAGCCCAGTTCACGCGCCACTCTGCTTGCAATGCATGAAGCTCGCGTGCGCGTGATCGGCGCTCCGACGTCATGCCGCGCAGGCGTTCCCGCGCGTCCTGGAACCAAGGAGCGTGACACCAACCATTTGATTGGTCGTCCTCGATGCGCCAGTCGATCTTCTGATTGTCCTTGATGCCATATGCCAACAGGGATTTTAGGAAAGCCGACGGATCCTTGAGGGGGTTGATCTCCTGCCAGGGGTACTTTCTCTCAGGCTTTTGCTGCAAGGACGGCAGCTTGATGACGAACTCGCGTTCATTCGCACCGTCCTTCAGGGGCCTCGTGCTTGAGCACTCGAGCTTGATACGCGCTGCCTCAGTGAACGGCATCCCTTCTGGCGTCTCGCATCGCCGCCCATCGGCAAATTGTGCAGGGCTCGTCGACAAAAAGACCGCCAGAAACATGCAGACCAGGGAGAAAAGGAGCGCGCGGTTTGCCATCGCCATACCCTCACCAAGACACGTTCAACGATTATTTTTCGCGACCAAATCAATCGCTGCAATATAGTCATCGATGTCGCTGTCCTCGAAACCCTCGTGCAGATCGAGGATTATGCCGCTCGCGACAGCTTCTTCCGTTCCGGGCAGCGACACCGACTTGTAGTCATAAGACCGGCCGGCGACGACCTCAGCTGGCCACACTCCCGGGAAAAACGACTTCTGCAAGAAGTAGTGACTGCGATAGATCGGTTCCCGGACATAGGCGCCCCGAGCCGGAATCCCTTCCCGCGCGAGCCCGCGGACAAATGCGTCGCGGCTGCACGAAATGATCCGTGGATCGATACGGAAAAGGTAGAAGAAGTAGCTACACTCGGCACCAGGCGGCTTCTGTTGCGGAATAATCCCTCGGATCTTACTCAGTTCACCGTTCAAGCGATCGCCGAGCGCCCTGCGCTTACGTATGATACCATCCAACTTAGGCAGTTGGGCCGCGGCCATTGCGCCGTCAAGTTCGCTCATGCGGTAGTTCGGCGCCAGAGCCTGCAACCGAACGTTCCGACCGTAGCGGTCGTAAAACTTGTCGGCGTAGTTGTGGGCGAGAAAATAGTCATAATCCGTGTGAGTCAGCACGAAACCACCTTCGCCGGAAGTGATGTGCTTTTGATCATTCAGGCTGTAACACCCGTACTGCCCGAACAACCCGACGGATTTCCCTCTGTAGGTGGCACCTAGCGCCTGAGCGCAATCCTCTATGAGGGCCAATCCCGCTCGCGAGCAAATGCTTGCGATGTCCTCGATTTCCATTGGGCAACCCGTTAGATGGACCGCGACCACGCCGCGCGTCCGATCGGTGATTGCCGCTGTGATATGTTCAGGCCTGGGCATAGCAGTGTCGGGATCGACATCGGCGAACACCGGGATCAGGTTCTGGTAAAGGATGGCGTTGATGGTGCCAATGTCGGTAATCGGTGTCGTGATCACCTCGGAACCAGCCGGCATCCTGGCGGCCGCGATAGCCACATGAAGACTGGCAGTTCCGGACGAGGTGGCGACCGCACGGTGTGCGCCGAATTTCTCGGCGTACTTGGTCATCGTGCTCGCGACGATCGATTCCTTTTGCCAATACCAGAGTTCATTCTTGGAAAGGGCCGCCGTCAGCGCTTCAATTTCTGCCGGGCCGAAGCGAGGCGGCCGCTTGGGAAATTCAGTTGTCCGAACAGGCAAGGCAGTTCTCCCCCATGACACGCGAACTAAACTTCTCCTGCAGTAAATCTCACCCATGAACAAAGAAGAAGGGGAGCCACTTGGGCTTGGATGCCTCCCGCAACGATTTCACGATGATTTCACGGAGCGCCCCGAGATCGCCTGGCAGCAATCACTCCGGCACGACCTATGATTGCCGGCGTCGGAGTCCCAATCACGTCGGGATAGGGTGAAGCTCGTTTCACAACCGTGTCCATGATGGGCAGGCGACGCAACGTATTCACCGGATAGGACGAATCCAGGAGAGCTATGGACGTAAAGCCGGGTTCCTGCTGACGCAGGGAGGCCACCGAAAGGTTCAGGCGCGGCGTATCGTCCCGGTGCAGAAGCAGGGCGACCTCGTAGCGCCTCGTCGAGACGAAATCCGGGCGAAAGCGCAAGGCCATTCTTGCATGCAGCAACGCCTGGTCATACTCAGCAAGCGCGACCGCGGCCATGCAGGCGAAATGCTCGAAATAGAACTGGAACGGACCATTCCTGCTGAGGTCCAGCGCACGAAGGGCCGCCCGGTATCCCTCCTCTAGTTTACCATTGGTGCTCAGGGCATTGGACAGCAGGGCCCAGCCAAGTGGTTCGGTAGGATCACGAGTGACGCCGCGCTGGGCCATCACGAGCGGCGTGCGCAGACTTCCCTGATGAATATACTCGATCTGCGAGCTGATCGTGTGCACGATGGCGTCATCAGGGGAATGGCGTAGTGC
This sequence comes from Sinorhizobium mexicanum, assembly GCF_013488225.1. NCBI lineage: Bacteria > Pseudomonadati > Pseudomonadota > Alphaproteobacteria > Hyphomicrobiales > Rhizobiaceae > Sinorhizobium > Sinorhizobium mexicanum. The sequence goes on along the minus strand of NZ_CP041240.1, from coordinate 35,639 downwards.
TTCGATGGCGAAGTCGGTGACGGTCGCCGAACCGTCCAGGAACGACATCGAGCGGTGTTGGAAAAATGCGGCATTGCGCAGGAACCCACGCCACGCCAAGTAGCGGCCGCGCGCCTCGATTTCAAAGGCCCGCTGGAACAGGCGATCGGCATTGATCAGGCTGGCCTTGTCGAGCTGAAAGAACAAGTTTCTCGCCTCGCGCGCCAACGCAAGCGCGCAGGCGTTGCTCCCCTCGATCGACGCTTGGTCGACGAACGCGTCCACAACATGATCGACTGTACTGAGCGCAAGTCTATCCAGCTCAACGGATTCGTGCATTGCGCCGATTGCGCCGGGCACGCTCGCACTGTCTGACCAGAGCCGCCGGCCGCTCTGGATTTCGCAAGATAGGAAGACATCGTCTTTGACGGCAACGGAGAGCACCCGGATGAGGAGCATCGCCTGCGGTTGGCCACCGGGCACATCGAGATCATTGGCGCCGTCATCTGCGCCCGCGCTCATGATCTCGAGATCGTCAATTTGCCGCAAGGCGCTCAATATGCGGTTTTGCAACAGTCGTGCGCCCACGTCTGCGGCCGGCGCCCCGCGCGCATCACTGCGCACCAGAACTATCCTCTTCCGCCGGGCCGCCGTCCTGCGCTGTTGGGTCCATCTTACGAGAACATCGCCGCGCACCGCTCGGATGGCCAACTCGAAGGCCCGGTCATGCACCGCAACATCTTCGAAGGCTTGCGGCGCGCTGCCGGGCTGTTCACCATCGGATGGCTCGTAGACGATTTGAAAGTACGCAGGGTCCAGGCTAACTGCATGCCGGGATGCTATCAGCATCTGGCGATGCGGACCCAGCGCGCGGCGTATCTCGCTGAGGGCGGCGCGCAGGCTACCCGCTGCCTGTTCAGGTGCCCGGTCGCTCCATAGGCGTTGCTGCAGCCACGCCCTGGTGCGTGTGTAGCCCGGCGCGGTCGCCAACAGCGCAACCGCCCCCCGCGCCTTGCTGCCCTGCGGCGCAAGATCGCGACCTTCTTCGTCGAGAAGGGTCAGCCTTCCCAAGGCATGCAGTTTCAGCATGGCCCCCTCGCGGATTATTTAGCCCCCACTAAAACATACAGTAGTTTTTTGCGTTCGGCTACCCGATAAAGTTGCCCCTTGCTACCCCTTTAGGCGTTTCTACATGCGACTTGATTGCGCCGGATCAGCGCTGGCAATCCGGCAATGTCTTCAGCCGCGCCGAAAGAATTCACGTTGTTTTCACGGATGTTTTTTTTCTGCTGTTCTAGGATGGCTCTCGGATTTCCCCCGCCGGTCTTCAGAAACCGCCATGGCGGCGGACGGCCCGATTAAAGCGAGTTTTTCCAGATGGAGGATAGCCATGGACAATCCTTTAACAGCGACGAAAGCCGAACCGCCCGCTCGCGTGCGCCGATCCGCGGCATCCGCCAATCCGCTCGGCATCATCGTCGACCTGCTGCCGCCGGGGTTCCCCACCCGTCCCGGCACGAGGATCCGGCCGACCACGCTGACCATCCATAATACGGACAATGCCAGTCCCGGCGCCGATGCGCAGGCGCACAACCGCTACATCCGCAGCCGCGACGCCGTCACCCGCAGGGTATCGTGGCATTTCACCGTGGACGACAACTACATTTACCAGCATCTTCCCATCAACGAGGCGGGATGGCACGCTCATGCCGCCGCCAATGCGTCCAGCATCGGCATCGAAATCTGCATGCATCGCGGCATGAACGAGGCGGCCGCTTACGACCGCGCCGCACGGCTGTGCGCCTTTCTCGGCATGCAGTTGGGTATAGCGATGCCGGCAGGACTGCGCCAGCATCACGACTGGACAGGAAAAAACTGCCCCAGTGTGCTGCGAGGGCGCCCGGATGGTTGGCGGATGTTCCAGGCTCGGGTGGCGACGTATATCGGGGGATCGCGTCGGCAGGCCACGCCAGGTGTCAGCTTCGCCGCAGCGGCCAGAGCCGCCGCCGGCGAGCAGCCGCTTGAGGCTGACGACGAGTTCGCGTCCATCGATCGCCATTTCGCCGCACATGCCGATGCCGTCGCGCCGGCCGCCGAGCAGGCGTTGCCTATCCCGACCGGCGATCCAATCGCCTTTGCCACCTCGACCGCTGCTACAACCTATTGGCCCGTCGTCACCCGCCATTCGCGCGCGCTCGAAGTCAATACGCGTCTTGTCGGCGGCGACGCTTCTGGCGCCAACCCATCTCGCCGCTTCCTTGCCGATCGCAGCGGCGGCGCGCGCTATCACTGCGCAATAGACCTCTATTGCTCGGAAGGCGATGCCGTCGTTGCGGTGGAGGATGGCAAGATCGTCAATTTCTACCACTTCTACCAGAACACCTATGCGCTGCTGGTCCAGCACGATGGATACGTCATCAATTACGGGGAGGTGGCGCCCAACTCGCTTTCGGCGCTCGGCCTTCGCATCGGCGATCGCGTAAACGCGGGACAGCGGATCGGCACGATCGGCCGACTGAACATGCTGCATTTCGAAACCTATTCGAGCGGCACGACCAAAAATTACTCATGGCCGAAAACCAACCCGCGTCCCAGCAGGCTGCGCAATCCCAGCCAGCTTCTTCTCGACCTCGCCGCCTCCGCGGTGCGGCTCGATCCCGATCAGGTCGTCATGCCCAGGATTGCCGATCTTCGCGAGGGTGTGCGGACGATCAGTATGCCGCCGATTGCCTTCACACCCGCTTCCCTGCCGGCGATGGACGGGAAGGATTGGCATACGTTCGGAGAGGGAATACGGGAATGGCGGTACGACGATCGCGGGCTTGCAATCCGCGAAAACGGCGAAATCACGCAGCAGCGTTGGGAGGAAAGCCTCGATACGATGCACAAGATGATGGAGTATATGGGAGTCCCCCTGCTCGCCGCCAGCGCCAAGCACGGCATACCGCCTGCGCTGCTCATGATGACGGTCGCGACCGAGACCCACATCTACAAGAACTCCAAATTCACCGGCCCGAAAACTTTCCGCTGGGAAGCGCATGTCGAGAACGATGACGTCGATCCGCCGACACTGGGAGATTATTCGGCCGGTCCCATGCAATCGCTCGGCACGACGGCACGCTGGGTTATGCGCTCGAAAGGCGAGCAGTACGGTCTTGACTACGACCCGTTTGGTGTGGCGCCGGTTTATCCGGCCAAGCCCGATCCCAAACCCGCGCATCACCCGCTTTACGATTTTGCAACCAATCTCGACCTTGGCGCGGCGGAAATCCGAATCCGCCTGCACAAAAGCAGCCTCGATCCGATCCTTGTAGCGGCGGCATTCAATGCCGGCGGGCTTTATGGCAGCGCGCACAGCCGATGGGGGCTGCGCGCCCATGGCGATCATCTCGACCGCGCCGGCAAATGGTACGGCGATGCGTGCGCGTACCTGATCGAGATTGGGGTCGTCTAAAGCATGATCCCGAATGGTACAGACTTTTCGCACCGAGACACAATGAGATAGAGCGGCTTGGCCGAGCCATTTCCGATCGGATTTCGCTCCAGCACAATTTCCGGCCGGGTGGCGGAGCGGGTACCGGTTCATCGCGATCGGCCTCCGCTCGTGCGACGGACGATAGCGAGCAACGGAGGCAGCTATGAAGGTGAGTGCCAGTATCGCCATCTCGATCGCCGCCTTCTGCGGAGTGGCGGCCGCGCCGGTCGGATCGCCCGCCAATGTGAAGCGTTACAGCGGCATTTGCGAGCCGTCAGCCGGCGCGCTCATCGACGCAAAGAGGTTCGCGGTGGCCAGTGACGAGTCGAACGTGATCAGGATTTATGAGCGTGGAATGCCCGCGATTGCAGCTTCCGTGGACCTCAAGACGTTTACCGGGTACGGGAAGTCGGATATCGAAGGCGCGGCCGTGCGCGGCGACATCGTCTACTGGAGCGCTTCCCAGTCTCAAGCTCTTCCGGCAGCGACAGAAAGCGAAAAGTGATCTTCGCGACTCGGATTTTGGAAAGCAATGGCGGCGCGATGTTGGAGCCGATGGGAGTCGTGCGTGAGGATCTCAAGCCGCACCTCGTCGAGCTTTCAGGATCATCCGATGAGAGCATCAACGTTGAGGGGCTTGCTGTCACGCCTGATGGCGGCCTGATGTTCGGGTTCCGCAATCTCGTGGGCAACAAGGCGGCAGTGGTGACGCTAAAAAACGTCGACTTCGTGCTCGCGGCGGAAAACAACGCGCCTGAATTCGGCGATACGGCGATGCTCGACCTGGGTGGGCGCGGCATTCGCAGTATCGAGCGAATTGGGGAGCGCTATTTGATCGTCGCCGGCAAGCCGAGTGACGCGGCGGGTGTGGACTACGCGCTCTACTGGTGGGATGGCAAACCCAGAAGCGAGCCGAGTGCCTTGGAGACGCAGCCAAACCTCACCGGCCTCGATCCGGAAGTGGCCATGGGGCTCCAGGACGGGGCCATCCTCCAGATTATCAGCGATGACGGCGACCGTTGTCCCGATGTAGAGGAAGAAGATCCTCCATCCAATGAACGCGCCTTCTCGAGCGTTGACGTTCGACTCTGAGTGGAAGGGAAACAGCACTGGTTTTCAAGGCGGATGGCCGTCCACTGGGCATGTGCATGACGCCGCCGGCAGACTTTGGAGGTCTATCAATAGGCTGATTGTCGACAATAAGAGCTGACATGGAGATATATCATGCGCTACTCACTCAAGTCGTGGTCACGAACCGGCTGCAGGGCATGCATGTGTCAGGTTCCCCCATCGCCTGGCCTCTTGGCACAACTTCGAGCCAGATACCTCGCTCTTAAGTCGGACCATCGTCTGCCTGCCGAGATGACGTTTGAGCAATACTACAACGTGTGGCGATCGAGCCGGCGAGGTAGTCGTTACATTGGGCTCGATGACGGCGCGACAACGACAGGCCCTGCAAACCCAAACGCATCCCTGATCGACCGGCCGCCTCGACAGCTCAGGGGAGAGGTCCGGACCCTCGTATTGCTCGTCGACTTCCCCGACCGACCCCACGCAGCTGACCGGAGCCCAAGCTTTTTCGAGCACATGCTCTTTAGCGTATCGAGTTTCCCGACCGGCAGCATGCGCGACTATTTCCGCCAGATTAGCGGGTGGGACGATAACGGCCGTGGCATCGATGTGACGGGCACCGTCCACGGATGGTTTCGCCTTCCGCACCCTCTGGCCTTTTATGCCGACGATAGCTCGGGCATGGATGGCACGTTTCCCCGCAACGCGCAGGGGATGGCGCGCGATGCCGTTCAGGCGGCGAAGGATTCAGGTGTCGATTTCTCCGGCTACGATGTTTTTGATGAAAACAGCGTAACCGCACTTTTCATCATTCATGCCGGCGGCGGCGCCGAGAATAGCGGCGATCGCAGCGACATATGGAGCCATAAATGGGTCATTCCGGATGACGGTATCGCAGTTGGGCCTGATCTCAAGGCAACGACCTATCTGACAGTGCCGGAGGACTGCCGGGTAGGCGTTTGCGCTCACGAATGGGGGCATCTGGCGGCGCGTTGGGCGGACTACTACGACACCGGTAGATCGAGCAATTTCCGGTCCAACGGACTCGGAGATTATTGCCTGATGGCATCAGGGTCCTGGGGCGATGGGGGCCTCACGCCCACCTATCCGAACGGCATGCTCCGCATGTTTCATGGCTGGATCGATCCCGTCGTCGTGCAGGCGGACCAGGCCGGCATCCAGCTGAAACCGGCGGCGGAAGGAGGCGCGGTTGTAGTCATCCACAATCCCGCCACGATGACGGAAGACCAATATATCGTCGTGGAGTACCGCCGCCGCAGACGTCAGGATGCATTCCTGCCGGATGAGGGAATAGCTGTCTACGTTGTCGACGAAGCGATCGCCAACGTGAACGAAGAGCAACATCTCGCGATCGAACTAATCCAAGCCGATAATCAGCGCGACCTCGCGAAGATGTTTGGCGGCGGCAATCGCGGAGACGCGAACGACCTTTATCCCTACGCGAACGATCACGGGGCGATCAATCGCACACTTGGGCAAGCCACACGGCCGCCGCTCAACCTGCCGGACAACAGCTGGACAGGCGTTACCATCGAGGTGCGCGGGAATGCCGGTGATCCCGAGATGGCACTCGATGTCTCTTTTTTGGGAGCGCAGCTGGTCGCAGAGGCGGTCAACGCGACGGTCGAGCCGACTCCCGCCCAACTGGTCAGGAAGGCCGAAAAACAACAACGCAGACAAAAAGCAAAGGCGCGGACGTAGAGGTGATTAGGCACGCTTTTTCGGTAGCGCCTAGTAGCACACGGTCGTTGAAATGGCTCACTTGCCTTGACGTAGGCGACCGTCTCGGCGCTGCCCAGCTCGTCATCCCATTCATTGCAAAAAGCGTCCAAAAGCGCATCTCCCAGTAGCGCGTGTGCGAAACCGCTTAGTTAGATTGCACGCGCGTGAATTTGGTTGGGGCCTTGCTGCAATAGGTGATGAATCTCAATGCGGGTGGCAGCCGAAGGGGAAGACACATGGCTCTGCTGGCAATGATCTTGTTATGCATGTTCGTCCTAATCAATGTTGTGGGGACGTGGTACTTTGTACGGGCCACTAGCGTGGATCCACGATTTCCGATGCCTGCTATTACCGGAAATGTCGAACGCTTCTGGTTCATCGTAGACTGGCTCTCCCTTTTGCTTGTGCCAAGCCTCCTCAGCGGGGCCGCCGCGGTCGCCGCTCAGAACCCAGACGCGACAGGTTTCCGCAATTTCCTCTACGGATGGCTGCTTGGCCGCATAGTGGCTCCGGTCATCGCGCCTGAGGAAGACGACTCGATTGACGAGATCGGGCTCCTCGGATATCTCGCGCACCGCTACCAAGAATTCGGGCGATCTCTGTTCATGGCGCCGTTCATGCAGATCCTTGTGCTTGTCGCCGCGGCATGGGTGATGGACTGGATCCTGTGGGGAATCGGTATGCGCGAAATACTGCAAGAGTCCTTCGATTACCTGCTTCCAGTGGCGGGTATTCCGATCATGGTTCAGGGCATGACCAATCCACCAACTTTAACGCCAATGCCTGCAGCAGGCTTGATGGCATTCGCACTCATCTTAAACATCAGACTGGCGCCGATCGGGCTGGCCCGAACGAACTATGTGATTGGGAAAACCCTTGTTGCTTTGGTCGCCGGCACGTGTTTGCTCGGACGCACCCAACTCTTCTCAGGGGTGGAATACAGCGCATGGCCGGACTTAAAGTGGTTTGAGCTTACCCTTGGTTTGGTCGCCCTTGCGGTCGGAACAATTCCGCCGTTGACGATTGCGTTCTTCCAGCGGAGGGGATCAGGCTCCCGGGCTAAGCCGCAGCGTCCGTAAGCGGATCGATGGTGATACTCGGCTGCAAGCCGCTATCCACCACGTGGCGATGTTGCGGTTTTAGTTTTCTTGTTCCGGGTTGTTTGGATTTGACCATTGTATCCGGGCGGGAGATGTCCAGAACGACAACCGATACCTTGTCTTCCAATGTCGAGGGAAGGTCGGCCCGGAGCATCGCCTCCAATTCCTTTGCGCCGGCTGGCGGTTTCTTGTCCTCGTCCGTCCAGATACGGCGGCGCTCGACGCCCGTCAGAATCTCAACCCGCCCCATAAGTTCACCCTTGGTTACGTCGCCAACTACGGAATTAGCGACGTAACTTCAGCGCACTGGGCAAATTCTCAAAGGCTGCTTCACCGGACGCTTACGTCTGAACCAGCCAAGCCGCATCAACTGCGCAATGCCCCGTGCGTCCTTCTTGTCGGTCTTTACCGACATCGTCTTAAAGGCTGCACGCACGTGGCGCGTCTCGATCAGCTTGACGGAAAGACCTGCTTTCACCATCCCGGCATGGAGCCACTGCGACAAAGGGCTGGCCCCCAGACCAATTCGCTCCATCGCCACGCCGTGCACGCCGAACCAGGCGATCAGCGCATCGGGTTCGCTGAAGGATCTTTACTTCCCGCACAATGCGTCCGTCCGCATCCACCACGCACACACTGTAAGCGGTGTGCCGCTAACACCTGGGTGGGTGGGATAACTCCAGCAACCATACCAATCCCGGACATTAATTGGAGTACATCCGATACAACGCGAGAGCGATGAGCATGACTACGGACGCGACAACGGCGCGTTCCGCCCAGCGCATAAACATCGATTTCGAGGGGTTGCCCGATACCAAATTGCGCAAGAGGTCTCCAAGGAACTGAAGCAAACTGTCCATTTCTTGGGACCTCGCCTTGTAGCCGACTCGCAATGGGGTAAACCCCTCATGCGATAAGACTTCATGAAGAGGTGGCTGAATATATCTTGTTAAGTATCGGTAGCGTACCATGATGTTGGGCGTAGATGTTCATCCACGTTCTCTCCACCTTACTCAGATCGTCGCATTCTAGCCAAGAAAACCAAACTGCCAGCCCGTTGTTAGTGGCGTTTACCTTCTCCGGATTGTCTAAGTGCTGCCCCATTCGGCGCTTGAGATTCTTGGTGAGGCCGACGTAAAGGACATTCCCATCAAACGACGTCAGCACGTAGCAACCGCTGCCGTCTGGAATGAAGCGCAATCTGCTGCGACGAAACGCTTCTTTCTTCGTTGGCCGGGGAACCAATTCGCCAATATTCATATCTGAATCGTTTCAGCCATAGAAGATTTGTTCAGTGCCTTGGCCATTTCGTTCGACACCAGGCGAAGCGCCCCAGAGTTCAATCGGCCAGCCTGGCCACCCGTGTGCCACCATTCGGGGTGCCCCACTCCGGCATATTCTCCTTCGACGTTGTCGAAGCAGGACTGCAGCAGGGTTTCCATGGTCTCCACCCGGTAGTTGCCGCTGGTTTGCAGCTTCATGAAGAACGGAACTGAGAATTGGCAGAACAGCTCCACACCACCGTACTTGTACAGAGTTTCTGAGTTGCCGTCGTCGAGGACGGAAGAAATCGCTTTCCAATAATTCAAAAATATTCTTTTTTCTTTGTCGAAGTCCATTATCGCTGAGATCGGATTATTTGCGGTTAGCACATACTTTAGAATTGATTTCGCGAAGCTGCTCTGGTTGATCCGTCCGGGCCCAGCGTCGTCGTTCGCCTTACGAATCTTGTCGTACCAAGGGGAGTCTGGCTGATCATTGAGAAAGTCTACATATCTTATAGCTCTCTCAACTTCTCCTTTTTCCACTGTATTGAGGATCCATCGCGGCAAACTCGGGATGTCCTCAACATCCAACGCTTCGGTCAATCTCGCCACAATTCGTTGCTCGACCGACTTATCGACGCTCTTTTGCGTCGAGTTGACGATCAGGAAGTGGCACATCTGATGCAGCGTCGGAAGATTGATTGCCACGTTAACCGGCACTTCGAAATCAAGGACGCGCGAATCCTTCTCGGAGGCAACCTTCAATCCCTCGAGCCGATGTTGTCCGTCGACGACATTGAACGGCCCGACCTTGGCGACATCAATGGTAATGGTATTTCCATTTTCGTCGAACGGGGTCTTGTCCGTCGCAAGAAATACCGATGTGGGTAGGAACGCGTCCCGCGCGTCCTGGCCTTTCACAACGTAGTCCGCGAGTTTTCTCGCGCGACTCTTGTTTAGGAGCCTTTGGTATCCCTTGTCGTCTGTGTCAGACGGGTCAAGCGTCTCGACAGTATAGAACCCGGGGCGGATCAGATCTCTAACCTTGAGGGCAGTCGCATACAACGTCAAATCACCCTGACGAACACGAGCTGCGGGAATGGTAATGGTAGTTGACATAGGCACCTCAGATTTTGGTAAGTTTCTGACGGGAACAGAATTATTTGAAATAAGCGGCGGGCCGACTATTCCTAAGGACGCCGATATAAACTGCATTGCGTAATCCACGGTATTCAGTTCGTACAGACGAATTTCCTTGTCGTGCTGCCAGCCATTTTTCCGGGCATGTTCGATGTGCCGAACTCGCCGCTCGGGATCTGGAATACGTCTGTCGAAGAAACGGACAAGCACGCAACCCTTCTGCACTTTCACTTCCGCGAAGATGCGATCGATGAGGTAAACTATGCGCTGCGCAGGTGTTGCGCGTTCGACTATTCGCGGGTCAAGACCCCTAATTGCAGCCCTTAGTCCAAGTAGGACCGGCCGGATATGAGGTTCGGTGTATGCAATATGATCATCAATTAAATCCATTGGTGCACGGCATTGCCGCCTCCAGTAATGCGGGAGGGATTTGTGTCGGCAATTCCAAAATTTCGCTGCGAACCCCGTCGCAGTCGGTTGACCTAGTTTGCGTCCGCCAAACGCTTACGACAAACAGCCAGATCGACCAAATGCCAGCGGGTTCCGCTTAGTCGCTTGAATGTTCCCTTCCCCTCGCGAGAGTTGAGCAGAAAATCCACCTTTAGTCGAGCACGTTAGATGACACCCCACCGTTACGGTTAACCGAAGCACCGTGTTGAAAGGCGCGCAGCATGCCGCTTTGAACTACTGGCATTCAGCACCTCCATGACCGTGCGCCATCACGCGCAGTAGCGCGCCAACGATTGGCATATGAATCCATAGCTGGTCGCACCTTCGGCCCGAGACCGCAGCTACGGCGTCGCTGTAAAGCCCGAGCTGAGGGGCGTGCAGGAGGGCGTGCCCCTCCCAATGATCCATGCGGCCGGGGAAGCTCTTATGGTCGACAATGGCCGAGCCATGGCCGTAGTCGACGAGCAAGTCGATCCTGCCTTGAACGAGCTGATCACCGAACCGGGCCGTCACGGGGGCTTCGTGCAACATATTGCCATTGGGCCAACGGGTTCGGAGCCAGGCAGAAAGCCTGTCGGACGCGGTCAATGCATCGACCGCGGCGAACCCCTTGACCCCCCAACGCGCGAGCGTCGCGTCGGCGTCCTCCAGCCGCTGTGCTGGGTCCCGGTTGACATCATCGTACGCGATGATGGCGTGCAAGGCTTCGCCGACCGCCGCCATGTCTGCGACCCCATCGATCGGCAATCGCCCACCGAGGCTCACGCGTTCCACAACCCTCCAATTACCCCCTTCGGCTTGGCTGGGGCGCAAGTACAGCGGCGGCCGTTCCACGGGAGCGCTTCGCGGGCGGACAAAAGACGGTTGCGGGTAGCGTTCCTCTGGTGCTTCCTTCGCTGCAAGGGGCCGGACATCCGCAACAAAGGTTTGGTCACCCACGCCCAACGGATTGTCGTCCGCCGCTGGCGGAACGACGTGTGGAGCGGCATCAGGCTCGTCCAGCAATTTCAGCCAGTTCAAAGTCCCTTTGGCAGGCGGTGCAAGTACAAGGTAATCGCGAGCGCGGGTTACCCCCACATACAGGAGCCGGATGTCTTCATGCACGGCGCGGCGCGAGGCAGACTGGCCGAGTTCGCAAGCGAACGCAGCGACTTCGAGGGCGCAGTCTTTACCAGATTGGCCATAAGGCCATGGCCAGAAACGAATCCAGCGCCGTTCGAGAGGTGCCCGCCTGTCGAGCGCGCCATCGACCTCCGCGATCGGCTCGAACAGCCGTGCCCGTGGTTCCCACGCAAGCCCCGTCAGGACGGTCATGGGCCATTCCAGGCCCTTTGCGCCATGATAGGTTATGACCTGGATTGCATCTTTGGCGAGGCTCGGCGGTCGCTTTGGATCAGCGCCATCGAGACTGAGAAGCAAGCCTTGCAGCGTCGCCGGTGCGCCGGACGCGGCGCATTCGCCTTCATAGTCGGCGGCAAAGCCGCGAAGCGCCTCGAGGTCGTCGAAACGGATCGCCGGGTCGCCCCATTGCTCGATCTGCTCCATCAGCGCCGGCAGGACGAGCACTGAGTCTATCAGTTCGACGGGCGTAAGATTGAGTGTGCGCTCGCGGAGTCGCTCAAGCTCGTCCGCGACGGGAACTCTTGCGCGCAGCGCCGCAGCCGAGTCTTCGGCGGCGGCTGCATGCAACCAGTCATCCGATTCCGGATCGCCACCGAAAAACCGGGCGAGTTCTGCGAGCGCCAGCCGGTCAGTTGCGTCTGCCACCAAACGGCAAGCTGCGAGCACAAGTTCGACATGGGGGGTGCGCACGAGTCCGGAACGCTCTACCGCCACTGGCAAGCCAGCTCGACTCAGTGCCCGAGCGGTACCAATCGGGCGGTTACAAGAGCTCGAGGGGTCAGGGATTTAAGAACTCGCGCCGCCATGGTGCTAAAGATGATATGCACAGCGAGTGGCAAAATCCAGTTGAGCTATCCACGACCGGAGGACCTCTCGCAATCCTATTCATGATCGTTTGGCTGACTTCCTCGCTTCCTCGTACATGACGGGGTCAAAGACGTGCGTTTGCAGCCGGCGGAACGCCCAATCTTCCGATCTAAAGGCCGCCTTGAACGGAATCGAACCTGCGGCCGCTTCGCTGTGGATTACACCACTGAAAACACTGGTTTTGTTTGCTAGTAACTCCGCCTGACGCCAAGCTCTAACAATCTCAGTAGATGTCGCGTGACAGGGAACATCGGCAATACCAATGGGCAAAGTATCTAGGGCGTGGAAGGTTCACGAGTGAAAGATCATGACGATCGTGGCGCCGTAGGCGGTTCAGGTGGCTCCTCTGTTGCAGGCTTCGACTATCAGGTTGCGGTGTCAATCTGGTTGGCGCTTGATCTCATGGTTGCATCGAAACTGACAAGTGAGATGACACTTGAGCACGTTAGCGAGGAGGATTTAGAGGCTGACCTGGAAGAGATTGATCGTGAGGAGTCCGAACCAGAGAAGGTAACGACAGCCGTACCGATGAGGAACTACCGCCTAATTGTTCAGGCGAAGCGTCGCACGACCAATGCTTGGACGGAGAAGGTCTTTATCAATCTTCTGGAGCACGGCAAGAAACGGAAGTCCGCGATCAAGCGCTTGGAAGAGGATCCGTCAGCTCGATATCTTTTGGTGACCAGCGCGGCGGCGAATTCACCCGTCAACAAACTGACGGTGCGCCGGCCAGGTCATTGGCCGATCGCATCAAAAATGCCGACGAAGGTGGCAAAAGCCACCAAAGCGACGATCGGCGGGCGCGTGGCGATAGTGGCCAGTGAAGATGACGAGCGCCTGGAAATGGACATCCGAGAGCTTCTGATTCGACGGTTTGGTGTTCCATTCGACTTGTGGGAGACGTGCCTGGACGTATTGAAGGGCGCGGCGTGGGATCGCGTCCGTGGGAAGAATGACGGCCGCTGGACCCGGGAAGAGGTCGAGGAAATCATCAGCAACCATGAGGGTTACATCCTCCGATCGAGCGATCAGGATTTATATGTCCCGCCAACCAATTTTGGAGATCTCAAGCAGGCAATCAAAAACCGCCATGCGTTGATTATAGTCGGGCAATCGGGAAGCGGGAAGACGTCGGCATCGGAGGCGCTCTGGCACGCGCTGAGAAAGGACATTCCCGGGCTTCGGCGGGTCCATGTAACCAAGGGACCAGACCAGCTGAGGACCGACATGACGAGGCCGCCGGTCCTTTATGACATCGAAGATCCTTGGGGCAAGTTTCGCTTTGAGCCGGACTCCCGTCCTTGGAACGAACAGCTTGAAAGCGAATTTCGCAGCGCTCGCCACGATCGACTTTTCATCGCAACAAGCCGCATCGACGTCGCAGCGGGGAGTGGCGCGCTAGGCGAAATCGCGAGGTGGCGGGTTGATCTCGATGCGGAGCATTACGGGAAATCAGAGCGGAAAGAAATTTTCCGGAAACTGCTCGCACTTGAGCCGCATGATGATCTACGAACCTTCGCTCATAGCAGTGAAAAAACTGTGCTTTCCGAATTAACCCTTCCATTGGAAATACGGAAGTTCTTTGACGCGCTCCAGGACGCGGATCGAGAGGAAATCGTCAAGTCTCCCGATCGTTCGGTGCACCAATTAATCGCCAAGGCTCACAGCAAGTCGATCGAGAAGACCGTCGTCAACCAGATCGAGCACCGAAAGGCGGTCAAAGCCGCCGCAATTATCTGGGCGTTGATCAAACCCCTTGGACGCCTCTCCGCCGACGTTTTGAGAATGCTGGAAGATCCCCTTGCAGAGGCTGACGAGGATCTTGAAGGCAAACTGGATGAACTGGTTGGCACCTTCGTGGTGGCACGGAACTTGCGACAGGCGGCCGATGGGTCACTGAGTTACTATCACGGCAAAGTCGAAGCTGGCTTTGAAACTGCGCTCAACAATCACCCGCAGCCAGTGAGGCTGGCACTCAAGGCGCTGGTAGAAATTTTGCTCGGATCTGAGGAGCTTTCCGAGGGCGACTGGGGTATTGAGACAGCCGTTGAGATCATGCGTCTCGCCGGGCAACGGCTGAAGAGCGGAAAACCTCGCATTGGAAATAGTCACCAAGCTCGGATCGATGCTTGGTTGGAACACGGCATGGCCGATCTCGCCGAGCGCGCGCTCAACGCACGCCTGGATCTTGCCGCGTCGGTGGGGTCTTCCCGTTCAAACCTTTCCGAGTTGGGGCGGTGGCTGAAGCATAGACGAGACCACACGTTCAAGTCTCTGTTGGCTTGGAAGGAGCCCGATCGCGACGGCGCTTGGTATGCTCGCATGCGAAGCGATCCGCACGTCAAGGCAGTTCTCGAACAGTTCATCCGAACAACTTTGCCCAGCGACAACGTTCATTTTCCAGAATCATTTCACATCACAGTGCGGAAATTGGCGGGGGACCTCACTGAAGCCTTCACCGACGCAGCCACACGATCTATCTATTTTGGTGTCATTACGAACGACGATACGATTGCCGCTGGCGCTCTGGAGAATCTAAGCGCATTCGAGTCGGTCGTTGATGGCGCCGTTCGCGCTTACTCCACGACAGATGAGGAACGACAGCGCAGCGAGGAAAATCATCTTCTTATAGTCAACGAGGAGATTTCGGAGGACTATGCCGAACATCTTCAAGACAATGACGATGGTTACACCGCGGACAAATATCTCAAGGCGTATGTCGAGGCGGTGCGAGCTGGGCCAAGCTTTACTCATTTTCTCTCCCATCGCCATCTGGAAGCACTGCGGCCACGTTGGCTCCGATCTATGGTGGGGGAGGACGCGCAGAAGCCTACCGCCCAGGAACTTGAGGCGGCCTACATTTCTTCGTACGGTTCCGGAGATGAAGGCGAGTTTTGGGCCGCACTCGATGCATCTTGGATGCCGTCATTCGCTGAGAGGCTTGAACGCCGGCTGAAGGACAGCCATCCCGATCCCTCGGTTCGTTCTGCGGCACTCCGGGTCGCGCTCCGACATTGGCCCCAGGCCATCTCAAGCGTGATAGCGGGGCTTCCTGGTCGAAACGATCCGAGAAGTGCCGTTGAGCTGGCGATCGACCTTGCCAATGTAAGCGCATTGACGGGCTCAAGACGAGGTACTCTTCCCGCGGATGCAAAGGCGCAGATTGCCGCGTTGCCCGAGGTTCTACGCCAGATCGGCATCAGTGCCTCTGCAATCCAGCACGATGACGTTCCTTTTCTTGGGCAAGACGGCGTCGAGTTTCTACTGCGCATCGAGGATGCTCCGGACGACGTGCGCCGGCTGCGCCTCGAGCTCGCGCTTCGAGCACATATTGATGTCCGACAGGACGTCGAACTCTTCATCATGGAAGGGAGATCGCTCGATGACGCGCTCCTTGCGATAAAAATCGCCATTGCGCGTGGCATGGCCGACGTTGTCAGCGGCGCCCTTCGGCACAGATATGCAAAGGTAGCTGCAGAGGCTCTTACTGCGGTTGTCGCTCCAATGGCCGGTCCGCTGCCAAAAGAGATCCTGTCACTCGGAGAGCGCAAATCGAGTCCTACCAGAAAAGCACTACTTGTCGAGCTTCAGGCAAAGCCGCATGTTGACCACCTAGAAGCTTTGATGACCCTGGTCCGGGACGATTGGTCGAAGTACTCACCTCGTGGTTCTGATGACGGCAACTATCCGATCGCACGGGGGGCAGTGGATCTCATCCTCGACCTTCCATCGCTTGATGATCAGACTGTTTCCGAACTGATCGATCTGGCGAAATCGACGGAAGACCGGATCCTTGCACGAAAGTGCTTGGGATCTGCGCTTAGGCATGGGAGCGACGCACGTCGAGCTGAGGTTTTCCAGATGTCGCAGAAGGGAAAGCGGCTGGCCGTGGGAGAAGCTGCGAGCGGTGCTCTCCTAAACCAGGTTGAATACCTCTCCGATGAACTGGTCTCGCGGATAACACCTGAATCTCTGATATCACTTCCTGCCTCGATCGCCGACAGTCTTGTCATCGTTGTTGGCATGCGTGGAACGACCGAGGCTATAGATAAAATCGCGACAGCGTTGTGCGCCGACCAAGACCGCCGACTATTCCTGGCGTTGTTGGCTAGGGTTCTGAGAGAGCGAGATCCGGAGTATGCGGAGAGGATTGCAAGCCTTCTACCAAGTCGCCATCCGGCTCGGCATTGGGCTGCCGGTTCGAATGACGAAGTGTCCGGCGACGCATTGATAGATCTAGGAGACGCCGCAACGGTGAAAGAAGTCCTACACTGGATAACTTTTACGAGAGGCGCCGAATAGTTATCCGCAGCCGCGTCGGGGCTAGTCTAGTTCAAGCACCGATCTGTCGTGCGTTGGCGAAGCATCCTCACAATCACTTGCAACGAATTGTTGCATGTGATTGTTTGCTCATCGCCGTGAGCAGTGTATCCATTGTGCGAGAGATCAACAACGAAGCCACCATGGGTGGCGCACGCTGTATATTTTTCGGGCGTGATAGAATGGGGCCCCGCAATGGTGGATTTCAAGAAGCTTCGAGAAGATAAAGCAAAACCGAAGCCTGTCACGCCTCGCGATATTTTTCACTCTCTGCCCAAACCGCCCGGTATTAATGACCTCTACGCCAGTCAGGCGGAGGCTCTGGACATCTGGTTCTCGCGGCGAGACGAGAAAGATCTCGTCATCAAGCTTCACACGGGTGGCGGGAAAACATTGGTTGCCTTGCTTATGGCCCAATCGACCATGAACGAGTTGGGCGAACCCGTACTTTACCTTGCTCCCACCAATCAGCTTGTTGAGCAGGTTTTGGCAAAAAGCGCCGAATATGGAATCCGTGCGGTCCCGTATACCAAGGGGCAGCCCCTTTCCTCGGACTTTCGCGACGGGAATGCGGTACTTGTGGGCTCTTATGAGAGCTTATTTAACGGGCGCAGCAAGTTCGGCGTTAGAGGATCTGGCCAACCTGGCGTAAAGGTAGGCGGGATAATTCTTGATGACGCGCATGTTGCGCTATCATCAGTTCGCGAAGCATTCACACTTACGATCACCGCGAAAGACCATTCCAAAGTCTATCAGGAATTGGCGGATCGATTCCGCGGGTCGTTCGATGAAGTCGGCCGGGCCGGAGCTTTTGCGGACATCACTCGAGGAAAGGACTTCGGCGTTATCGAGGTTTCGAGTTGGGCGTGGTTAGCAAATGTCCCTGAGGTGAGGGAATATTTGTCATATGAGGTCGACGCTATTGACCCGTTCGTGTGGCCGCTTCTTCGGGATAACTTGTCAACGTGTCACTGTTTGTTTAGCCGCAAGTCAGTGACCATCACGCCGACATTCGCGCCAGTCGACCTCTTGCCCACGTTCGACGATGCTAAGCGACGTATTTACATGTCTGCGACGATCGCAGACGATAGTGATATCGTCCGCACATTTGGGGCGTCACCAACAGCAATCGGAACTCCCATCCAATCCTCGTCGCTGGCAGGTGTTGGCGAGCGAATGATTCTGGTTCCCGAGCTAATGCCGCTCGGTGAAGTTGCGATCACACCGATGGTGAAGCAGATCGCGAAATGGATCGCTGCGCATGCGGGAGTTGCGATCCTGACTCCGTCTGGACACATAGCACAACAATGGACCGATATTGCCGAATATCCAGAGACCAGTACCGCGGTAGCGTCGAGGATTTCCGACATGCAACGCGGCTCATTCAAAGGCCCTGTGGTTCTGGCGAATAGGTATGATGGAATAGACCTTGCCGGCCCATCCTGTCGCTTGCTGGTCATGGATGGCCTTCCTCAGGGAACGACTGATTACGACATGTTTCGCAACCAAGTCCTGGCGGACTCTGCCGTCAATTCCATGTTAGCGCAGAGGATCGAACAGGGCATCGGTCGTGGATCCCGTGGCGGGAGCGATTTTTGTGTCGTCCTTTTAACCGGTGCGAATTTAGTCGCGTGGATCGGCCGCAAGAAAAATCTCGACCATCTGACAGCAAGCAGCCGAATTCAGCTCAACCTCGGCCAAGAGGTTAGTGAAGCTGTGGCAACGACCCAGGAACTGGGTGAGACCATCCTAAAATGCCTAAACAGAGACGCCGACTGGGTCGCCTATCACGCGTCGGAGCTTGCAGCTGCCGCTCAGTCCCCATCGGTCGACCAATTGGCGCTGAAAGTAGCGGGTATCGAGCGCAGAGCGTACAGATTGGAACGAGTGGGACAGTTTGAGCCAGCCATTCAGGCACTTGAGCAGTTGATTGCGGACCCCGATCTGCTCAATGACAACCAACGTAAAGCCTGGCTCTCGTCGCTGGCGGCCCGCATCGCCTTCCAGAACAACGACGACCACAAAGGGCAGAGGTTTCAAACATCAGCCTTTTCGGCCAACAGCAATCACATTCCGCCGCGAATTCGGCCAGCTTACATTCCACGCCCGATTCCGGGAAGTCAGTCGGTAGCAATTATCGGTCGGATTATGGAGTACCAGCGCCGTGGATCGCTAATCCCTGCATTCAATGAAGCCGTGTCTGCCTTGGTACCGGACGCCTCCCCCTTTCGGTATGAGGAAGGGTTGGCCAACCTTGGCAACTATCTTGGCTTTCAGGCGGAGAGGCCAGAAAAACTGCATAAAACCGGTCCAGACGTTCTGTGGAGAACGAATGGTAGTGTTGACTTCATTATCGAAGCGAAGAGCGGCAAGCTGCAGGACAATCCGCTTTACAAGAGCGATCATGCACAATTGTTGGAAGCTGAGCAGTGGTTTAGACGCACATATCCCGGCAGGCCATCCCTTAGGGTGTCGGCACTCCCCGAACCGGTTGCCGACCCGAAAGCAAGTCCGCAGGGAACCTTCGCTCTACGATTGGAGGAAATCGGAAAGCTTGTCGGTGCGGTGCGCAATTTGTATAGCTACCTCATCGCCCAACAAGGCAGCCGGGAGGCTCTGGAGGAGAGATGTGAGGCCGAACTTAAGCGCCTAAACCTTCATCCAGAGGGTATTAAGACGGCCTACATGGTCCAATTTAACTAAGCATGCATGTTGCGTCGCGCGCAAGATCGGTAAATCCTACGCCGGAATGACCCTACAGCGGCTGGCCTCCTGGCGAAGATAGACGGTGCATGCTAGGATCCAGCGGTCAAGGTCGCTTACCGTTTCGGGCACATGTGCCGCATCAGAGCCGGATAGGCGCCACCACTGAGCACTACTGGCAAGATGCATGTTTTCGACGGTAAGGCCTAGCAGCAGGTTCGATCCATTTGCCGGCGTGGGCATATCGCCAAATTCTTTCACTGGAGAGGCAGATTCGACATCAGTGAAGCGTGCTGGCGTCGAGGGCTCCTTAGCGCGAGCTGTTTCTAAAACATCCAACTGCCAGTGGGGGTGTCCGGCCAACTCAACAAATGCTCGGCTACGCCGACCAACCCACTCGCTTCGCATGATTTGAGGCTTCGACAATTCGCCCTGGCGCCCGACATGGAGAGTAAAACCGGCCTCAACAAAGCGAAAATTCTGTTCAGAACCCAGTTTTTGCCAACTCTCGCGATATCCGGTCCATATCAGTATGTCCTCCTGAATGGAGGCGAGCGGGACCACGCGATGTGACGACCCTCGATTGCGACTTATCATTTCGCTCGCGCGGCCGCCCAAAGTCATGACCGCAACCGTACTGCTGATCTCAGGGGCGAAGGCGACTTCGCCCGACCGTAGTCCGACAGCTGAGCCAAATTGAACCGCAAGCGTTTTACAGCGTTGAGAGAACGCCGCGACAGAAAGTTGGGGTTCGCTAACCTGAGCTTTCTTCAAGTTCGGGCACCCCGTATAGATAGGCAACTAAGCGTTCTACATCTACATTGTGAGTATTGTGGCCGCGCTCGACAGCGCGAGAGACCTGGGCCAAAGCCCGGACGTAATCCGAATAAAGCGGATTTGTAGCTTTTTCCCAAAGGTCGGGCAGATATACGCGAGACACGAAGCGGCTGCTTAGGTCGAACTGCCCGCCCGCGATTGTTACCGAGCGGAACGATACCAGACGGGTAAAGACCCTGGAATTGAGTACTGGGACATAGGCTCGGAGGACCTCTTTAGTCGTTGCCTCGACCAACCCCTCGGCTCCTTCCGCTTCGAGTTCGTCAAAAGCGGGCAAAGCTACGCGTTTCGGACTCCAAACATGGCCAGTAGACGGCAGATATCGCGCCGATTCATCGAACGCAAAACTTCCTTCGGCGCCAAAAAATTTGGACACAATCCTCGGCTGAGTATTAAGCGCAAACGTCCCGGTGCGAGGATGCATGAGTCCCCACCAGTCCACACGTTTGGCTCGAACAATAGAAGCTCGGTTCTTGAGCGAGGTCTCGTTCGGCTTCAGCACGGCCCTGTAAAATGTTGGAACAGCGGCGGCCAACTCTCTCTCGTCGGCGAAAACCGGCCCGTTGCGGTCATGCGGGAAGAACAAGTGATAAGTGCTAACTATCCGGCCATTTTCGATCGAGTCTGTCATTAACGCATCGCGAAAATACTGCCTCTCTCTCGGCGGCAAATTCAGGCGACGAAATTCTTCGGAATTGAAGAGAAAAAGCTTAAGATTTCCGGTCTGAACGCCTTGAGCAACGTCAAATAGGTCGGCAACAGTTGGAGTTTGAGCAGCCTCCAACGCATCCACCATGGCTCGTTGCTTTGGCGTAAGAATACGCCAGGGAAACTTTCGATCAAGAACCTTGGTCTCAACTCCGAACAGACTCCATTGCTGATCGCCCAGAGCGCGCGCCGGCGGGCTGCCTCTCGTTTTGCGCAATTCTCGCAATGCATCTCCCGTAGCGCTTGGCTCGTTGCCGGTCACAAGCGCCGTAAACTCCGCGCGATTAGCCGGGCTCTTCGCCAGGACTACACAGGCCACATGCACAAGGGCTTGGCTGAACAGACCGAAGTCGCCAATGCTCGCGAGAAGCCGAATATCGGCAGAGGCTGCCAAGTGCTCACGCCAGGGCGAGGCAGCGTCATGAGTCAGCAAATTTGCTGGAAACAATGTCCCCATTACGCCACCATTTGAAAGAGCATCAAGGGCGCGCGTAACGAAGGCCATGCTGTAGTCACCACGGCTGCCGACCTTTTCCCCCACAACCGCTCTAAGCTGAGCTTTCTGCTCTGGCGTTTGTGCAATAACGGAAATGAACGGAGGATTCATCACGATCACATCGGAGGATGGAAAACTCGCTTGCGCCAGAGCGTCTTCGACGGCGAGGTCCAGCGTGACACCACCTTTCGGTGCCCAGTCGTGCAATGCTAATGTCAGCGTAAAACGTGCCATTGCGATGGCTTGGCTCGACACGTCTCGCCCAATGATCTTAAGCATGCCATTGAAGTTCGCTCGACGTAGGCCTCGCAAAGCCTCATGCAAAAACGCCGCTGATCCGCACGCAGGATCGCAAAGCGTAAGTGATGCGCGATGGTCAAGATCATCGAGTTGGGCAAGCGTATAGTCAACTATACTACGAGCAAGCGCGGGCGGAGTGAAATGGGTACCGCCTCTAGAAATTCGGTCAGAAGTGGCTGGTTCGACGTAACCAAATAAATCCGGCGCAGGCGCGCGAACCAGGTCGAAATGCGCCTCCTGAAATAGTTGCCCGCCGGCGTGCCTGATTGCGAGGCTGGGATGCAAAGTTAGTGCTGATAAGGTTGCCGGGGCGGTCCGAATATCAGTGAGCGCTTCCTCAAGAGAGGATCCGCGAATTGCTGCGCGCAGTTCCTCAGCGTCCTGTGGCAAGCCGAACATCTCTCGCCGTGCAGGAGCATCGTCGCCAGCGATCAAATCGGCAAGAATGGTCACGAAAGCATCAATGGATCGCTCGTCCGGCATTCGAGCATGCGCAACCAAAGAACGCACCCGGCCGAACAGATTGATCAGGTGTTGGACAACAGATCTGTTGGACCGGAGTCGGTCCTTGCAAAGATATCGATAGAAGCCGTCGAGATCACGAGACACAGAATCGATAGAATAAGTCTGCGCATCCCGGGCAGCATCCCACCTTACAACCTGAACCTCTTTCTGTGTGACGCTCACATGATGTGGCAGGTCACTAGACCACACCCACCCAGCGACTTCAGCGGGGTTCGCCGGCTCGTCAACGATAGACAATGCGAACGAGCCGAAGCCCCCGTCAAGCAACACGTCATGTTCGCCTTGCAAGTTCGCTCGCTCGCGCTCGAACATCGGTGAGCGAGCGAGGCCGAAGCGCTCACTCCACTTTGCACTTAATGCCATGCTCGTCATCGCTTAGACCCCACGGGCGTAACGAGGGGCAGTTGGCCTTGCAGTTCCTCTGGAGTTGCTCGATTGGAGATCACGGCAAGGTGAGGGTCCAACGGTACAAATAAGATGGCACCGCTTGATTGAAGGGTTTCCAGTGTACCGAGATAAGCAGAATGCTGATCTGGGAAGATGGCGCCTTTTCCCCAAAGATTAGGAAAAAACTGTCCTGCTAGGCACTGCCGAAGTTCACTAATTCCGGGCGCCCAGCTACTGGCTCGCCCCGAGAAAACTTGGAAGACTTCTCGAAACACACGAAGCGCTATTAGGTCCTGCCATGAAAACAGGGCAACACGCCCTGGCCCCCGCGCAGGCACGGTAGGCTGGAACAAACCACGCTTTCCACACCATTCTCGGAGCTGGCTTTCACCCAGCTCGGTCAGGCGTAATGCGTCGGAGAATTGTACCGGTTCCATATTAAAGTGGTATAATACCCAATTAATGAGGTCAAGTTCTTTTAAGGCTCGGAAACATACCATTGGTGCTTTACTCGCACAGCATGGTTAAGAAATCCCCCATGCCCGAAACCTCCCCCTCCCCGTCATCTCTCTCAGCCCAAGCTCCCCGACGATCCGGAGCGCCGCCCGCGGCGTCACCTCGAGCGCCTCGGCGACCATACCGGCCGAGACCAGCGGCCGCGAGACGACGAGCTCGATCAGGCCCGGCAGATTGGAGGAGGAGCGCCGGCCGACCAGGCGCCGCTCCATCATCTGTTTTGCGAGCGTCAGCCGGTCGTGCTCCTTGAGGCCGAGCTCGGCGGCCGCGATGACGCCATGGATGATCGCCAGCAGGCGGGTGTCGCGCGCGCGATGCCGGCGGCGCTCGACGGGGATCGATTTGAGACCAGCATTGACCGCGGCCAAATGGGCCGCGGTTGTGAGACCCGCTTGCCGTAGCGTCTCCGCGGCGAGCAGCCGGCCGAGCCAGGGCGCGTGCTGCAAAACCTGTAGATCGTTCCAGGCATCGAGCAACAACGCGGCGCGCAAGACCGGCGGCAGAGCTTCGGTCTCGGCCAGCACGATGCTCCATTCGTCGAGGCGCGCGTCCTCGTCCCAGTCGAGATCATAGACCATCGGATCCTTTTCACGAGCGCTGGCGAGTCCGGGCGCCTTTGCTTTTTCGATGGCGGCGTCCGAGCGGGCCAGCACCGCATCGATGGCGGCGAGCTCGGCGTCGAATGGGCTGGTGACGTCAGAACCCTCCGCCCCCTCCCCTTCCGGCACTGAAGTGTCACCAGGCTCGGCTCCGACCTTTCGCGTGCCGCCGTCGTCACCGAAAGATGGTGCGGGCGCGCCGGCGACGAAGTCGTGCCCACGGAGGGAGCGGAGACCCTCCGGGCTCAACACCCAGCCCGAGGGCTGCGCCGTGATCCGCCGACGGCTTCGCAAAACGTCGCGGGCGATGGTGAGTTCATGGGTCGGGGTACGAATATCTTTCGTGGCGTCATGCAGCACCAGGTCCTCGAGATGGACGAGTTCGCCGTCGATCCACAGCGAGGCGCAGGCATCGGCGAAGTGCATGCGTTCGATCCAACCCGGCCCAACCGGCGAGCGGGCGATCCGCTCGTCGAGACGGGTCAATGCGGATGCAGCGTCCGAAATCGGCCGAATGAGGGTCTGGAGAGGCAATTTCGACAAATCATAAGACATTGAAAACATGGTAAATGATTTGCTACACGGACGCTATCTCATAGTTAGAGTCCGCCACAGGGTAATATTGGAGAGATGGCGTCTCACTTCCGATAAGTACTGCTTATCGGAATCTAGATGACGTTCTAAATATCTGTTCCTTCAATACATTATGATTACGTTTCATCGCGCGATCACCAATGGATTTTTTAGCACATCATAGCAGATTTATATTTAAACAATCTCACAGTTTGACGCTGAACATCCCGCTGCGCTTTGGGCTATCACCGCGATCACGATACCTCCGTCTTCCTTCGAGACTCCTTTCGTCGAAGACACTCGGGCGCCACACGGGGGATCAAAGCTGTGATAGCGCGGCATCGGTGTCGGCTTCTGCCCGGTCGGATACATCCTTTGTTAAATGACAGCTCCTATCCCCGCTCGCCTCGGCATTGGTGCCGACTGAAACGGAATGCGAGCATGTCAAAACCAGACCTTTCATCACGTCATTTTCAGCGAAAAATCTCAGAGTTCTGCAAGTTGCGCATTGCGCCAATCGCGTCGACGCGGGCGCTGGAGAATATCAAGTCCTATCTCGTCAGTCTCATCGTCCATCGTAAGTCACCACCACTGCTGAACGGTCGCATCGACTGGACCGAAATCGCTCACGCTTGCCGGGTTGGCGGCGAATTAACGGGTGATTTGAAGAAGCAGGTCCGCATCGCCCTGGATGCGATCCTCCGGTGGCTGGGCGAGCCCCCTGTTGCGGAGGACATCCGATCCGCGAAGCGAATGCCCCGATCAAGCGAGCCAAGCCAGCGTATATCGACAACCACAGCACCCTCGAACCGAAAGCCGCGGCGGATTGGTGATGACGATCGTCACGCTCAGTCCGCATCGGCGCCGAGAGGGCCGCAACCGAAAGCGATCCAGCCGTTTCCGGATCCATTGTTCGCAGGGGGCGAGGACCCCGCCGGATTTCAGGACGCGCTCGTTTATCATATGCGAAGGTTTGGCGAGAGCTACTGGCAACTCTATCGCGCCATAGTGCACCTGGGCGAAACATTCGACGACAAGACTCTGCTGTCCTGGATTCAAGGCGAGCGTGCCCCACGATCCGTCGCAAGTTTCGAAATCCTCGCCCGGATCGAGCGTCGATACCGGTTGGCGGCGGGATACTTCAAGGCGAAGCTGCCCCATCAATCTCGCTCCCTCCATGGTCACAACCTTGGGGATATCAGCCCCGCCGAACGGCGCCGGATTGCGTTGCATCTCCCTGACGACTTCAGCAGCCTGCCATTCACCAAACGGGAGGAAATCCTCGACTGGGTGCGCCGGGTCATCATCTCAGGCTCGACAGACTATCGGCGCTACCAGGCTGCAGCCAGCAAACAGCGGTACGCGATCCGCTTTCCAGGCGTCACCTATGGCGGAACAGCGCTCCCGCCTCGAGCGCACACCTTGGCAACCAGCGCCAACCAAAATGTCGCCGAACCATTCGAAGATCCTGATCTCCTGTCAGGCGTCGTCGACGCGCCGCCGCGACTGGCAATGGAAATGGCTGATCTGATCCGGTTCAAAACCTCGACGCTGACGGCGATCGGATTTCAGCGGAACGGCGTATGGGGCGAGGAAACCGCGTTTCAGAAGATCGAGCATCTCGGCCTAATGTTCGGGTCGCTGGCGGCCTCCCCCGCCGGCATCGTCAAAGGCCGCGGCGTGCCGCTGAGCCAACTGACCTTTGGCCTGCTGATCTTCCCAGGCGTCTGGGACTGGTACCTGCAATGGCGGGAGCAACGCCGCGGCTTCTACACCAAATGGGAAGAGGACATGCTGATGGTCGCTCAGGCGCTGACGCGCGCCGAGGTTGGCTGGATCCGTCAGCATCCCGAACTGCTGAAAGATGTCAGACCGATTGAAGGTCTGATCGCGCCGGAGGAAATCGAATTCGCTTCCCGCGACTGGCATGGCGCCTGCGATACGTTTCATCGGCATGCCGCCAATCGGTCGAAGGAGATTCAGCGGGTGATGCGTGTGCACCGCGATCCCTTTGAGCCGATCATGTGCGTTCTGGAGGCAGACAGCCCACTGGCGGAATACCGCAAAATCACCGACGAGATTTTGAAACGCATGCCGGACGAAGACCGCTATCCCCGAGCGGCCGCGGAAGCTGTCCGCTCTTTCCTGCTGCTCCGACTTGGCTTGCATCTGGGACTTCGGCAAAAGAATCTTCGCCAGCTTCGCGTCTGCCCGCGCGGCCATTTCCCGACGTCGGAGAGACGCCTGGAAGACATGAAGTGCGGGGAGTTGCGCTGGAGCGATCGAGAGCAAGGGTGGGAAGTGCTTATTCCGTCGGTCGCCTTCAAGAATTCCGGCTCGTCCTTCTTCGGACAGAAGCCGTTCCGGCTCATCTTGCCGGACCTGCTTGATCTCTACAAATACCTCGAGGCCTATATCGATCGCCATCGCCGCGTGCTGCTCGGCCGAGCCAAGGATCCCGGCACGCTGTTCGTCAAGACGGTGAAAACAATCAGCCTGGACGCGGCATACGACTCCACCAAGTTCTACGAAGCCTGGCGGACCGTGATCCAGCGCTACGGCATCTATAACCCGTATACCGGTCGCGGCGCCATCAAAGGCCTGTTGCCGCACGGCCCGCACAATCTTCGGGATATTCTGGCGACCCATATCCTCAAGCAGACCGGATCTTACGAACGGGCAAGCTACGCGATCCAGGACACGCCGGACGTGGTGCAGCAGCACTACGGACGTTTTCTGCCTCAGGACAAGGCCGCGCTTGCTGCCCGGATTCTGAATCAGGTATGGGAGGCGGCATAGCTCTCCCTTTCAAACCTTGATGGATGTAGCACTTAGTGCTATATAAGCCGACGTCAGAACGAGTGTTCAAAACAGCGTGGTTCGCCAAGGCAGCGAAGAAAGCGCGAATCTCCGACAAGGCGTTGTCGAAGGCAATCCGTCAGGTTGTTCTTGGACAGGCCGACGATCTCGGCGGTGGCGTCTTCAAGAAGCGGCTCAACGACAACATGCATCGTTCAATCGTTCTGGCAAAGGCCGGAGAGTTCTGGGTGTTCGCCTATCTCTTCGCCAAGAAGGATCGGGCGAACATCGATGACGACGAGCTTCTGTCATTCCGGAAGCTCGCCGATCTCTACCGTCGCAAGACGAAAGCCGACCTCGAAGCGGAAATCGAGACCGGCGCACTGTTGGAGATAAACCATGGCGACTAAACGCAAGTTCAAGAGCGATGCCCTCGAGGCGATTCATAGTGCAATCGAAGGCATGTTTGCGGCTGGGACCATCGACAAGGAAACGATGCGGACCTTCGATGAGGATTGCCTTGTGATCCCGCGGGAACTAACGCCCGGTGAGATCAAGGCGCTGCGCGAGGACAACCATGTCAGCCAGCCGGTCTTTGCCCGTTATCTCAACACGAGCCAGTCGACGGTCCAGAAGTGGGAAACTGGCGCCAAGCGGCCGAGCGGGCCGGCGCTCAAGCTCCTGTCGCTCGTACAGAAGCACGGGCTGCAGATGCTTGCATAACGGGATCTCAGCTCCGTGCGTAAAGGTTTGAACAGACGTATACCTGCCGACGGATTCGCATTGCCGGGTATTCTGATGACAAAGCACCCTGGCCGGCATAGCCTGGCGGCATGAACGCTGAAAGCTGGTCCGATCAGGAAAACGACGCGATCGTCGCCGTCTATTTCCAAATGCTGAAGGATGATCTGGCTGGTCGCGCCTATAATAAAGCGATGAACAACAGGAACCTTCAGCAGTCCCTTGGCCGATCCAAAAGCTCGATCGAGTTCAAGAACTGCAATATTTCGGCCGCCTTGGTCGGCTTTGGGCTACCGTATATTAACGGCTATCAACCTCGCTTCAAGTTGCAGATGTCATTGGCGGAGGCCGTTTCGAGGTGGCTCGCAAAGAACCCGTCATTTGAGGCGTCAAGTGCAACCGAAGTTACCCAGGGCTTTGCTGGTGCGCCATCCCTGTTCTTCGGCGTGCCGCCGACTATTAAGAACGCTCCTCCTCCCGCCGAACTGTCACAACTTGAGGCAATCGCTCGCAGATTTGATGTGGCGGGAAGGGATGAGAGAAACCGTTCCCTTGGAAAAGCCGGCGAAGAGCGT
This sequence comes from Sinorhizobium mexicanum, assembly GCF_013488225.1. Taxonomy (NCBI): domain Bacteria; kingdom Pseudomonadati; phylum Pseudomonadota; class Alphaproteobacteria; order Hyphomicrobiales; family Rhizobiaceae; genus Sinorhizobium; species Sinorhizobium mexicanum. Next base: position 7,348 of record NZ_CP041240.1, on the reverse strand, counting down.
GTTTTCCATCATGAACGCGCACATCTTCAAGCCTCAGGTCGAAGGGATCTAGCAGCGAAGGTCCGTTGGGTATCTCAGGAAGACGGTGACGGCGCTGGTTATGATATTGCCAGTTTCGCGCCGAATGGGTCGCCACGTCTCATCGAAGTGAAGACGACGAATGGGTGGGAGCGCACGCCCTTCTACATCTCGAGAAACGAGCTGGACGTCGCAGACGCCCGGCGACATGAATGGAGCCTGGTGCGACTGTTCGACTTCTCCCGCGAAGTCCGCGCCTTCGAGCTCCGGCCGCCACTCGAAGCACATGTTTCTTTGATAGCAACGCAATTTCAAGCTGCCTTCAATTGAAAACCGCTACGAAGCGGCGATCCTCACCCAGGTTTGGGAAATTGCCTGACGTCAAAGCGGCGGCGGCGATCTGGCGACCCGCATCGCCCCCCCCGACGCCATCAGTTCATCAACTCATTAAGGTTTCAGTTATTGCAGCTACGGGGCATGCGCTCCATATTGCCGATTGAAGAAACATCGCCATGGCCAGCCAGATCGTTCATTTCGCCGGATTGTCGGATCGCGACCATAAGACAGCCTCGCCTTTGCCGAAGCTGGCCCCGGGCGACAAGCTGGAAATTCATATCCATCATGAGGGCGGCCGGGAACAGAGGCTGTCGATACCACCTTCGGCCGCCGCCGCGGTTGAAGCCCTCCTGGCCCATGTGTTGCGCGGCGAGCGCGTCGCCGTGCTGGCCGAAGACCAGGAACTGAGCGCCCGACCGAAGCGTCGGCCATTCTCGGCATCTCGCGTCCGCTCGTCGTGCTGCGCATGGACCGGGGTGATCTGCCATTCCGCTATGTCGGCAAACGCCGCCGCGCCCTGCTGAAGGACGTGCTCGCCCTGAAATCCAGGCTCGATGCCCGTCAGGCCGCGATGGAAGCGCTTACCGAGGACACAGAGGGCCTGATCGATACCCATGGCCTCTAAACCGCCCGTCGCGGTCTATGGTGCCTGCGTCCTCTATCGCTTCCACCTGCGCAACGTCCTGATCCAGGGCGCCTTCGGCGCCGCCGCAACCTTATTCCTCCTCGCTCTCCCCCTCGGCCGAAAGCGGCTCATACTGAACAGCCTGCCGACTGAGCAGCCCGGCATCCTCGAGCGCCTCGATGTCCGGCAGATCGCGCAGGGTCTCCATGCCGAAGGCGGAGAGGAAGTGCTTGGTCGTCACATAGGTATAGGGCGCGCCGGGTGTCGGGCTGCGCGGGCCGGAGGCGAGGAAGCCGGCGCTGCGGAGCGCCGCAATCGTGTCGCGGCTGACCTCCTTGCCGAAGACCTTCGATAGGTCGCTTCTCGTCACCGGCTGGAAATACCCCACCGCCATCAGCACCATCGCCTCGAACTCTGATAGCGCCGCCGCCGACGAGCGAGTCGGCGCCGACGAGGCGCGGATGGTGTCGGCAAACCGCACCCGCGTCCGATGCTGCCAGCCGTCGGCGACGGACACGAGCTCGTAGGGCCGATCGCGCAGTTCTTCCCGGAGATCATCGATCAGCAGGTCAATGCTGCAATCTTTTCCAACCACCCGCGCCAGCGTTTCCCGCGCGACCGGCTCGACCGAAGCAAAAATGACCGCCTCAACCCGCAGCATCCATTCGCGCCAACGCAGCTCCGGCGGCATGTCCTCCAGCTCGCGGTCGTAGAGGATTTCATCCTCCGACCTCAATTTGCTTCCACGATGTGTCCTGGTTGCGCTGGGTCCGGCCATCCTCACAACCCGTAAACCCGGAACGACGAGCGGCCGGACAGCTCGCGCACGGCCCCGAAACTTTCCAGCCGCTCGAACAGCCGGGTCGCCGCCCAGCGAGACAGATGGCTGCCGGGCGCCGACGCCGATACGGCGTCCTCCTCGAGCAGTTTTTCAATGACCGTGCCGGCGCCCTTAGTCCGCACCTTTGGCGCCACGGCCGAAAGCTGCTCAGCGCGGCGCCCGATTTCGCCAGCGGCGCGCAGGACCGCGCTTGCCCCCTCGACCAAGGCAAGACAGACGGCGCAGGCAAAGGCGGTGTCGCCCGGGCGAACACGGCCCCTGCCTCCGAGCATCCGGAAGGCAGGGCCGTAGCGCTCTGCCATCAGCAGCGGCACAGGAAACGGCCATTTCAGCATCGACGCGATCAGCATGTCGGCCAGCGCCCACGCCAGCGCCTCCGCGTCGGGCCGCGCGACAAGGATCGCTGTCACCAATTCCGCCGCGGCAAACGGCGCCGGCCGGCCAAACTGCAATGTGCCGTCGGCATGGTCGACGGCCGCCGCCAGCCGGTCGTCCCAGACCAGACCAAGAAAATCGGCGAACTCGGCGACGGCCTTCGAGGAAAAGCCGGGTTTGCGAGTGGCGAGCCTTTTGTAGGCCAGAAACACCTTTCCCGCGGGTCCAGGATCGTCGCCAGGCGCCGTCAACAGAACGGCGTCGCGTAGTGCCGTTTCGTGCTCGTTGCGGCCCATCAGCCGAACGGCGGCCGCGGCGCATTTCAGCGCCTGCCGGGCGCGCCAACAGCCGGCCCAGCCGGGCTCGGAGCGGACGAGATCGTCGAGGGATTTCAAGGCGATGCCGGCGGCGAAGGCGGCAGCCGCTTCGTCCGGCTCGCGGCCACGCGGTAGGGCCCAGCCGGGGATCTGCGGCAGGGTCACTGCAGACTTAGAAGGAGAGAGGGCGCGCGAATCCATGGCGAGCACACTACACCGAGTGTGCAGTTCAGGCTATTAATATGATATAAAACCGCACGACTTGTCTTCCTCTTATAATGACTGATAATGTTGCATTATCGGACGTTATGCTCTTTATATAAGAAATGGCCCAAATCATCGAGCAGAACAGCGAAAATCACGTCGAGAAGAGCTCAGCTCCGTCTGACAGCACGGCCGCCGGCGATGATGTTTCCGCGGTGCAGCCGTCGGCCGACACGAGCCCGATGGGCGCTGCACTCCCCTCCCCTCTTCCGGACGCGACCACCGCCCTGCCGGCGCACCTCGAGCGCCTCGCCGATCGGGCCCGCGGTTATGTCGAGGCCGCCAGCTCCGCCAACACCCGCAAGGCCTATGCCTCCGACTGGAAGCATTTCACCGGCTGGTGCCGGCGTCAGGGTCTCGCCCATATGCCGCCCGATCCGCAGACCGTCGGCCTCTACATCACCGCCTGCGCGTCAGGGGCCGCAACGGCCGACCGTAAGCCCCATTCAGTGATGACGATCGAACGGCGCCTCTCCGCGATCACCTGGAACTATGTTCAGCGCGGCACGCCGCTCGACCGCAAGGATCGCCACATCGCCACCGTTTTGGCCGGCATCCGCAACACCCATGCCGCCCCTCCCCGGCAAAAGGAAGCGGTGCTGCCCGAGCACCTGATTGCCATGCTCGAAACGCTCGATCGCGGCACGTTGCGAGGCTTGCGCGACCGCGCCATGCTGCTCGTCGGTTTTGCCGGCGGCCTGCGCCGCTCGGAGATCGTCGGGCTGGATTGCGACCGCGACCAGACCGAAGACGGCCGTGGCTGGATCGAGATCCTCGACAAGGGCCTGCTCGTCACCCTGCGCGGCAAGACCGGCTGGCGCGAGGTCGAAATCGGCCGGGGCTCGTCGGATGCGACCTGCCCGGTCGTCGCCGTCGAGACCTGGATCAAGTTCGCCCGGGTTGCAAAGGGTCCCCTCTTCCGCCGCGTCCGCGACCAAGGGAGGGATGTTGGACCGGATCGATTGAATGACCGCGAGGTCGCGCGGCTCGTCAAGAAGGCGGCATTGGCCGCCGGCATTCGTGGCGACCTCAGCGAGGGTGAGCGAGCCGAAAAATTCTCGGGCCATTCGCTGCGCGCCGGACTGGCCTCCTCGGCCGAGGTCGACGAGCGTTATGTCCAAAAACAGCTCGGTCATGCCAGTGCGGAAATGACCCGCAAGTATCAGCGGCGGCGCGACCGCTTCCGGATCAACCTCACCAAGGCCTCGGGACTTTAATACCAACAATCAGAGCTGTGCCAAGGTGCTGCGTCCGCCGATCCAGCCTTTCGGCGATCGCAGGCGGTGACACCTACCCAACTGCCACGTCATTGCCTTTTGGCAGCGTATCTTCAAACCGTTTGTGCTGCGGACCTTCCAGGATAACCGCATCAATATTCTCGCAAGACATCACGTGAAGACGCAAAGGGATGTTGTTGCCAGGCCCGATCTGATTCATGAGCCAGCCGACACAGTGGGCTTCCTCCCCTGGGGGATGCTCATGGCAAGCCATGACTTGACCTCTGCCGTCTAGCGATCCCGGCTCGGCGATGGTGCGGACAAGAGCCTGATGCAGTTCCTCGCTATAGCCATCTGGAATATCATGAGGGTTCGTCGACACCTTCCAAGGGCACTTGGCACACTGCCTAACCCGCCGCAGCTTCCAGCTCATCCCGAATCCTATCGTTGTAGCAAGCCGGTTTTATAACCATGCGCGCATTCTTCCAACACGCTTCCACCCACCGCAACGATATCGAACGTTATCCTCCCCCTCCCCTGCTCGACGTGAAGCCATTAAGTCAAAGTCGGACGTTAAATTTTCAGCTTAGGGCTTCAATTGAAATCGGGAAGTAATCGCCACAATGGCGCTGACTTGTCGGCGCATTCGCCATGGTCTCAAATCGGCGATCCGGCTCCCGGTGCGCGTCACCAACCGTCCGCGCGGCGAGTCCTGGGTTGTCGAGTTTGGAGGCTCCAGTCCGAGCGCGGGTACTCCACCAGAAACGTTCACAAACGATAGGTTTCGTCTGGCGATCTTGTACATTGCAGCAGCAGGATATGTCGAGAAATTGCGATTCTATCGACACGTTTAGTACGATATGTCGTCCCCAACGACATATCCGAAGATAAGTCAGCCGGAACAATGGAAGTTTTAGCATGGCGTTCCGGCCCGACCGCCCCTACAACGATCTGCCAACATTGCCGCCGAGCGAAGACATTGAGACGAAGGCCGTCCTCAAGGCCTGCATCACCGCGCGCGCTGCTCTGGCAGAGCTCAAGGTATCCGGAGAACTCATTCCAAACCAGTCTGTGCTAATCAATTCCATCCCTTTGCTTGAAGCACAAGCGAGCTCAGAGATCGAAAACATCGTTACGACGACGGACCGCATGTTTCGCTTTGCCGGCGATGCGGCAAACCCGCCCGAAGCCGCGACGAAGGAGGCTCTGCGCTAGCGGACCGCGCTGCATCAAGGCTTCCAGTTGCTTCAAGAGCGGCCAGTCTCGACAGCAATGGCAATCGAACTCTGCCGGACGATCAAGGGCATTGAACTCGACATACGCGCCACGCCGGGAACCGCGCTATACAATGAAGCCACGGGGGAGGTCATCTACACGCCTCCCGAGGGTCGCGACCTCTTACGGGATAAGCTTGCGAACTGGGAGCGTTATATCCACGAGGCCGAAGACATCGATCCAATGATCCGCCTCGCAGTCATGCACTACCAGTTTGATGCCATTCACCCCTTCACCGATGGCAATGGCCGAACGGGACGCGTTCTCAATCTCCTTTATCTCGTCGACAAGGGTCTACTCGACATTCCCGTGCTGTTTCTCAGCCGCTATATCATCGGCAACAAACGAGCCTATTACGACCGACTCCAGCGGGGGACTAGCGAAGGCGCCTGGGAGGACTGGATTCTCTACATGCTCGCGGGCATACGCGAAACCGCGGAGTGGTCAAACAGGAAGATCCACGCGATCCGCGATCTCCTCGATCAGACGGGCGCAAGGATGCGTCGCGATTTGCCCAAGATCTATTCACGCGAGCTGGCGGAGGTGATTTTCGTCAGACCCCTATCGCCGCATCTCCGACGTCGTGGCGGCCGATATAGCAAAGCGTCAAGCCGCGGCGGTCTACCTGAAGGCCCTGGTTGATGCTGAAATCTGGCCGCGAGAATCTCTATATCAATCCCGCCCTACTCGAGCTCCTCACCGGGAACCGCCCGCAATGACACCTGTTCCTTGTGGCCGGATGATCGGTTATGCACGCGTCTCCGCCGACGACCAGGCGACAAAAGCGCAGGAGATTGAGTAACGACCTGCAGCTGGCACCTGATCATCGCGGAGCACGGCTCCGCGGCGCCTCCCGCGCCCGCCCTGCCCTCGCAAAGCTGCATGATGTCGACGGCGGCGAAACGCTCGTCGTGGTTCGGCTCGACCACGTGGCGCGCTCGGCAAGCATCTCCTCGAGGTCATCGATTAACTCACGGACGCGGGTGCGCATTTCAGTCCCAGCGCGGCCCATCGAGACATTGACACGGCAGGAGATGTTTTCCTTGCCGGTGGTCGAGCGCTAATTGCGGAGCGTACCAAGTCCGGCATGAAGGAGGCCAAGGCCCGCGGAAGACTTGCCGGCAATCCTGAGCTCGAGGGCCGGTCCAAAACCCTGACAGCTGTCAGGGTTCTGGTTCTCCGCGAAAAGGAGAGGGTTCCAGGCTCTCAATTCGGAGGCCACGTAGGGACGCTGCCTAATTGGGGCAGTTCCCGCTCGTAAGCAAGATATTTCGGCTCACGATATCTTGCCTATTTCTCGATATTTTTGCCGACTTATCGCGGGATCTCAACCTCCTTAAGGCCGTCCAACATCGTGCACCTCAAGTTCAGTTGCGATTTTTGCAGGCTGCAGATTTTTCATCGCAAGCGCTGACACGCCAAACCCATGCCTTGCGCCAATCGCAAGGTATGTCTAAAACGCCCGCGCCTCGAAGATCCGACCCCGGTCACGTGGAGTGATTAGGGCCGGAAGACTTCCTCTGGTCGAGTATCTTTCTCCGGTCAAATGTGCCCAAGGCGATAGGCATGCTATGGCCCCGTCTGCGGATTCTTTAATCGCACCCACTGATCGTGAACGAATGGATGTGGACTCAGGCAGTTCCGTGAGAGACGGATTCGTGTTCTGTCGATAGCGACAACGTTTCGGTCGCAGCCTCGACAGGTTCACTCCAGAGTCAGAAGCCTCTCGCCTCACCTCCCGTCATTTTCGCATTTTCACGAGGTTCAAGGACATCGTCGGCTCCGTTCAGCCAATCCTATGGATGCAGTTGGATGCGTCGCTGAGGCTTACGTTTGCGATGGCTTCCAAGACATCTCGTTCACCTGTTCCGGCCAGGCGATCCTTCTCATCCGGTCCCGTGCTAGACCGCTGACAGAAACGGGAGAAATTTCCCCAGACTTCGGCTGAGCATCCGGTGCTAGGCGTGGATGTGTGCGGCCCCTATGCGTAGCCGGGCGGCCCGCCCTGCACCTATCTTTTCGTAAAAAAACCGAAACCTAGGACCCTGACAGCTGTCAGGGTTGGCCACAGCCTTCCCGA